>CAZTNV010000239.1:0-6530 GCA_964615535.1 uncultured Mycobacteriaceae bacterium | reverse complement strand
ATGTCGCCGACATCCTCGGCCGCGGCGATGTTGCAGCGGTAGGATGCGATCTCGAAGCTCTCGAACGAATAGTTGGCGATGCAGTACTTGACGACCTCGTCCTGCGCCATGCTGGTCATCATGGACTGCATGTTGCCCATGAAGCGGGTTGCCATGTCCTTGAACGTGGACACGTCCGCGCCATAGCGGCTCAGGCACTGCTTCACGATATCGGCCTGCTGCCGGGTCTCCTCCAGATGCTCGCGCAATCTGGCCTGAAATTCCGGGTAGTTCTGCAGCCGCTTGAGCTGGTTTTCGATCAGGTCGATCGCCTGCTTTTCCATGGCATACGCATCGCGCAGCCATTCGACCAGAGTCTCTTCTTTGGTGGCCATGCGGTCCTCCAGCGGATTGACGTGCGATGATAACGAGAGCCAACTCCAAAGGTTCCAGGACCGGCGGCTGACCGGCGCAACACGGTCCAGCCATGCGCGGGCCGCAGGGCGGGGTCCCCGGGGCGCCGGTCGCGCTGGGTGCCGATTGACAGGGGCACCATCGGGCTTTGATCATGCCATCGGGGTGGCATTTCCGCCGTCCGCCGCAGGACGGGGATCGAACGCATGATGCAGGGCCGCACCGGATGACCGACCCCGGACCGAACGGATACGGCCACAGCACCAACCTGCTGGGGATTCCGACCGGGCTGCTGGCCTCGACCGCGTTCAACGACCATCCGGTGCGACTGCGCATCGCCGGGGTGCGCGCCACCAATCCCAGCCTGTTCGAAATGCTGTCGCGGGCCGAGGCCGCCGCGGAGGCGGCGCTGGCGTTCGAGACCTATATGGCGGCCCTGTTCGGACTCGATCCCGAGCAGCGGGAGAAGAGCAAGGCCGGCGGGCCGCGCCGGTTCCGGTCGAGCTATTTCCGCCTGCTGCGCGGCTGGGGATTCGACAGCAACGGGCCGGAAGGCGCGGTGATGAAGGGCTGGGTGGAGAGCCGGTTCGGGCTGGTCCCCACCTTTCACAAGGAAAAGCTGACCGCCACCTTCGACGACACCTGGGTCCGGTACATGGCGGAAAAAATGTCGAGCCGGTTCCACAACAACTCGATCTACTGCCAGCTCGACCTGCTCTACGAGTTCAGCCAGTGGGCGCTGGCGCGGTTCTTCTCGATCGGGCGCCGCCATGTCGTGCTGTACCGCGGCGCCAACGACTATGCCGAGCACCGGATCGTCGAGCGGATCGACAAGCGCCGCGTGGTGATGCGGCTCAACAACCTGGTCTCGTTCACCGCCGACCGCAACATCGCCGAATGCTTCGGGGATACCATTCTCGAGGCCCGCGTGCCGGCGGTGAAGATCCTGTTCTTTAACGGCCTGCTGCCGCAGCACGGGCTGAAGGGCGAGAACGAATACCTGGTGATCGGCGGCAATTATGAGGTGACGGCAAGCTATTTCTGAGTCTCTGCCGATACGGTGCAAGATTTGCATTGTGCTGCGCCGGGCGGTCCCGAACGAGCAGGATGGCGGGCATGGCAGCGGATCGGCACGAGCGCGCGCTGGGCGCGTTCCTGGGTTTCGCGGTGGGCGATGCGCTGGGCGCCACGGTCGAGTTCCTGACCCGGGCGGAGATCCGGGAGCGCCATGGCGTCCACGACCGGATGATCGGCGGCGGCTGGCTCGACCTCAAGCCCGGCCAGATCACCGACGATACCGAGATGGCGCTGTGCCTCGGCCGCGTGCTGCTGCGCCATGGCGACTGGGCTCCGGGCGCCGCCTGCGAGGCCTTCGCGGAGTGGCTGCGCGGCAACCCGGTCGATGTCGGCAACACGGTGCGCCGCGGCATCCGCCGTTACATGACCGATGGCTCGATGTCCAAGCCCTTTTCCGACGGTGATGGCGGCAACGGCGCCTGCATGCGCAACCTGCCGGTCGCGCTGGCCAGCCTGGGCGATCCGGAGGCGTTCGAGGCGTGGACCCTGGCGCAGAGTCACATCACCCACCACCATCCGCTGTCGGACGCCGCCGGGCTGGCGCTCGGCCGGATGGTGCAGGTGCTGGTCGAGGGCGGCGGGGTGAAGGAGGTCCGCGCCGAATCCAACCGCCTGATCGAGCAGCATCGAGAGTTCTATTTCCGCGTCTATCGCGGCCAGAGTTCGGCCTATGTCGTGGATACGGTGCAGACCGTGCTGCACTATTATTTCGAGACGGACACGTTCCGCGACTGTCTGGTCGAAACGGTGAACCAGGGCGGCGATGCCGATACCACCGGCGCCCTGGCCGGCATGCTGGCCGGCGCGACCTATGGCGCGGGTGCCATTCCGAAGGATTGGCTGGACCGGCTCGACCGGGCGGTGAGCACGGAAATCCGTGCCATGGTCCCCGCCCTGCTCGATCTGGCCGCGGTGCGCCGAAAGTAAGATCGATTCGCTTTGCTTGAATCCGTCTTCAAAACAGCCCTGCAACGGTGCAATTTTTGCGGTTCCCCCGAATTGCATAACGAGCTATTCATGTTTCCGTTGCTGGCCAGCACCAGCCATGATCCGGAAAGCATGCGGCATTTTTTGACTCCTGCGAGGACCGCCGCGCTCGGATCGACGGGAGCCGCCGGCTCCCGTGCCGCGCCGCAGGACCGCGATGGACCGTCAACATCTCTTCGAAGAAGGACAAGGGTCGATGGTGACCAGAGTCTCACGCATATCGGCATGGCTTGCCGCCATCGCCGTGCTCGTCGGTGCGCCGCTGGCCGGGGCCATGGCCCAGCAGGCGACGCGCACGCTCGGTTCGTTCAACGTGGATCAAAGCCAGATTTCGGTTTCCGGGATTTCCTCGGGCGGCTTCATGGCGCATCAGCTCCATGTCGCCTATTCCGCGACCTTCATGGGCGCCGGGGTGATCGCCGGCGGGCCTTACAATTGCGCCCAGGGCGACGCCTGCATCGCGGTTCAGCAATGCTCCAACACCGCCGCGCTGAACCCGCCGGTCGGCATGGCCCTGTTGTGCTCGACCTGGAACGGTCAGCGGCCCGACGGCAACTTCCTGGCCAATCTCGCCCGCCGCGACTACAGCGGAGGCGGGATCGACGATCTGGCCAATCTGGCGCGGTCGCGCACCTTCCTTGTGCGGGGCGACGCCGATACGCTGATCCCGCCCGAAGGCATGGCGGCGGTGAATCAGTTCTATGAGGACTTCGGCGCCACCACCGAGGTCGCCGGCGTGCCCCACGCGCCGCACACGATCGCAACCGACCATTACGGCTCGCCCTGCGATCAGCCGGCGGGCAGTCCGTTCATCAACAACTGCAATTTCGACACGGCGGGACGAATCCTGCAGCAGGTCCATGGCGGCACCCTCAACCCGCGCCTCGATCCGCGGCAGCGGCTGGCCGGCCAACTTGTGGCGTTCGAGCAGAGCGAGGTGATTCCCAACCCCGACCTGCGAAGCATGCACCGCTACGGCCACGTCTACATCCCCAGCGCCTGCACGCAGGGTGAAACCTGCCGGCTGCACGTGGCGATCCATGGCTGCCTGCAGGGCCAGGACCAGATCGGCGATCAGTTCTTTACCCGCACCGGCTACAATCACTGGGCCGAAGCCAACAACATCATCATCCTCTATCCGCAGGTCACGCCGACGCTGCTTCCGACCCTGCAGAATCCCGAGGGATGCTGGGATTGGTGGGGTTATGGCAGCCGCCATTACTACCTACAGGACGGGCCGCAGATGGCGGCGGTACGCCGCATGGTCGAGCGGCTGTCCGGCGGCCGGTCGGACACCGCACCGCCGGCGCCGCCGCGCTGGATGTCCGCCTTCCAGATCTCCGACGAGTACATTCTGAGCTGGGCCCGCAGCCCGGACAGCGGCCATGGCGTGGTCGGCTACAACATTTATGCCGCGACCGCCACGCCGGTGCCGATCGAGCCGGCCAACCGGTTGACCACCTCCTCGATCCTGGAAACCTCGTACCGGTGGGACCCGGGGTCGCCCTCCGCAGTGCAGGCCTCGTTCGACTGGCCGGCGGCAGCGGCCGGCGCGACGTATTATTTCGCGGTCACCGCGGTCGACGGGACGGGCCATGAGAGCCCGGCGGTCTTCCAGTCCAATCTGTAGGAGCCGCAGCCCAGAGCTGTATCCGGGACCCGCACCCGGTCTTGCGGCGGGGGCGATGCGACCGGTTGGTGCGCATCGCTCCCCGACCGTCTCCTGCGGTCGGGCAGGGCCGAGCGCGGCGCCCAAAAACCGCCCTTGCCGGTTCGCGCTCAGTCCTCGGACAGTTTGCGGGCCTCGACGGTGATCGGGAGGCGGGTATCGGCGGCCAAGGGGGGCAGTTCCAGCCGCCAATCATTGCTCACCCGAATCCACCCGCCCCACATCTCCGGTTTTTCGGTTTCGAGAACGAACAGTTCGAGGTCCTTCTTGGCGACATAGATCGACATTCGCTCGCCCGTGCGGCGGACGGTTATCTTCATTCAATCCTCCGGAACCTCGATGGGTTCGATCTCATTGGCACGCATGCCGACGATCATACCCTTGCCAAAGAAATCGACGCCATAGACATAAACCCGCGCCAGAAACGTGCCGACGTTGACGACGTAGCCGATTTCACCCGGCTCGATCAACACTTCGCCGCGGCGGGCACCCGGATAGGTGCCATCGTCGGTCACCCGCTTCAGCGAACGCACCTTGGTGCCGATTTCGTAAAGGGGCGGGCCATCGACCTCGGCCGGCGGGTCGTCCTTGAAACTCATGGGCCTCGTTCCGTTCAGAGCACGCTGTCGATCACCGCATCGAGCCTGCGGCGGGCCACGATCCGCACCGATTCGGCCGGATCATCGACCAGAAGGGGAAGGGAGTCGGCTTCGATGCGCTCGGCCACGGCCAGACGCACACGGCTATCATTATCATCGACCAGCGCGGAAAGTTGCGCCGGGCGCAGCCGGAGAACCACCGTCAGCCGGACCACCGGGTCTTCGTCCCAGGCCATGGAGATCAGCCAGTCCTCTCCGATTCGGCGGGCCACCTCGCGGCGCACCTCCTCGTCGGGATCGCGCATCATCATGAACAGGATACCGCAGGGCAGGCGGCGGGTCGCCACCAAACGAACCGAGCCTTCGGAGTCGGACAGGCAGGGTATCAGATCGGTGCCCGACAGTCGCCCCGCCACGGCCAGACGCACCCGATGGTCGGGATCGTGGCGCATGGCGAGCAGATACCGGCGGGACAGGCGGAGCGCCGCCACCAGCCGCACCTCCGGTGCCGGATCGTCGATCAGCTTGGGCAGCGAAAACACGCAGATGTAGCGGGTGGCGGCGGCGCGGATATGGGGACAGGGGTCGTCGATGTAGTCGGCGGCAAGATCGAGGTTGTCGGCGAAGAACCAGTCGATGCGTTGGGGGTGGGGACTGAAAACACAGGGCCCGTCGAGTTCACATCGGCCCTTGGCGTGACGGTCGTGGTGGATGCAACCGTCGCAGGATACCGGTCGGTCTTGGCCTTCAGGCGCCTCGATCCCGATCATCGCCGCCTCCTCCCGCGCTGTGCCGGCCAAATCGGCCGGCACCCGGACAGCTCACAGGATCAGGCGGGCACCACGCTGTCCGACGGGCAGACGGCGACGCATTGCGGCGCGTCGAAGAAGCCCTTGCAGTCGGTGCACTTCTTGGCGTTCACCACATAGGTGTCGCCCTTCATCGCGATCGCCTGATTGGGGCATTCGAATTCGCAAGCGCCGCACACCGTGCACTGGGCGCCAATGATACGATAGGCCATGGTCGTCACTCCTGTTGCGGCCTGGACCGGAGCGTTCCGGCGTCTTCCAGGACTTGGGAAAGCCTTACGCGGTCAGCCGCGCGGCGGGTTCGATTCCGGTTTCGGCCCGGAAGTAGGCGCCGATCGCGGTTTCGATGAACTCGTAGGGATAGGCATCGGTCACGCTGATGCACGCGGCCGACAAGCGGGCCTTGGGCCGTTCGCCGATCTTGGCGCACAGCACCGCCGACACCCCTTCCAGAGCGGCGATGACCCGCTCCAGCGTGTCGTCCTCGCCATGGCCGCCCTGGCAGTAATTGTCGGCCTTGCGCACGCCGCTGAAGCGGATGCCGTCGCGATCGACCTCGTAGATCTGGAACTCGGTGGCGTGGCCGAAATGCTGGTTCACCCGGCCGCCGCCCTTGGTGCAAATCGCGATCAGCATGTGCTGATCGCCGGCCGCCGCGCGGATTTCGCTCTCGGCCTCCACGGTGGCGGCGCTGCGCTCGGCGCGCTCGTGCTCGACCAGTTCGCGATAGGCCTGGCGCGCCGCGGGATCGTCCGCCACCGGCTGTTCGGGCAGCTTGTCGAGCGTGAACTCCTGGTTCATGTCCTCGCCCAGCATGCCGACCGCATCGGCGCGGCACTGGCGGCAATGCGACATGACCCCGCCGCCGGCGCCCAGGGTCATCTGCATGCGCTGGAGTTCGCCGGGCGTCGGGCCGCGCTGGCCGGTCAGGCCGAAATGGGTGCCGTGCGCCGGGTCGGAGATCAGCGGCATGACGTTGTGCAGGAAGGCGCCGCG
>CAZTNV010000238.1:0-6543 GCA_964615535.1 uncultured Mycobacteriaceae bacterium | reverse complement strand
CCCATGCCGCCCGACCGATCACCCGCCACAGAAACCCGCGGCAAGGCCGCCGCCCGCCGCACTTTTGGGCGTCGCGTTCAGGATCGAGGGACTGTCGGATGTGCCCGATTGCCGTCCGTCGCCCAGTGTCGGCAGGCTCGTGATGCCGCGGGCCAGCAGATGGCCGGGCGGCTTCATGTTCACAACCTCGGCGGAACCCGGCCAGCCGAGCGGTCCGGCACCGCGAATGACAAGGATGCAATCCTCGTCGATCATCAGCGCGGGATCGTTTTTCCGGGCATGATCGTCTTCGGATCCGTCGAAGACGATGGCGCGCGGGTCGGCGCGGCCCGGATGCGTCGGAACGGAGAGATAGCGTGCACGGAAAGCCGCGGAGATGACCGAGGTCTCCATGATCGCGGTTTCGAACTGATTGCCAGTCAGCACCGGAAAGCCCGCTCGTTCGCGCAGTGGGGCGGCATGGGGATGGATGAACGCCCGGTCGACGGCCTCGCGCCCCTGCAACGCATCGGCCAGGGTCAGGCCCGAGACGGTATGCGCCGTGCCGCCGAGACGGCCGGCTTGCAAACGTTCCTACATCACCGCGGGTACGCCCCCGGCGCGATGGAACCGTCCGCCCAGCCATTCCTCCGCGGGCTGCACATTGGCGAGAAGCGGCACGTCAAAGCTGTGACGCTGCCAGTAGTCGTGCCGCAGATCGATACCCGCGTGGCAAGCAATTGCCATCACATGGGGCTGCGCGTTGGTGGAGCCCCCCGGCGCCGCGCATGTATCGATGGCATTCAGGATGGCGGGGCGGGTGAGGATGTCCAGCGGGCGCAGACCTCATGCGCCATCGCGACGATTCGCTGCCCGGTCCGATAGGCCATCTGTCCCTGCTCGCGGTAGGGCGCGGGGATCGCGGCGCAGCCGGTAAGCGACATGCCCATCGCTTCGGCAAGGCTGTTCATCGTCAGTGCCGTGCCCATCGAGTTGCAATGGCCCATAGAGGGCGCGCTGGTCAGTGCGTGGTCGATGAAGGTGTCCTCGTCGATCTTGCCCGCGGCAAGTTCGCGGCGGCTTTGCCAGATCGCCGCCCCCGAACCCGGCAGGCGCCCGTGGTGCCAGCCGTCCAGAGTCGGGCCTCCGGAAAGTACGATGGCCGGGATTTTGACCGTCGCTGCGGCCTTGAGCGTGGCGGCGGTGCTCTTGTCGCAGCCGGTCATCAGAACGACAGCATCGATCGGATAGCCGTTGACGATCTCGACGAAGCGAAGGTAGGCAGGGTTGCGATCGAGCGCGGCCGTGGGGCGCTTGCAGTTCTCGAAGGTCGGATGCACCAGAAACTCAATCGGGATGCCGCCAGCATCGCTGATACCGTTGCGGACTCGGCCGGGCAGATCGACGTGGACGCGGTCGCAGGGATTGAGGTCGGACCCGGTCTGCGCGATGCCGACCCCGGGCGCCCCGCACGCAGCACTTCCGGGGTGAGACCATAGTTCATGAATCGTTCTAGATAGAGCGCGGTCAGGTCCAGATGATCGGGATTGTCGAACCAGTCGCGCGACCGAAAACCGCGGTGGGGTGTTTCGTCTGCGGTCATTGTACGTCCTCGTCGTGGCGAATGTTTCTTTGGCTCTGGATGTGACAAGCGACCCGATGACCGGCTGCGTCAACATCGACGGTCTCCGGCGGCACATCTTCGCAGATACGCCCGAGAACGGACTGGCATCGTGGATGAAAGGCGCAGCCCGAGGGCGGCGCGATCGGGGACGGCGGCTCGCCGGACAGAATGATCTCCTCGTCGGTCTTGTCGGGTGTCGCGGGCAACGCGGCGGACATCAACGCTCGGGTGTAGGGATGGCGTGGATCGGTAAACACGGCATCGCTGCTGCCATGTTCCACCACCCGGCCCAAATACATGACCGCGATGCTGTCCGACAGGAAGCGCGTCGTGCCGAGGTCATGTGCGACGACAATGTAGGACACGCCGTAACGTTCCTGTATCTCCTTGAACAGGTTCATGATCTGGGCCCGGATGGACACGTCGAGCGCTGAAACCGGTTCATCGAGAACCATCAGAGCGGGTTTGCTGACCAGCGCCGCCGCGATGGCCACGCGCTGGCGCTGTCCGCCGGAGAATTCATGGGGGTAGCTCATAGCCTGCCGGCTGCTGAGCCCGACGGCCTCCAGCACCTCGTCGATCCGGCGTGCGCGTTCTCCCGCAGTCATCCCGCCCTGAATGACGAGCGGCTCACCGACGATCTGGTGGACCCGCATGTAGGGGTTGAGCGAGGCAAAGGGATCCTGGAACACGGCCTGCACGCGCCGACGCAGGTCACACACGCCGGATCGATCCATGGCCCAGACGTCGCGCCCTTCAAACAGGACCTGGCCCGATGTCGGCCGGACAAGGCGCAGGATCATCTTGATGGTCGTCGTCTTTCCGCACCCGGACTCTCCGACCAGCGCGAGCGTCTCGCCGCGCCCGACCGAGAAATCTATTCCGGAAACCGCCTGGACATCTTGCCCTGGGACAAGGCCCATCATGCGGCGACGGCCGGGAAACCGCTTTGTCAGGTTCCGCAGTTCTAGGATGGGTGTTTCGGTCATGTCCCGCCCTCCTCCAGCCTCCAGCAGGCGGCCTTGTGGCCCGGGTCGATAGATGCACCTTCTGCGCGCACCATCGGCGGGCGCAAGTAGCTCTTGTCGCAGCGCACCGGACAACGTGCCGAGAACCGGCAGCCTTCTGCCAGATCGAAAAGCGAGGGTGGTTGACCTTCGATCGTATTCAGCCGCGTGACCTTGCGTTTCATGTCGGGCACGGAGTCGAGTAAGGCACGCGTGTAAGGATGTGACGGACGACGGAACACCGCGCGGACATCGCCATATTCCACGACGCGGCCACCATACATGACCGCGACGCGGTCGCAGATCTTGGCGACGATCCCGAAGTCGTGCGTGATGAAGATGATCCCCAGACCGCGGTCGTCTTGGATCTCTTTCAGCAGACGCAGATACTGATTCTGGACCGTCGCATCCAGCGCCGTGGTCGGCTCATCGGCAATGATCAGGTCCGGTTCGCCCGAAAGCGCGATGGCACCGACGACGCGTTGTTTCATGCCGCCGGACATCTCGTGCGGATAATCCCTGATCCGGTGTTCCGGTGCCGCGATCCTGACCGACCGGAACGCCGCCGCAACACGGTCGAACAGGCGCGGCTGCCCCGTTTCCGCAGGACGCATCCGCAACACCTCGGCGACCTGTTCGCCGGTGGAAATGACCGGGTTGAGAGAGGTGTGCGGGTCTTGCATGATCATGCCGATCCGGCGTCCGCGAAGCTTGCGCATCGCGGAATCGGGGAGGCCCAGGATGTCGACCCCGTCCAGCAGCACTTCACCGTCCAGAATGGACGCGATCCGACGCGGCAACATTCCCATGATCGCGGCAGCAGTCAGTGACTTGCCGCTTCCGGATTCGCCCACGATGCCGAGCGTCTCGCTGCGACGCACCTCGAACGAGACGCCGTCAAGCGCGGCGACGGTTCGCGCACCGATGGTCAATCCAACGCGCAGATCACGCACTGCGATAAGTGGCGGGTCGGCAGGGGATGGCATCCGGTCAGGTCCTTGTCCGCTTGGGGTCGAGTCGGTCGCGCAGCCAGTCGCCGATGATGTTGATCGACATGACGGTCAGGAGGATGGCCAGGCCAGGAAACAGCGATATCCACCAGGCGCTGACGATCAGTTGCCGTCCGTCGGCGACAAGCAAGCCCCACGCGGGTGCCGGCCGCGGGATACCGATCCCCAGAAAGCTGAGCGTCGCTTCAAGCATGATGACGATACCGATCTGCAGGGTCGCCATCACGACGATTGTGTTGACCACGTTCGGAAGCACATGGCGTACGATAATCCGCACATCGCTGGCCCCGATCAGTTTTGCCCGCGCGACAAAGTCGCGCTCGCAAATGCTCAGCGCCTCGGCGCGCACCTGGCGGGCAAAGAACGCCCAGACCACAAAGACCACGACCGTGACGACCAGTCCGAACGACGGTTGCCATATCGACGCCAGTGCCAGCGCCAGCAGGACGCTCGGCAGCGCGAACGTGGTGTCGACCATCCGCATGATGAGCGCGTCGAGAAATCCGCGATAGTAGCCAGCCAAAAGACCGAGCGCCGCGCCCAGCACGGCCCCGATCACGATGCCGATCAGGGATATGACAACGACATAGCGCGACCCGTAAATGATGCGGCTCAGGATGTCGCGGCCCAGCCGGTCGGTTCCAAGCAGGAACTCGACGGTTCCGCCGAAGAGCCACGGCGGTTGCAACCGCGCCCGCAGGTTGGCGGCAAAGGGATCGTGCGGCGCGATGAATTCCGCAAAGATGCTCGGAATGACGAGAACGACGGCCAGAATTGTGAGGGCAATGACCGGGTAGTCCCTGAAGATCGCACGCATCGGTTACAGCCGCACGCGCGGGTCGATCGCCGCATAAAGGAGATCGATCAGCAGGTTCAGCCCCAGGTAGATCAGCGCGAACAGCATGACTGTGACCTGGATCACCGGAAAATCCCGGCCCTTGATCGCCTCGATTGCGAGCCAGCCGGTGCCCGGCCAGGCAAAGACCGACTCGATGACGATCGACCCCGTGAGGATCGACCCCGACAGGATGCCAAAATAGGTCAGGGGCACGATCGCCGCATTCTGGAACGCATGCTTCCAGACGATCAGGGTGTTCGAGAGGCCCTTCATCCGCGCCAGCCTGATGTATTCGCTTTCCAGTACATCGATCATCGCCGACCGCGTCAGCCGGGTCAGTGCCGCGATCTGGAACCAGGCGATGGCGATGGCCGGCAGGATCATGTACTGAAAGCCCCCGCGACCCGATGTCGGCAGCCAGCCCAGCACCACGGCAAACAACCAGATCATCATGATTCCCAGCCAGAACGGGGGCAGCGCCTGGCCGAACAAGGCAAAGACGTTGCTGAGTTTGTCGATCCACGTACCGCGGTAGCGGGCCGAGAAGACGCCGAGGGGGATCGCGATGACGACGCTGATCAGGATGGCAAGCCCGCCGAGTTGCAGCGACGCGGGCAATCGCTCGACCACGACGGCCAGCGCGGACTTCCCCTGCCACTTGAGCGAGTCGCCGAATTCGCCCCGAACCGCATTCGACAGGAAGGTCAGGTATTGTTCAGGCCAGGGGCGATCCAGCCCCCAGAGCGCGGTGACCTGCGCGACCTGCTCCGCCGACGCGTCGTCGGGCAGAAGTGCATCCGCCGGGCTGCCGGTCAGCCGCGAAAGCGCAAAAACGATCACGGTGATGATCACCATCGAGATGGCGGACTGCACCAACCGCCGAATGAAAAAAGCCCACATGCCTGTCATACCGTCCTGAAGTGAAGCGCCGTGACGTACCGGACCGGACCGGACCCATCCGGCCCTCGCATCAAGCGCGCCGCCCGTCGTCCGGACGGGCGGCAACCGATTGTTCGTGCCAGGGTTCTAGTTGGCGGCCTTGATCAAATGCCAGTGGCTCAGCGTGTTGCTGGTTACGCCCGGAAAGGTCCAGTCCTCGATAACCTTCGGGTCTACGATGATACGCGACCGCACGGCGACCATCGGCATGTCGGCATAGACGTCGAAAAGATGGACGAAGGCCGCCCGCGCGATCTCATCGCGCTTCGTGACGTCGATTTCCGTGTTCAAT
Organism: uncultured Mycobacteriaceae bacterium; assembly: GCA_964615535.1. Lineage (GTDB taxonomy): Bacteria > Pseudomonadota > Alphaproteobacteria > DSM-16000 > Inquilinaceae > CAZTNV01. The sequence goes on along the minus strand of CAZTNV010000238.1, from coordinate 854 downwards.
TGCTTGATCAGGCCTTCGATCGTGTCATCCTCCCAGCCGCCGAAGGGCGGGCCCTCCACGGTGTAGTAGGTGTTGAGGAATGCCTGTGTCGGGCGCACCGGCGCATTTCGGATCGGGCTTATCACATAGGCGGAGCGCGACCGCCCAAGCGCGCCGAGCGTCGCCCAGTCCATCTCGCGAATCTCGGTCTGAAGCCCGATTTCGGAGAAGAACACATCCAGAAGTTCCGCCATGGCACCGAATTCGGGGTTGCCCGACAGGACCGACGACACGATCGGAATGGTGGGATCGGCGAAGCGATCCGGATAGCCCGCCTCTGCCAACAGTTCGCGGGCGCGATCCGGGTCATAGCCGTACTCCGCCTCGAACCGTTCGTTCAGTTCTGGGGCATAGCCTTCGTGCCGCGGATCCATGCCCCAGCGCGACAGCAGGTCGCCTGCACCGCCGTAGAGGATGTCGACAAGGGCCTCCCGGTCGATGGCCCGGTTCATCGCCTCGCGAATCCTGATATCAGCCCAGGGCAGATCGGGGCGCGCGGCGGGATCGCCGGTCGTCATATACATCCCGTTGAATATCGCACCCGTGTGCATCGCGGCGATTTTGGATTCGATGATCGCCTTGCCCGCACTGATGGCCTGCTCGTGCAACTCGCGCGGCAGGTCGGAAGCGTGCGCCTCGCCAGAAAGGAGGAGCGCAAGCTTGGTTGCCGGCTCAGACGCCCAGCGGAACTGCAATTCCTTGAAATCGGGGGTCACGCCCTGCCAGTGGTTCTTTACCCTCTCGAACAGCACATACTCGCCGGTCTTGCGCTCGACGAACTGATAGGGGCCCGTTCCGGCGGGTCGCCGTTCGTA
>CAZTNV010000237.1:0-6556 GCA_964615535.1 uncultured Mycobacteriaceae bacterium | reverse complement strand
ACAGGCCGAGAAAGGCATGGGTGCGCCGGGCGAAGCAGTAGACGCAGCCGTGCTCGCACCCCCGATAAGGGTTGATCGAGCGGTCGAACGGGACGTCGGGCGAAGTGTTGCGGCTGATGATGGTGCGCGCGGTATCCCTGGCCAGTATGGTGGGCAATCCCGGCGGCTCGGGATCGTCGGTGCCCGCCGGGCCCCAGCCATCATCGATCGCGAACCGCTCCTGCCGCTCGAAACGGCCGGAGCGATTGCTGACCGCCCCCCTGCCCTTGCGTGGCCGATCCGGCAAAGGTTCGTCCATGGGGGCAGACCTTTGCTATTTCAGGTTCCGGATTTCGCGGTCGAGCCGGAACTCCGGCGAGGTAACGGTTCGCTCGACCTCCTCAAGCCGCCGTTCGAGCGTGCGGAACCGGTCGTCGAGCTCCGCCACCGTATCGTTCGGGTGCGCGGCGATACGGCGCCATTCCGCGTCTTCAGCTTCGCTGCGATAGGCCGGCTCCGGCCGCGCCGGCAGGATCGCCCAGGCCAGCAGATAGGCCAGCATGGTTTGCGGCAGAAAGAAGATCAGCCCAAGCACGAGAAGGAACCGCACCTGCCACGGCTCGCGGCCGAAATGGTCGGCAATGCCGGCGCAAACCCCGCCGACCATCGCCCGCCGCGTGTTGCGCCACAGCCGGCGGCGGCCGTTGCCCTGGTGGTCAGGGCTGGGGTGCCGCCACCGGTCGGACCAGTGCTCCGGCCGGGTCCAGTCCCGCTGTCTCATAGCCGTTCCCTCCAGCCCGGCGACTCCGTGTCGAGAATGGTCTCGAGCGTGGCGATACGGGCTTCCATGCGTTTGGCGTTGTGCCACAGATCGGTCAGCACCCGCTCCTTCTCGGGCGACAGGGTCCGGGCCTGGCGCCAGCGCGTCGTGTAATGCAGCACCAGCCACAGCGGCACGACGATCACGATGAACAGGACCGCCAGCACGAAGGTTGCAGTCGACATGATGGTCACCGGGCCAAAGTCAGTGTCAGGCGCAGGCTAGGAAGACGGCCTGCCAAGCCGTGCCTTCATTTGCTGAAGCTCGTCCTCGACGGCGGATTCCGCCTCCAGGGTCGCAAACTCCTCTTTCAGGGTGCGCGGACGGCCGAGGTCAAAAGATTCAACTTCGCTCTCGAGCCGGTCGATCTTGCGCTCGACATGCTCGTACCGGGCCAGCGCCTCGTCGATCCGCCCATCGTGCAGCCGGGTGCGCACGCGGATTCGGTCCTCTGCCGTGCGGCGCCGGATTTCCAGGCTCTTCTGCTTGGTCTTGGCCTCGGTCAGCTTGGCCTGCAGCTTGACCAGATCCTCGTCGGTCTTGGCCAATCCCTGGTCGACAGCCTCCAGTTCGCGGCGCAGCACCTCGATGGTCTCCGCCGCCTTGGCCTTGGCCACCAGTGCGCCGCGGGCGAGATCCTCGCGGTCGCGCGACAGGGCAAGCTCGGCCTTGCGCTGCCATTCCGCGCGGGCGGTTTCGAGGCTCTCGATCCGCCGGGTCAACTCCTTCTTTTCGGCGATCGAACGGGCGGCGGCGGCACGCACTTCGACCAGCGTGTCTTCCATCTCCTGAATGATCAGCCGAACGATCTTTTCGGGATCTTCGGCGCGATCCAGCATCGCATTGAGGTTGGAATTCACGATGTCGGCGAGGCGGGAAAACATGCCCATGACGTATGTCCTCTGGCGATCGGTTGGTTCAGGTCAGCATCACGGCCAGCACGAAACCGGCGGCGAAAAACATCCAGCTTTCCGCCGGACGGCCCGCCAGGTAGCTCCCGAAGGCGCGCAACAGACGCTGCGCCGTGCGCGCGGTCGGATTGTCGTCGATCGGGCGGCCGCGATAGTCGGGGTCATAGGAATAGGTGCGGTCGTCGGGTCTCATGTCCGGTCTCTCCTTGCGCGCGCCGGACGGTCGGGACCGGCGTCGCGTCTCGGCCGGCTCGCTGGCCGGGCCCAACGGATCGTTTGCAGGCATCGTGCCACCTCGTCGTCATGGATTAACAATCTGATATTGTTGAGGTTTTTCGGAATACCGGGCGGTTGGCACCTGGACCGTCCTGCCATCTTCGCCATATATTGGTAGATTCCACCGATATACGGTCAGGACTACCGGGATCATCATGGACTCTCAAGACACCGGGCTGCCGCCTCTGATGGGCGAGGCCCCTGCCTTCGCCGACATGCTGGATCAGGTTTCCCGCGTCGCGCCGCTTGATCGACCGGTCCTGGTCATCGGCGAGCGCGGCACCGGCAAGGAGCTGATCGCCGCCCGCCTGCACTACCTGTCGCGGCGTTGGGACCGGCCCTATGTGACGGTCAATTGCGCCGCGCTGGCGCCCGAACTTCTGGAAAGCGAACTGTTCGGCCATGAGGCGGGAGCCTTCACCGGTGCGGTGCGCCGCCATGTCGGGCGGTTCGAACGCGCCGATGGGGGCACCCTGCTGCTCGACGAGATTGCCAATGCCTCGCTCCGCGTCCAGGAAAAAATTCTTCGGGCCGTCGAATACGGCGAAGTCGAGCGGGTCGGCGGGTCGGCGGCGCTCCGGGTCGATGTCCGGGTGATCGGGGCGACCAATATCGACCTGCCGACGGCAGCGTCGGCCGGCCGATTCCGCACCGATCTGCTCGACCGGCTGGCGTTCGACGTGATCACCCTGCCGCCGCTGCGCGCCCGGCCCGAGGACATCGCCATTCTCGCGCAGCATTTTGCCCTCGGCATGTCGCGCGAGCTCGACCGCGACTCCTTTGCCGGTTTTACGCCGGCCGCGCTGGACCTGCTCCTGGCCCATGACTGGCCGGGCAATGTCCGCGAGCTGCGCAACGCGGTGGAGCGCGCAGTCTACCGCACGCCGCCCGACCGGCCGATCGACCGGATTGAACTCGATCCGTTCCGGTCGCCGTGGCGGCCGGTGAGCGGCCCTGCCGAACGACCCCTTCCGCCGCCGGTACCTGCAGCCGACTCGACGGCCTCCTTTCCCGAGCGGGTTCAGGCATTCGAGGCGGACCTGCTGCACCAGGCCCTGGCGGCCAGCCGGTTCAACCGGCGCGCGGCGGCGAAACGGCTCGGCCTGACCTACGACCAGCTCCGCGGCCATCTGCGCAAGCACGGGCTGGCCGGACGGGACGGCGAGCAGCCAAAGCGGTCCTGACCCCTGCCCTGATCGCCGCAAGATCCGCCGTGCCGCTTTACCCGCTGTCGTGCGGTGCTATGGTCGAGTCGGCGAGCCCTGGCCGCGGCCTCGGGCCATGGCTGCACAGAGAGGCTGCGGATGACGGGCCGCTGGGCGAGACCATGCGAACTTCGGCCGGGCGGGCGGTGAGCGGGCGGGCGGAGAACGGGGCGGGCGGCGCATCCGGTCCCGGCCGCGCCGCGACACTCTCGCCTGCCCGTCTCGACCCCAGGGATCTCGCACTGTGATGCCGGCGGGCGAGGCCATGCGGGTGCTGCTGATCAAAACGTCTTCGATGGGCGACGTCATCCACACGCTGCCGGCGCTGACCGATGCGGCGGCGGCGCGGCCCGGCCTGCAATTCGACTGGGTGGTGGAAGAGGCCTTCGCGCCGATCGCCGGCTGGCATCCGGCGGTCGCCGAGGTCATTCCGATCGGCTTTCGCCGCTGGCGCCGGCAGCCCGTCCGGGCGCTCGCCGGCGGCGCTCTGACGTCGTTCCGCGCCGCTCTGGGCGCCCGGCGCTACGATGCGGTGATCGATGCCCAGGGGCTGTACAAAAGCGCGGCGATCGCCGCCATGGCCCGCGGCCCGCGCCACGGGCTCGGCTTCGGGTCGAGCCGGGAACGGCTGGTGCCGCTGGTCTACCAACACCGCCACGCGGTGCCGCGCGATCGCCACGCGATCGACCGGGTCCGGCAGCTTTTCGCCGCCGCCCTCGGCTATGCGGCACCCGATGGCGAGCCGGATTACGGCATCGATCGCGCCCGTCTGTCCGCCCCGGTGCTGCCCGATCCCTATCTGGTCTTCCTGCACGGCTCGGCCTGGCGGACCAAGCTGTGGACGGTGGACCGCTGGCGCGGCCTGGCCGGGCTGGCCGGCGCCGCCGGGCATTCGGTCGCCCTGCTGTGGCACGGCGACGAAGACCGCCGGCGAGCCGAGGCGATCGCCCGCGACAATCCTCACGTCTCGCTGTTCCGGCTCGATCACGACGGCGTGGCCGGCGCCCTGGCGGGTGCGCGGGGCGTCGTGGCGGTCGAGACCGGGTTCAGCCATCTGGCCGCGGCGCTCGGCGTGCCGACGGTGACCATCTACGGCCCGACCGGGCCGCAACGCCACGGCACCCGCGGCCGCAATCAGCTTCATATGCCGGCCGACTATCCCTGCGCGCCCTGCTACAAGCGCATCTGCGGCCATACCGGCAATCTCCGCCAGCCGGCGGCCTGCATGGCATCGGTCGCCGAACGGGCGGTGTGGCGCAGCCTGACGATACTGGGGGTGGCCGCGGATGCCGGAGCGGCGTTGAAATCAGCCGAGGGAGACCGCGACGATGCTCATGGTGCCCGTGTCCTGGGGTGAGCTGATCGACAAGATCACCATTCTGACCATAAAGCGCGAGAAGATCAGGGATCTGGTCAAGCAAAGAAACGTCGTCACCGAGCTGGAGCTGCTGATCGGCGTCCGCGACTTGGCGCTGCAGCCGACTCCGGACCATCGCGCGCTGTTCGAAGCGCTGGAAGCCGTGAACCGGGTGCTCTGGGACATCGAGGACGCCATCCGGGGGCACGAGGCCCGCCAGGATTTCGGACCCGAATTCATCGCCCTCGCCCGCTCGGTCTATCGGGAAAACGACCGACGCTCGGCTGTCAAACGGCAGATCAACGAACTGCTCGGCTCCGACATCGTCGAGGAGAAGCAGCACCCGCATTATTGATTGGCATGGAGGATACCTGTCATCGCTGTTGTTCAATATTGGATCGGAATTTATTCCGCAAATCATCGGAGAGATGGTCGACCTCGTGAGAGGAACTCGCATGGTCGATGATCTTCTTCATCACTTCGGCATCGCTGTCGCCGTGAGCGACGAAGGGGCAGCCCGGCACCACCGATCCGCACTTGAGACTCTTGGCCATTGAACTCTCCCCTGTTCCACGATACCCGGCATGTGATCCAGGAATGTCTATTAAAGGACATGATATGCCTGCCGCGCCCGGCAAGCATGGACCACCCCGGTATTTTGGAACCCGGCCATGACGCCAACCCCGCCCTGTCTTCAGCGGCCTGTGTTCAGCCACGCCACTGCATCATTCGGACGATCAATCCGCCAGCACCCGTCCGGGCCGACCGGTTCGCGGTAGTAAAAATGCCGAAGAATACATTGGAACCGGTCGAATTTCATGTCTCTTTGTTATATGGCACCATTCGCCTCTAAATATTCAAATAATATGTCGAGTGATTTCATTACTATATATCATGTAATTATTATATTTATATACATTTATAAATCATGTCACTTGTGTAAATTCCATAGAGGCGCAATACACACCTATCCTGGACCGCTCCATTAAAGCCGACGTTCAAGAAAAAGGGCTGACATGACGACAATTACTTATCAATATCCAAAGCTAATCCCCTTCTCCGCTTCAATACCTGAAATTTCCGTGCGCAAGACGCATTCTGCCTCCGGCTGTTTCCATCCTGATTTCCCGGCAAGGAATGCCTTGCGTTTGACGGGAAATGGCGACAAGACCATGTACGGATGCGGCTGAAAGAGCGAGGCGGGCATGCTGCAGATTCCGGTCATTCAGGGCGACACCGGCGAGTGGGAGATGGTCATCGGGCTGGAGGTCCATGCCCAGGTGATCAGCCAAGCCAAGCTGTTCTCCGGCGCCGCCACCGAATTCGGCGCCGAGCCCAACACCCAGGTGAGCCTGGTCGATGCCGCCATGCCCGGCATGCTGCCGGTGATCAACGAGTATTGCGTCGAGCAGGCGGTCCGTACCGGGCTCGGGCTGATGGCCGAGATCAACAAGGTCTCAGTGTTCGACCGGAAAAACTATTTCTACGCCGATCTGCCCCAGGGCTACCAGATCAGCCAGTACAAACAGCCGATCGTCGGCAAAGGGGAAATCATCCTCGATCTGCCCGACGGCTCGATGCGCACGGTGGGGATCACCCGGCTGCATCTGGAGCAGGATGCCGGCAAGAGCCTGCACGATCAGCACCCGACCCGGACCTATGTCGATCTCAACCGCTCCGGCGTGGCGCTGATGGAGATCGTGTCGGAGCCGGATCTGCGCGGACCCGATGATGCCGCGGCCTACCTGCGCAAGCTGCGGGCGATTCTGCGCTATCTCGGGACTTGCGACGGCAACATGGAGGAAGGCTCCATGCGCTGCGATGTCAACATCAGCGTGCGGCGGGTCGGCGACAACACCCTGGGCACCCGCTGCGAGGTGAAGAACGTCAATTCGATCCGTGCGGTGCAGCAGGCGATCGAGTACGAGGCGCGGCGTCAGGTCGATCTCCGCGAGCAGGGCGGCGCGATCGAGCAGGAAACCCGGCTGTGGGACCCCAATCAGGGCAT
>CAZTNV010000236.1:5695-6572 GCA_964615535.1 uncultured Mycobacteriaceae bacterium | reverse complement strand
GCCCTATGTCGATCTGGTGTTCGGGCCGCAGACCTATCACCGGCTGCCCGAGATGGTCGGCCGGGTGCTGCGCGAGGGCGGCCGGGTGCTGGACACCGAGTTTCCCGTCGAGTCGAAGTTCGATCTGCTGCCCGAGGAGCGGCAGGAGGCGGGGCCGGCGGCGTTCCTGTCGGTGCAGGAAGGCTGCGACAAGTTCTGCACCTTCTGCGTCGTGCCCTATACCCGCGGCGCCGAGTTCTCCCGCCCGGCAGCCGCGGTGCTGGCGGAGGCCCGGCGGCTGGTCGCGGGCGGCGCGGTCGAGATCACCCTGCTCGGTCAGAACGTCAATGCCTATCACGGCGAGGGCCCGGACGGCTCGTCCTGGGGGCTGGGCCGGCTGCTGCGCCGGCTGGCGGACATCCCCGGTCTGGCCCGGCTGCGCTACACCACCTCGCATCCGCGCGACATGGACGAGGAGCTGATCGCCGCCCATGCCGAGATCCCGAGCCTGATGCCGTTCCTGCACCTGCCGGTACAGAGCGGATCGGACCGGGTGCTGGCGGCGATGAACCGCAAGCACACCGCGGCGGAGTACCGGCGGACGGTCGAGCGGCTGCGCCGGGCGCGCCCCGATCTGGCGCTGTCCTCGGATTTCATCGTCGGCTTTCCGGGCGAGACCGACCGCGATTTCGCCGACACGCTGCGGCTGGTCACCGAGATCGGCTTCGCCCAGGCGTACAGCTTCAAGTACAGCGCCCGGCCGGGCACGCCGGCGGCCGACCGGCCCGACCCGGTGCCGGAGCCGGTCAAGGCCGAACGTCTGGCGATGCTCCAGCACCTGCTCAACGCCCAGCAGCTCGCGTTCAACCACGCCATGGTCGGGCGGGTCGTACCGGTG
>CAZTNV010000236.1:0-5685 GCA_964615535.1 uncultured Mycobacteriaceae bacterium | reverse complement strand
CGGCTGCTTTGCCTAGAGAACACGCACAACGGTCAGGCGATCGCGCTGGACGACATGGCCGCCGCCGCGGATGCGGCACGGAACGCGGGGCTGGCGGTGCATCTGGACGGCGCCCGGCCGCTGTTCGGCCGGATCGTCGAGGTGCGGATCGTCGCCGGCCATGCCAACAGCCTGGCGGCCCGGCTGTGCGGCGCCGATGCCGGACTGGCCGAGACCGGACTGGCCGAGACCGGACTGGCCGAGACCGGGAATGCCGCGATCGAGAGGGTGGGCGGTTGAGTCCCGATCCCCGCCGCATCGATCTGTCCTTCGACGACAACCGGCTGCTGCCCCTGCTCTATGGCGAGCACAACGCCCATCTGGCGCGGCTGGAGCATCAGCTCGGCGTGTCGCTGGCCTCGCGCGGCAATCGCCTGACCGTCACCGGCCCGGAGGGCGCCGCAGAGACGGCGCGGCAGGTGCTGGACGCGCTGTGGAGCCGGCTGCATCAGGGACTGGCGGTCGGACCGGGCGAGGTCGATGCCGCGGTGCGGCTGGCCGAGGGCGGCACGGCGGCGGCCGGTGGCGCCGGATTGCAGACCCTGACCCGGCCGGATCTCGGCATCGCCACGCGCAAGCGGCTGATCTTCCCGCGCACGCCCGTGCAGGCCGACTATATGGAGGGGCTGCGCGATCCGGCGACGCCGCTGGTGTTCGGGCTGGGACCGGCCGGCACCGGCAAGACCTATCTGGCCGCCGCCCAGGCGGTCGCGATGCTGACCGGCGGCGCGGTCGACCGCGTTATATTGTCGCGGCCGGCGGTCGAGGCCGGCGAGCGGCTGGGCTTCCTGCCGGGCGATCTGCGCGAGAAGGTCGACCCGTATCTCCGGCCGCTTTACGACGCGCTCTACGACATGCTGCCGGGCGATCAGGTGGCGCGGCAGCTCGACAGCGGCACGATCGAGATCGCCCCGCTGGCCTACATGCGCGGCCGGACCCTGGCCAATGCATTCATCATTCTGGACGAGGCCCAGAACACCACACCGATGCAGATGCGCATGTTCCTGACCCGGATGGGCGAAAACAGCCGGATGGCGGTGACCGGCGACATCAGCCAGACCGATCTGCCACGCGGCGAACGGTCCGGCCTGCGCGATGCGGTGGACATCCTGGACGGCGTCGAGGGCGTGCGGGTGGTCCGCTTCACCGATCGCGACGTGGTGCGCCACCCGCTGGTCACCCGCATCGTCCGGGCCTATGACGCCGCCGACCGGCGGGCCGCGGATCGCGGCCGCGAGGCCGGATCGTGACCGGCGCGAGACCTTTTTCGGCCATGCCGGCGGCCGCAGCCTGTCCGCTCGACATCGATCTGGCGATCGAGGAGCCGCGCTGGGCCGCGCTGCTGCCGGACCCGTCGCAGGGCGGCCCGGAGGCGGGGCTGGTCCCGGTGATCCGGGCGGCCCTGGCCGCGGGCGGCGCGCCGGATCTGGCGCCCGGCCGGCGGGCGGAACTGAGCCTGGTGCTGGGCGACGATGCCCTGAGCCGGCGCCTGAACCGCGACTATCGCGGCATCGACAAGCCGACCAACGTGCTGTCCTTCCCCATGATCGACCCCGAGATGATCGACCCCGAGTCGGCGGATGCCGGCGAGAGGACGGGCGACGGGGATGCGGGCCAGGGCGACGCCGCTGCGCCGCCGGTGCTGCTGGGCGATCTGGTGCTGGCCTATGAGACCGTGCTGTCCGAGGCGGAGAGCCAGGACAAGCGCCCGATCGATCACCTTTGTCATCTCCTTGTCCATGGCGTTCTTCACCTGATCGGGTATGATCACGGTAGTGACGCCGAGGCCGAGACGATGGAGCGGCTGGAGGCGGACGTGCTGGCACGTTTCGGCATCCCCGACCCGTACCGGCCGTCCGAACCGCCGACCCCTCCCAACGAATCGAAATGACCGACACGTCTGTCAGTAAATCGCCCCGCTCCGGCGGGGCCGAAACCGACCAATCCAACCCCGGACTGTTCCGCAGCTGGCTGCGCGCCGCCCTGCGCGGCAAGCCGGAAGCGAACTGGCGCGATACCATCGAAGAGCTGATCGAAGAGGGCAGCGAGCCGGAGACCACGATCGCCTCGCACGAACGCACGCTCCTTGCGAACATCCTGCGGCTGAAGGATCTGACCGCGATCGACGTGATGGTGCCGCGAGTCGACATCGTCGCGATCGAGGTCGATGCGCCGCTGCCGGAGGTGCTGCACCTGCTGGCCGATCGCGGTCACAGCCGGCTGCCGGTCTACCGCGAGACGCTCGACGATGTGGTCGGCATGGTTCACATCAAGGACGTGCTGGCCTGGGTCGCCAACGGGCATCAGGGCCGGATGCACGACATTCTGCGCGACGTGCTGTTCGTCGCACCGTCCATGCCGGTGCTCGACCTGTTGCTGGAGATGCGCGAGCGGCGCCAGCACATGGCGCTGGTGGTCGACGAGTTCGGCGGTATCGACGGCCTGATCACCATCGAGGATCTGGTCGAGGAGATCGTCGGCGAGATTGCCGACGAGCATGACGGCGAGGAGGAACCGCAGATCGAGCCGCGGAGCGACGGCTCGTGGCTGGCCGATGCCCGGCTGCCGATCGAGGAGTTCGAGTCCAGGGTCGGCGCGGTCGTGGACGAGGAAGAGCGCGAGGACATCGACACGCTGGGCGGGCTGGTCTATTCGATCGCCGGCCGCATTCCGGCACGCGGCGAGGTGCTGCGCCATCCCGCCGGTCTGGAGTTCGAGGTCGTCGATGCCGATCCGCGGCGCATCCGGCGGCTTCGCATTCGCAAGATCGATCCACCGGCCGCCGACGCGGTTGCGGCCATCGCTTGAGGATCATGGGATGAGCGAACCGGTTGCGGCGGCGGCCGATCTGCCGACCGCGAGCGGCGCAGCGGCCCGTCTGTCCGCGCTGGCCGACCGGCTGGCGGGGCTGAGCGGCTGGCGGCGGTTGGCCGTGGCGATCGGGCTGGGCGGGCTGGCCTCGCTGGCGATGCCGCCGGTCGGGGCGGTGCCCGTTCTGCTATTGTGCTTTCCCGGCCTGCTCTGGCTGCTCGACGGGGTGCCGGCCGGGGCGCGCGGACGATGGGCGGCGTTCCTGGTCGGCTGGGGATTCGGGTTCGGTTTCTTCGTGCTCGGGCTGTACTGGATCGCGTTCGCCCTGACCGTCGATCTGGCGCGGTTTTTCTGGATGCTGCCGTTCGCCGTGGCCGGCCTGCCGGCCTTCCTGGCGATCTTCAGCGGGCTGGCGACGCTGGCCACGGCGCTGCTGCCGGTGCGCGGGCCGGGCCGGGCGCTGGCACTTGCCCTGCTGTGGGGCGTGGCGGAATGGCTGCGCGGCCATGTGCTGACCGGCTTTCCGTGGAACCTGATGGGGTATGGCTGGGTCGAGTGGCCTTCGGTGCTGCAGAGCGTCTCGGTGATCGGCATTTACGGCCTCAGCCTGCTGACCGTGGCGGTCGCCGTGCTGCCCGCGGCGCTGCTCGACCGGCGGCGGGGCGGCTGGTCGAGGCCGGGTGCGGCGGCGCTGGCCACCGGGCTGGCCCTGTTCGTTCTGATCGGCGCGGCGGGGGCGGTGCGGCTGGCCGGGGCGGAGTCGGCGACGGTGCCGGGCGTGGTGCTGCGCCTGGTCCAGCCCAACATTGCCCAGACCGACAAGTGGACTCCGGCGCTGTACGTCCAGCATCTGCTGCTGCACCGCGACCTGTCGCGGGCGCCCGGCCCGGCCGGCGGGCCGGGCCCGGTCACCCATGTGATCTGGCCGGAGACCGCGGTGCCCTGGTCGCTCGACCAGCATGCCGAGGCGCGCCGGGCGATCGCACCGGCAGCCCCGGCGGGCGGGCTGATCATCACCGGCGCGCCGCGCGCCGCGGCACCGGGCGAGCCGGAGCAGTACTGGAACAGCCTGTTCGCCATCGGTCCCGACGGCGGGCTGGCCGGCCGCTATGATAAGTTTCACTTGGTTCCATTTGGGGAGTACGTGCCGCTGCGGGGACTCCTGCCGATCGAGCGGGTGACCCAGGGCCGAGTCGATTTCTCCGCCGGCCCCGGACCGCGGACCCTGATCCTGCCCGGCCTGCCGCCGGTCAGCCCGCTGATCTGCTATGAGGTGATCTTTCCCGGCGCCGTGACCGACCGCGACGCCGCCGCCCTGGCGCCGCAGCCGGCCTGGCTGCTGAACCTGACCAACGATGCCTGGTATGGCCGCACCGCCGGACCCCACCAGCACTTCGCCATCGCCCGGACCCGGGCGGTCGAGGAGGGCCTGCCGCTGGTCCGCGTGGCCGGCACCGGGATCAGCGGCGTGGTCGATGCCCATGGCCGGATCACCGCCCGGCTGGGGCTGGGGGAGCGCGGCGTGATCGATGCACCGCTGCCGGTCGCGCTCGCCCGCCCGACACTCTTTGCGCGATGGGGCGATCTGGCGTTCTGGGCGATCGGTTGCGGCCTGGCCGGCGCCGCGGCATTGTTCAGCCGAAAAAGTGCCAAAGAGCTTGCATATTAAGCTATGTCGCGTCTAATACTGTTGTGGGTCCGCCGAGTGGATGGTCAGTGTTCGCATTGGCGGCTCGGCCCATGACCGTATCATTGGGACAGATAATGCAGAGTGGAACAGTGATAGAAAAGAACAGGCAGAGAAGACCTGCCGGGCGGCCGCGTATCGGCAAGCCCCATCCGATCGACGTGCATGTAGGGAGCCGGGTTCGGCTGCGCCGCACGTTGCTCGGAATGAGCCAGGAGAAGTTGGGCGAGGCGATCGGCCTGACATTCCAGCAGGTTCAGAAATACGAGCGGGGCGCGAATCGGATCGGCGCCAGCCGACTCTACGATCTCAGCCGGGTTCTGGACGTGCCGGTGTCGTTCTTCTTTGATGATGCGCCGGTCACCGAGATCGAGCCGTCTCAGTACGAGTTGGACGACGAGCCGACGCCGATCGAACTCGACCCGATGGCCAAACGCGAAACGCTGGAACTGGTCCGGGCCTACTACCGAATCACCGATCCGGCGGTCCGCAAACGTCTCTTCGAATTGACCAAATCGATCGCGAACGCGTATCGGATCGATGCCGAGGCGGAGATCGCCGTCGAGGTTCCGTCCTAGTCTCCCGGCGCCCGTTGCCGAGTCCGTAGCAGACCCCTTCCGCTGACGACCGTGGCCCCCCCGGTGACGAGCCTGGCCCCGCGGGCGATCCGGCTTGCGTTCGACCTTGCACTTGACAGGGTCGCGGTCCGTGAGAAATGGTCCGTGTTTGCCGCCCGGTATTGCCGGGACCCTGACCTCGAAATTCTTAAGGATAGGCCGTGCCCAAGGGAAATTACATCTTCACCAGCGAATCGGTCGCGGAAGGACATCCCGACAAGGTCTGCGACCGGATTTCGGACGCCATCGTCGATACGTTTCTGACGGCGGACCCTTATGCCCGCGTTGCCTGCGAAACCCTGTGCACGACCAACCGAGTCGTGATTGCCGGCGAGGTGCGCGGCCCCGACTCGGTGACCCGGCATGCCATCGAGGAGGTCGTGCGCCACGCGGTTCGCGACATCGGCTATGAGCAGGACGGCTTCCATTGGAAGCGGGCCGAGGTGGAGATTCACCTGCACCAGCAGTCCAGCGACATCGCCATGGGCGTGGACGCCTCGGGCAACAAGGACGAGGGGGCCGGCGACCAGG
>CAZTNV010000235.1:5243-6610 GCA_964615535.1 uncultured Mycobacteriaceae bacterium | reverse complement strand
CGCCGACCGGGGGCTGCGGGTGCTGGCGCTGGCCTGGCGCCCGCTCCCGGCCGATGCGCCGCTGCCGGCGGACGAGGCGGACCTGATCTTTCTGGGGCTGGTCGGGTTCGAGGACCCGCCGCGCCCCGGCGTCGCCGAGGCGGTCGGTCAGGCCCGCGCCGCCGGTCTGAAGGTGATCGTGACCACCGGCGACCATCCGCACACGACCCTGGCGCTTGCCCGCCAGATCGGGCTGGTCCGCAGCGAGCATCCCCTGGTGATCACCGGCACCCGGCTGCGCCATCTGTCCGACAGCCAGTTGCAGCTCGCGCTCGATGCACCGGAGGTGATCTTCGCGCGGCTTGCCGCCGATCAGAAGCTGCGCATCGTGCGCACGCTGAAGGCCAAGGGCCACATCGTGGCGGTCACCGGCGACGGCGTCAACGACGCCCCGGCCCTGAAGGAGGCGGATATCGGCATCGCCATGGGGCGCGACGGCAGCGACGTCGCGCGCGAGGCCGCCGACATGGTGCTGGTCGACGACAACTTCGCCAGCATCGTCGGCGCCATCGAGGAGGGCCGCGCGGTCTTCGACAATGTCCGCCGGTTCATGACCTATATTCTCACCTCCAACATTCCGCAGATCGTTCCCTATCTCGCCTTCGCCCTGCTCGGCATCCCGCTGCCGCTCACCATCATCCAGATCCTGGCCGTCGATCTCGGCACCGACATGCTGCCGGCGCTCGCGCTGGGCGCCGAACCGCCCGATCCGCAGGTGATGGGCCGGCCGCCGCGGCCGCGCAGCCAGCGGCTGCTGGATGCGCCGACGCTGCTGCGCGCCTACCTGTTTCTCGGCCCGTTCGAGGCGCTGGCGGCGATGGCCGCCTATGCCTTCGTGCTCACCGGCGGCGGCTGGCAATGGGGGCAGAGCCTGGCCGCGGACGATCCCCTGTATCTGCGCGCCACGACCGCCTGCCTGGCGGCGGTGGTCGTCACCCAGGTGGTCAACGTGTTCCTCTGCCGCAGCGAACGGGAGTCGGCATTGCGCATGGACCCGACGGCCAATCCGGCGATCCTCTGGGGCGTGGCGGCCGAAATCGCGCTCATTCTGGTCATCGTCTATACCCCGACGGGTCAGGCGATTTTCGGTACCGCATCGCTGCCTGCCGAGGTGTGGCTGTTCATCCTGCCCTTCGCGCTGCTGATGCTGATCGCCGAAGAGATCCGAAAGTTCGTCGTGCGCCATTGGGCGGGCCGTCCAAGCGCAGGCTCCCCGTGACGCCGGCGCCGGGCTGCCGCGCCGCGCCGGGTCTGGCGGCGGCCCCGCTTCCGGGCTAGACAGGGGCTGCGATCGAAGACGCGATCGCAGGGCGGCGCGGCATCAGCTC
>CAZTNV010000235.1:0-5233 GCA_964615535.1 uncultured Mycobacteriaceae bacterium | reverse complement strand
GATGATCTCGGCCTGCTTCCCGTCGTTCCGGGGGCAGCAGGCCGAGATCATCGATCACGTCGTGGCCGGCGGCGACGCGCTGGTGCTGATGCCGACCGGGGCCGGCAAGTCGCTGTGCTATCAGATCCCGGCGCTGTGCCGGCCGGGCGTCGCGGTGGTGGTGTCGCCGCTGATCGCGCTGATGCGCGATCAGGTCGAGGCGCTGCGGCAATACGGCGTGCGGGCCGCGGCGTTCAATTCGTCCGTGCCGTTCCCCGAGGTGGTGGCGGCCGAGCGAGCGATGCGCGACGGCGCGCTCGATCTGGTCTATGTCGCGCCCGAGCGGCTGCTGGGCGAGAGCTTCCTGGGATTGCTGGACCAGTGCCGGATCGCCCTGTTCGCGATCGACGAGGCGCATTGCGTGTCGCAATGGGGCCATGATTTCCGACCGGAATACCAGCAACTCGACCTGCTGGTCAACCGCTTTCCGGGCGTGCCGCGGATCGCGCTGACCGCCACCGCCGACGGCCCGACCCGCCGCGACATCGCCGAGCGGCTGACCTTGAGCCGCGGCCGGATGTTCGTCGCCGGGTTCGACCGGCCCAATATCCGCTATCGCGTGCAGCCCAAGACGCGGACGCGCGACCAGCTCGGCGCGTTTCTGGCCGAGCATCGCGGCGAGGCCGGGATCGTCTATGCCCTGTCGCGCAACCGGGTCGATGCCGTGGCGGCGTGGCTGGCCGAGCAGGGCCGACTCGCCCTGCCCTATCATGCCGGGCTCGACAAGGCGGTGCGCGCGGCCAACCAGGACCGGTTCCTCAAGGAGGAGGCGGTGATCATGGTCGCAACCATCGCGTTCGGCATGGGCATCGACAAGCCCGACGTGCGGTTCGTCGCCCATCTCGACCTGCCCAAGAGTCTGGAAGCCTATTACCAGGAAACCGGCCGGGCCGGGCGCGACGGGCTTGCCGCCGAGGCCTGGATGATCCACGGGCTGGACGACATCGCCAAGCTGCGCCAGTTCATCGAGCGGTCGGAGGCGCCCGAGCGGCAGAAGCAGATCGAATACCGCAAGCTCGACGCCCTGCTCGGCTATTGCGAGACCACGAGGTGCCGCCGCCAGGTGCTGCTGGAGTATTTCGGCGATGCCTGCCCGCCCTGCGGCAATTGCGATACCTGTCTGGAGCCGGTGGAAGGCTTCGACGGTACGGTGGCGGCGCAGAAGGCGCTGTCCTGCGTCTACCGCACCGGCCAGCGGTTCGGCGCCGGCCACCTGATCGAGGTGCTGCTGGGCGCCGAGGGCGAGCGCATCCGCGCGCTCGGCCACGACCGGCTGAGCACCTTCGGCATCGGCAAGGAGCTGGACCGCGAGCAGTGGCGCTCGGTGTTCCGGCAACTGGTCGCGATGGGGCTGCTGGCGGTGGATGTCGAGGGCCATGGCGGGCTGAGCCTGGGGCCGGACTGCCGGCCGGTGCTGCGCGGCGAGCGCCGGATCACGCTGCGCCGCGACCCGGTCCGCGGCCGGGCGCGGCGGGGCGAGCGGGGCCTCGGGGGAGGACCGGACGCCCCGACCAAGGGCCCGGCGGCGCTGGCCACACCGGAGGAGCAGGCGCTGTTCGCCGCGCTGCGCGCCAGGCGGATGGAGTTGGCCAAGGCGCAAGGCGTGCCGCCCTATGTGATCTTCCACGACACCGCCCTGATCGCCATGGCGCGCGAGCGGCCGACGCAGTTGCACCAGCTCGGCCAATTGCCGGGGGTCGGCGAAGCCAAGCTGACCCGCTACGGCCCGGCGTTCCTGGCGGTGATCGCGGGGACCGCCGGGGCGGGGTGAGACGGAGCGGAAAGGGGAGCGTTGCGGACACGGGGTCCGCAACGCTTTTCAGTTCGAGTTCAGACAATACCCGAGAGCGAAGACTTACCGGCGTTCGGCCTGCTGCGGGTCCGACGGCACCAGAATGCCGTCGATGCCGTGGAGGATGCCGTTCTCGAACCGGATGTCGCCGGTCACGACCTGCGCCCGGTCGGCCCCGGCCTGGCGGAGCTGCTGGGCCAACTGGCCCTGCTGGGCCTGCTGACCGGCCTGAGGCTGCTGCTGGGCCTGCTGACCCGGTTGCTGCTGACCGGCCTGGGGCTGCTGACCGGGCTGCTGGGCCTGCTGACCCGGTTGCTGCTGACCGGCCCGGGGCTGCTGACCCGGTTGCTGCTGACCGGGCTGCTGCTGGCCGGGCTGGTCCAGCGACAGCGCCGGCCGGCCCTGGTCCATGCTGACCTCGATCGGGTCGCCGGACAGCGGCTGCATGGTCTCCGGCAGCTCGGCGGACGTGATGATGCGCCCTTCGATGACATGCTGACTCAGGACATTCCGCAGGGTGGAGCGGTTTTCATCCTGGGTCAACTGATCGGCAATGCCGGACGGCAACTGCTCGAACGCCTCGTTGGTCGGCGCGAAGATCGTGTAGGGACCACCGTCCGACAGGGTTTCATCCAGGCCGGATGCCTCAAGCAGTTCGGCAAAGGTGCTGAACCGTTCCTGCTGTTCGAGCACCGACGAGAGACTGCGCTGCTGCGTGCCCTGCTGTGCGCCGGGCTGGGTCTGCTGCGCGCCGGGCATCTGCTGCTGCATGCCGGGCGACTGCTGCTGGGCCAAAGCGGGCCCGCCGGCAAGAAAAGCGACCAGAGCGGTTGTCGCCAGAAGCCTGTTCATGGATTCCTCCGGGTGGCGTTGCGATCGCCCTGTAGCGATCTAACGAACTAACCGGTACCGCCGACGCCGGTTCCCGGTCCAGCCGCTGGCCATCGAGGGGCGCGCGAGCCGGGCGCACCATTTTCGAACCGTCGAGAGATTCAGCGTTACGCCCTCCGGCCGCAATCTGGCCAGACATAAGGCACCTATAGTGTTGGTTCGCCATCTTATGGTTCAGGCCTGCGCCGGTCCTGTCCGCTTCCGTAAAGCCGAGCCGCGGGAGTTCGATTGTCCCGGCCGAACGGATGCCATGGTGTCGCAGTTGGAATGCCGGTATTTCCGCACTGCACTTCCATTCGAACATAAAAGAGTCACACGAAGGCGGCCCAAATGCCGCGGCCGCGCGACGGCAGCCGCCAGAGCGGAGGAGGTCTGCGTCATGACCGCGATGCCGAGCCTGCGGGCTGCCACGATGCAGGCCATGGTGCTCGATGCGCCGGGCCGCCCGCTGCATCTGCGGCAGGTGCCGAGGCCGGAGCCGGGGCCCGGGCAGATCCTGGTGCAGGTCCATGCCTGCGGGGTGTGCCGCACCGATCTCCATGTGGTCGATGGCGAACTACCCCATCCCCGGCTGCCGATCATTCCGGGGCACGAGGTGGTCGGCACCGTCGCGGCGCTGGGCCCCGGCGTCGAACGGATCGGCATCGGCGAGCGGGTCGGCGTGCCGTGGCTCGGCTGGACCTGCGGCGAGTGCGGGTTCTGCCGCTCCGGCCGCGAGAATCTGTGCGAGCGGGCGGGCTTCACCGGCTATCAGCTCGATGGCGGCTACGCCGAGTCGATGCTGGTCGATCAGCGCTACTGCTTTCCGATTTCCGGCGACTACAGCGATCTGGAAGCGGCGCCGCTGCTGTGCGCCGGGCTGATCGGCTACCGCTCGCTGCGCAAGGCCGGGGAGGCGCGGCGGCTCGGCCTCTACGGGTTCGGCGCGGCGGCGCATATCGTGGCGCAGGTGGCGCGGTGGCAGGGCCGCGAGATCTATGCCTTCACCCGGCCCGGCGACGAGCAGGCGGCGGCCTTCGCCCGCGACCTGGGGGCGGTGTGGGCCGGGCCGTCGGATGCGCCGGCGCCCGAACCGCTCGATGCGGCGATCCTTTACGCCCCGGTCGGCGCGCTGGTGCCGGCGGCACTTCGCGCGGTGGCGCCGGGCGGCCGGGTGGTGTGCGCCGGCATCCATATGAGCGACATCCCGAGCTTTCCCTACGAGATCCTGTGGGGCGAGCGGGAGATCGTTTCGGTCGCCAACCTGACCCGGCAGGACGGCCTGGAGTTCCTGGCCCTGGCGCCGAAGGTGCCGGTGCGGACCACGGTGGTGCCCTATCCGCTGGCCCGCGCCAACGACGCGCTGAACGATTTGCGCAGCGGAAACGTGCAGGGTGCGGCGGTTATTTATACAAATAGTTGAGTGACACAAAAAATCGGCGCAGGATGTCACGCTTTGTCACGGTCTGTCACGGCGCGGCAACCCTCGGCCATGAAATCCGGATTCTCGAAGCCCGGCTTGCCGTAACGCAGCGGCAGGCCGTCCGGCGTGTGCACGGTGCCGCCGGCGGCCAGCAGCACGGCGTGGCCGGCAGCGATGTCCCATTCCATGGTGCGGCCGAAGCGGGGATAGAGATCGGCCTCCCCGGCCGCCAGCAGGCACAGCTTCAGCGAACTGCCGACCCGCTTCTCCTCGGCGAGCGGCACGGTCTTGAGGAACCGTTCCAGCGTGGCGCGGTCGCCGTGGCTGCGGCTCGACACCACCGTGACGCCGGCCGCCGGCACCGGGCGCGCCGCGATCGGCCGGGCCGCGCCATCCGCGCCCCAACGCCAGGCGCCCAGGCCCAGCCGCCCGGCATAGCCGACCCCGAGCACCGGCGCGTGGACCACGCCCAGCACCGGCACGCCATCCTCGATCAGCGCCAGATTGACGGTGAATTCGCCGTTGCGGTCGAGGAACTCGGTGGTGCCGTCGAGCGGATCGACCAGCCAGAACACGCCGCCTGACACGTCCGGCACCTGCCCCGCCGCCACCGCCTCCTCCGCGATCACCGGAATCTCAGGCGTCAGCGCGGCCAGCCCGGCCAGGATGATCGCCTCCGCGGCCTGATCGGCCACGGTCACCGGGCTGCCATCCGCCTTGGCCATGGCCGCGACCGCGCCGGTTCGGAAATGGATCAGGATCTCGTCGCCCGCGCGGATCGCCAGGGCGCGGATCAGATCCAGGAAGGCCCGGTCGAGGGCGGTCCGGCCGAGCGCCGCGGCGGCGCCGGTCATGCCCGTGCCGCCGCGGCGGGGCGGGCGGCCAGACCGTCCCGGATTGCCTGCCAGACCTTCAGCGGCGTCGCCGGCATGTCGATGTGCTCCACCCCGAATTCGGCCAGGGCATCGACCACGGCATTGATCGCGGCCGGCGGCGCGCCGATCGCCCCGGCTTCGCCCGCGCCCTTGAGGCCCAGCGGGTTGGTGGCGCAGGGAATTTCGTTGTATTTGAAGGTCAGGAACGGCAGGTGCTCGGCGCGCGGCATGGCG
>CAZTNV010000234.1:5776-6617 GCA_964615535.1 uncultured Mycobacteriaceae bacterium | reverse complement strand
CCCTTGATCGTCTCCACCATCGCCCTGCCGCGCCGGCGACCCCCGCCCGGCCACGGACCCCTGGCGCAATGACCCGAAAAGCCTTTTTAGCGCCGTTCGGGGAGGATGGCGATGCATGTCGTAACACCTGCCTTTTCCACCGGCCCCGGCCCCGTGATCGAGCGCCGGCCTTCGCGCCTTGCCTCCGTGTACCGCAAGTGGCACCCTGTCGGGCATACATCACCAGAATTGCCGGCGTCCCGGCCCCGCCCGGTTCCCTGGCGCACCGACCATGCGCTTCGTTCGGGCGCCGGCAGCCGGCAACAGCCGGCTCGCGACAGGAGAGGGTGCAGACCGTGACCAATGCCCACCCGCCCGGCCCGCGCCGGGGGCTCGGCAAGTATCGCGTCGATGCGGTGCTCGGCCAGGGCGCCATGGGCGTGGTCTACAAGGGCCATGATCCGGTGATCGACCGCCCGGTGGCGCTGAAGACCGTCCGCGAGGACGGCCTGTCCGAGGATGCCAGAGTCGAGTTTATCGCCCGTTTCAAGCGCGAGGCGAAGGCCGCCGGCCGGCTGAACCATCCCGGCATCGTCGCGGTCCACGATTACGGCGAGGACGGCGCGACCGCCTACATCGTGATGGAATTCGTCGACGGGCGGACGCTGAAAGAGGCGATGGCGGCGGGCCAGCGCTTCGGCCTCGATGCCTGCCTGGCGATCGCGCGCGGCGTGCTCGAGGCGCTCGACCACGCCCATGCCAAGGGCGTGATCCACCGCGACGTCAAGCCGGCCAACCTGATGCTCAACCGGCGCGGGCACTGCAAGCTGGTGGACTTCGGCCTGGTCAAGCTGGACTCCGC
>CAZTNV010000234.1:0-5766 GCA_964615535.1 uncultured Mycobacteriaceae bacterium | reverse complement strand
ACGTCAAGCCGGCCAACATCATGCTGACCCGCGACGGCCGGGTGAAGCTGGCCGATTTCGGCATCGCCCGAATCGACGACATCAGCCATACCCAGACCGGCGCCGTGCTCGGCACCCCGGCCTACATGTCGCCGGAGCAGATCCAGGGCAACCCGGTCGGGCCGCCCAGCGACATCTATTCTACCGGCATCGTGCTCTACGAGATCCTGACCAATGACCGGCCGTTCTCCGGCGCGCCGACCACGGTCATGCAGAAGATCCTCAACGTCATGCCGGCCCGGCCCTCGCTGATCAACACCGAGATCCCGGGCTGGCTGGACGAGGTGCTGGAAAAGGCGCTGGCCAAGCGCCCGGCCGACCGCTACCGGTCCGCCCGCGAGTTCGCCGCGGCGCTCCGGCCGCCGGCGAAGGCGGCGGCTCCGCCGCGCAGCCGGTTCACCGAACCGCCCCCCCCACCGGCCGTCCCCGGCACCGGCGGCCGGCGCCGGGTCTGGGCCGCCGCGGCGCTGGGCATTCTGCTGGCGGCCGGTGCCGTCGGCTGGGGCTATCTCGGCGACGGCGCCCTGCCGTTCGGGGCCGGCGACGGTCCGGCCGTCGATGCCGAAGCCGCCCGGCTGGCCGACCGGCGCATCTGGGAGGTGGCCGAGCGGGCAGGCACGCCGGAGGCGCTGCGCGGCTACCTCCAGGCCCATCCCGACGGCGCCTATGCCGGGGAGGCGCGGCGCCGGCTGGCCGGGCCGACCCCCGATCCCTCCGCCGCCGCCGGGGACGCGTCGGCCGAACCGCGCGCCTGGGACGAGGCCAGCCGGCTCGGCACGGAAGCGGCCTTCGCCGCCTATCTCCAGGCCTTTCCGGAGGGGCCGAACGCCGCCGCTGCGGGCCGGCGCATCGCCCAGATCCGGGCCGCCGCCGCGGCCGCCGAAGCCGCCCGCCAGGCCGATGCCGAACGCCGTGCCGAAGCCGCCCGTCTGGCCGACCGGCGCGCCTGGGAGGATGCCGAGCGGATCGGCACGGAGGCAGCGTATCGCGGCTATCTCCAGACCCGACCTGACGGCCGCCATGTCGCCGAGGCGACCCGCCGGATCGCCGAGCGCCAGCCCGGCGGCCCGGCCCCGGCGGCGGCCCCGACCGGCATCTGGACCGGCAGCTATGCGTGCAGCCGCGGCCCGGTCGGCGCCACCCTCGAGGTTTCGCAGGCCGAGGGCGGGCCGGTCGAGGCCGTGCTCAATTTCGGCCCCACCCCGCACACTCCCGGCGTGGTTCCCGGCAATCTGCGCCTGACCGGCCGCTACGATGCCGCCGACCGGCGCCTGATCCTGGGCGCCGCCGGCCGGGCGGGGCAGCCGGCCGATCCCGCCGCGCCCGGCCTGGACGGCCGGATCGATGCGGCCGGCGCCTATCGCGGCGAAATGATCCGGCTGCCCGGCTGCGCCGCCTTCGAGTTCCGGCGCGGCGCCGCGGGCGATCCCGGCACTGCGGTTGCGGGCGCCCCCGGCCCAACCCCCGGTCAGGTGTTTCGCGACTGCGCCGAGTGTCCGGAGCTGGTCGCGATCCCGGCCGGCCGGTTCACCATGGGGTCGCCGGCCGCCGAAGCCGGGCGGCTCAGCGGCGAAGGGCCGCAACGCACGGTAACCTTCGCCCAGCCCTTCGCGCTCGGCCGGACCGCGGTGACCCTGGGCGAGTTCCGGGCCTTCGTCGCCGCCACCGGCCACGCCGTGCCGCCCGGCTGCGACACGCTCGGACGCGGCGGCGGCCGGCGGACCGACCCGGCGCGCACCTGGACCAACCCCGGCTTCGACCAGACCGACCGGCACCCGGTGGTATGCGTGAGCTGGGACGACGCGCAGGCCTATCTGCGCTGGCTGTCCGGGCGGACCGGGCAGACCTATCGCCTGCCGACCGAGGCCGAATGGGAATATGCCGCGCGCGCCGGCACCGCCGGAGCCCGCTATTGGGGCGACGACCCGGTGCTCGCCTGCCGCCACGCCAACACCGCCGATCTCATGTTCCTGCAGGCGTACAAGGGCCGGCCCGGCGTCGCCTGCCGCGACGGCCATGTCCGGACCGCGCCGGTCGGCAGCTATCCCCCCAATCCCTTCGGGCTGCACGACATGCTCGGCAATGTCTGGGAATGGACCGAGGATTGCGCGACCCGCGACTATCAGGGCGCGCCCGGCGACGGCTCGGCCGTCACCCTCGCCGACTGCCGCAACCGGACCGGCCGTGGCGGCGCCTGGAATGTGCCGGCCGAAGGCGTGCGCGCCGCCCTGCGCGGCTATGCCGCAGCCGGGTCGCGCGCCGACGAAACCGGCTTTCGGGTGGCGCGCGGCCTGACCGCCCGGTAGCCGGCAGGCACGGGCTATCGCACCGGCGGCGCCGATTGGGCGGACGGCTCTGCCGGGCAGCCCCCGGTCTCGATGCTGTCGTCCGGCATGGTGGTGCGGCACAGGATCGCCCCGCCGAGCCGCGTCCCGGTCAGCGAGGCCCCGCTCAGCGTCGCATCGGTCAGATCGGCGCCGCGCAGATCGGCGCCGCGCAGGTTGACGGCGCTGAGATCGGCCTCGCGCAGATTGGCGCCGCCGAGATCGGCCCGGCTCAGATCGGACCGCGTCAGAATGGCCTGCCGCAGATTGGCGCGCCGCAGATCGGCCCGCCGCAGGTCGCAACCCGAGCAGATGTTGCCGCTGAGCAGCCGGCGGCGGTCGACCGCCGCGACGTCGCCGGGCGGCAGATCGGCCAGCCCCTCCGGCACCGGTTGCGCCGGGCCGGAGGAGCGGCCGGCCTGCAAGGCGTCGCGGTCCGCCTCCAGCTCGCGTTCGAGCACCGCGCGCTGGTCGGGCGTCGCCACATAGGTCGGCCGCAGGGGAACGCTCGACAGGCTCGGATAGGCGGCGGCCGAGGGCGGCCGGGTCATGGTCTGGAGCGCGCCCAGCCGGGGCGGTCCCTCCGGCGCGGCCGGCGGCGGCGCAGTCTCGCAGCCGGCCAGCAGCATCAGGGCCGCGAGGCCGGCCAGGGAGCGGCGCAGCCGCCGCGCCGTCGCACGGGGCAGGCCGCCGCGGCGCCGGTCAGACCGTATTAACAGTATTGGTGTCAAATGCTCCTGCCCGGCCGATCGGCATGCCGGCCCGCGAAACGTGAATGGGATCAAGTCATGCTTGGCGAACAATGCCGGGACCGGCGCAGCCCGTCAAACAGTCGTAGCGCCGGCGGTCGTGGCGCCGGCGGCGGGCAGCGCCCGCCGGGCGGCGGCGGCGCACCCGGCATGATTGCCTCCGAACGTACACCCTGTGCCGAATGAATCGCGAAAGCGTGTCGATGTTTGATAGAGTGTCATGTTGGTCAGATCGTCGATCGAGCGTCGTCGGTGAAAACCGCCCGCCGCAACCGGTTGCGGGAGCTTCACATCGGGGACTCCGGTCCCAACTGTTCAGACGATGCGGCCGCATATCTGAAATCACCTCTGAAATCACCGGGGCCGGCTGAGGGCCTCTCGCGAAAGGTGATCGCCCGATGAACTTGCGCCGTCATATCCTGTCCGCCTTCGCCGTGATCGCTCTGGTCGCCCTGCCCGACGGCTCGGCAGCCCGCGCCGAAGGTCCGTCCGCCGACCTCGTCGCCGGCTGGATTCGCCAGTTGGAGACCGAAGCGGCCCTGGTCTCGCAGGAGATGCAGGCCCCGGTCACGATGGTGGCCTCCGGCGGCACCCTCAGCCTCGGCAGCGCCGGGCCGCGGGTCGAACAGTTGACCGCCCGGCTGAACGAGCTGGGCGTGCTGTCGGCGGAGCAGCACGGTACCCTGTTCACCGCGGAAATCGATGCCGCGGTCCGCGTCTATCAGGCGCGGGAGGGGCTGCTGGTCGATGGTCAGGTCGGGCCGCAGACCCGGGCGGCGCTGAACCGGACCCGGGCCGACACGCTGCTGGCGCTGCGCTGGTCGATCGACCGGATGGGCGAGCTGCTGTCGCTGGTCCCCGATACCTTCCTGCTGGTGAACGTTCCGTCCACCCGCGCGATGCTGATCCGCAACGGCACGGTGGCAATGGACATGGCGGCGGCGGTCGGCCGCCCCAGCCGGCGGACGCCGCTGCTGACCGACCGGATCGTCAACGTCACGCTCAACCCGACCTGGAGCGTGCCGCCGACCATCATGCGCGAAGACGTGCTGCCGCGGCTGCGCCGCAGCGGCACGACCGGCATCACCAATGCCACGGTCTATCTGAGCGGCGAGCAGGTCGATCCGGGCGCGGTGGACTGGAGCGCGGTGTCCCCCTGGCAGATCTGGATTCGCCAGTCGCCGGGCAATCACAATGCACTCGGCCGGTTCCTGTTCGCGCTGACCAACGATCAGAACATCTTCATCCATGACACCAACCAGCATTCGATCTTCGAGCGGGCCAACCGCGAGATCAGTTCGGGCTGCGTCCGGATCGAGGGCGCGCGGCAGCTCGCCGAATTCCTGCTGGCCGAGAACGGCACCGACCTGTCGGTGATCGATCGCGGGCTGGCCAGTCGCGCCACGCGGGTGCTGCCGCTCGACCGGCCGCTGCCGGTGTTCATGACCTACTGGACGGCCACCCCGCAGGCCGGCGGTCATGCCGCGATCCATCGCGACATATACAACATGACCATCGGCTATCGGCCGCGCGAGCCGCTGCTGACCTCGGATAGCGGCCCGGTCACGGCGGTGCTGCCGCCCGACACCTGAACCCGAGCGGCCGGCTCGACTCGGGCCGGCTTGACTCTGGCGGAGTCGTGGGGGCGTATCGTCGCGCCGGGCACCATCGGCAGGGTGGACCGGGCATGATGGGGGCCGGGCGCGGCGGTCGATCCGTGCCCCGCCGCACCGCCCGTTTCAGGACCGACCGCAATGGCGAAGATCGAGAGGATAGCAGCGGAGGCCGATCCCCGGCCGGAGCCGTTCCGCGATGCCGAGGCGGCCCACCGGCGGCTCGATGACATCTACCGGGCCGGCACCGCGGCCCTGCGGCAGGCCCTGGCCGCCTATGCCGGCGGCGCGGCCCCCCAGGGCCGGCACCGCGCGTTCTATCCCTATGTCAGAATCAGGGTCGAAGGGTTCGCCCGGATCGATTCGCGGCTGAGCTACGGCTTCGTCGACCGGCCCGGCGAGTATTCGACCACGATCACCCGCCCCGATCTGTTCCGCCCCTATCTGCTCGACCAGTTCCAGCAGATCCTGCGCAGCCATAACGAGCCGCTGGAGGTCGGGGTCAGCACGATGCCGATCCCGGTCAATTTCGCCTTTCCCGATGATGTCCGTCTGGAGATCGACCTGCCGGCCGAGCGCTTCGGCCAGATCCGCGACGTTTTCGACCTGCCCGATCTGGAAACCATGGACGATGCCATCGTCAACGGCACCTTTCATCCAGCACCCGGCCAGCCGCGCCCGCTGGCCCTGTTCACCGCGCCGCGGATCGATTATTCGCTGCACCGGCTGCGCCACTACACCGCCACCGGCAGCCAGCATTTCCAGAAATTCGTGCTGTTTACCAACTACCAGTTCTACGCCGACGCCTTTGCCCAGTACGGCCGCAGCCTGATGGCCGCCGGCGACACCGATTACGTGGCGCTGGTCGAACCGGGCGACCGGATCACGCCGAACCGGGCGCTCGATCCGACCGGCCCGCGCGGCGAGGCGGCGGCCCGGCTGCCGCAGATGCCGGCCTATCACCTGCAGCGGGCCGACCGCACCGGCATCACCATGGTCAACATCGGCGTCGGCCCGTCCAACGCCAAGACCATGACCGAC
>CAZTNV010000233.1:0-6729 GCA_964615535.1 uncultured Mycobacteriaceae bacterium | reverse complement strand
TGCGGCGCCGATCCGGTTCGGTTGCAGCACCTGCATTAGCTGGATAGGGAAACTGTGACGAACAGTTTCCTGCAGCGATACTTCTCCGCCGGTTGAGGGCATTTGCTCTCTATCACAGACAAGTCACGGGCATACCTCGCATTTATCTATAATTATACTCTTACTGACTTACATCAATCGACTGAGCCTGGTTGCGGTTTAGAGTGATCCTAAAGAAGTGGAACCGATATCGACGAACGAGGTACCGGACATGCTGATCCGCACAATTATTTGGTTCTATATGGTGTTCTGGGCGCTGCATTTGCTTCAAGCCTGAGGCGCCACCGCGATCGCCATTCGGGCCGCCGCGCCCGCTAGATTCTAACCTATCGAGTATTATCGATGGATTACTCGGCTTACAAGATCAGATGGATTCTGTCGTTCAAAGATCCCGACGATTCTGGTGGGGTCTGTGGCACAACCATCCATCACGGACCCAATCCGGCCACTGCGGCCTTGGCTTCGGCCGAGCACGCATCGGAGGCGGTGGCCCGCGATCCCGAAACGCTCCAGTTCTTCATTCTGGACGTGAGCGATCACAATCAGGTCAGCTTGCCGTTGTCCAACGACGATCTCTCGACGGCAATGCGCTCCTATCCGAGCGACCTGGATTTCGAGGTCTGCTACCGGCCTCTGTGCTGAGCCGGAGCGCAAACCGCGTCCGGGTGGGCCGGGACTCAGGTCTCGAACTGCTCCTTGAGGATACGTTCCTCCAGGTTGTGCTCTGGATCGAAAAGCAACCTCAAGGTGACGGAGCGGTCCTCGTGGACATCGACGCGCACCACGTCGCGCACCTCGGTGAAATCGGCGCAGGCGCTGACCGGACGCTTGGCGACCTCGATCACCTCGAAGCCGATCCGTGCAGAATGCGGCAACAGGGCGCCGCGCCAGCGTCGCGGGCGGAACGCACTGATCGGGGTCAGCGCCAAGAGATCCGAGCCGAGCGGCAGGATTGGCCCTTGCACTGATAGGTTGTAGGCCGTACTGCCGGCCGGGGTGCACACCAGTGCGCCGTCGCAGTTCAGCTCCGGCAGGCGGACCCGGCCGTCAATAGTGATGCGCAACTTGGCCGCCTGACGGGTCTCGCGCAGCAGGGATACCTCGTTGAAGGCCAGGGCCTGGCGCACCGACCCGTCGGACCGCGTTGCGAACATGTGCAGCGGGTGGACCATCACCGGTTCGGCCCGCGCCAGCCGGTCGAGCAGGCCGCCCTCGCGGTACTCGTTCATCAAGAAGCCGACCGAGCCGCAATTCATGCCGAACACCGGGATCTGCCGGTGAACGCAGTCGTGCAGGGTCTCCAGCATGAAACCGTCACCGCCCAGAGCAACGACCAGATCGGCCCGATCCGGATCGGTATCACCATAGGCGGCGACCAGCCGCGCCTTCGCGGCCCGAGCGTCCTCGGTGTCGGCGGCGGCGAAGCCGATCTTGCGGGCGGCCACGCGACCCGTTTCGATCTCACCCGATGAAATGCTGCCGTTCCTCATGATTGAACTGTAACTCGACGCCGGCCGCATTTCATCGGTTACGACGCCGCCGGCGGACCTATTGCAGCACTTGCAGCGCACTCCGTGCGCGGTCAAGTTTGCGGTTCCTTCCCTGAGTTGCCGAGGTGCCTCATGCGACGCATTGCCCTTGCCGTGTTGGTCCTGCTGGCGTTCGGGCCCGGACCGGTGCTGTCGGACATGTCCGCCAAGCAGCACACCCGGGCGGATCGCCTGAATTCCGCAAACCGCCAAACGCCGGCGGCACCGCCCGGCCCGCAGACCCTGCCTGATACCGGCGACCGCCATGCAGGATATTATTATCCTCCGATCACCAGCCGCGAGACCTATCCGGCCCGCGCACCGATGCTGAGCGACAGCGACCGGCAGCGGCGGCTGGGGTTCATCGTCGGGTTGACCCGCCAGCAGATAGACCGCGCCTATCCGCCGCAATACGCCATCTTTGCCAAGGGCGAAGAGGCGGAAAAGCTGATCATCGTCGCGCTCGACCGAAATTCTCTTGCGTCG
Organism: uncultured Mycobacteriaceae bacterium; assembly: GCA_964615535.1. Lineage (GTDB taxonomy): Bacteria > Pseudomonadota > Alphaproteobacteria > DSM-16000 > Inquilinaceae > CAZTNV01. The sequence continues at coordinate 4,675 of CAZTNV010000233.1, read as the reverse complement.
CTGTACCAGGCGCGCGGCCTGCTGGCCCAGATGACCGCGCTGGCCCGGGCGACGCCGATCTTCGTCGAGAACCAGGTCGAGGATCATTATACCTTTCTGGATCTGCTCCGGTTGCTGGGCTTCGAGCAGGTCACGATCAGTGACGGGATGACCTACGCGCACCAGATCGCGATCGAATAGACGCAGGGTGCCCCGGCGAAACCGGCCGTCTGCCCTTCACCCTCCGGTCACGCTCATATGGCGGGCCACGGCGGGCCGGGCGGAATGGCGGTCAATGACGAAGTCGTGGCCCCTGGGCTTGCGGCCGATCGCCTCCTCGATGGTTTCGATCAACGGGCCATCCTCGGGGCAGGCACGGAGCGGCGCGCGCAGATCCGCAGCGTCGTCCTGACCCAGGCAAAGATAGAGCCGGCCGGTGCAGGTCAGCCGCACCCGGTTGCAGCTTTCGCAAAAATTGTGCGTCAACGGCGTGATAAAGCCGAGCCGGCCGCCGGTCTCCTCGACCCGTACAAAGCGCGCCGGACCGCCCGTCCGATGGTCCAGTTCGGTCAGAGTCCAGCGCTGCTCCAGCCGGGCGCGGACCACGGACAACGGCAGATACTGGTCGAGCCGCGTCTCGCCGCCGATGTCACCCATCGGCATGACCTCGATGATCGTAAGGTCGAAGCCGTTTTCGCCGCAGAATGCGATCATGCGGTCGAACTCGTCGTCGTTGACCCCGTTCAGCGCGACCATGTTGAGCTTGACGCCCAGCCCGGCCGCCTTGGCCACCATGATCCCGGCCATCACCCGGTCGAACCGGCCCCAGCGCGTGATCGCGGCAAAGCGGTCGGGGTCGAGCGTGTCGAGCGAGACATTGACCCGGCGCACCCCGGATCCGGCCAAGTCTGCGGCGTATTTGGCGAGCTGGCTGCCATTCGTGGTCAAAGTGAGTTCGTCCAGTGCGCCGCTCGCAAGATGGCGGGACAGGCTGCGGACCAGCGTCATCACATCCCGGCGGACCAGCGGCTCGCCGCCGGTCAGCCGCAGCTTGCGCACCCCCAGACCGATGAAGACCGTGCAGACCCGGTCGAGCTCTTCCAGGGTGAGCAGTTCGACCTTCGGCAGGAAGGTCATCGCCTCGGCCATGCAGTAGACACAACGGAAATCGCACCGATCGGTGACCGAGACCCGCAGGTAACGGATCGACCGGCCGAACGGATCGACCAGCGGCGGCTGCGACGTAAACACTTCGTATCGGGTGTGCTGCGCCAGCGTGTCCATGCCGAATCGCCTTCCTTATATTCCAGGCAATATAACGCTTGGCCGCGCGGAATTCACCCCATGGCGCGGCCATGGTTTCAACTCGAGCCGTCGCCACCGTTCCCCGAGGCGTCAAGCTTCTTGGAAGGATCGTGCGCATGCCGTAGCGTAGCACGCAGAGAGAGCAGGTCGCGAACGGAAGGGCTGCACCATGGGCATACGGCGAATCGGCTGGGTCTTCGGGTTTCTGGGGCTCGCCGCGCTGGCCGCCGCGGTGTTCAGCTTCATGGCCTATTCCGCGGAGGTCGACGGCTACATCGCCACCACTGCAATCGTCGTCACCGACCCTTCGGCCGGAAAGCCCTCGGCCGCGCCGCCGGATGGAGCGGCCGCCGACGACGTGATGGTGAGATTTCGCACCGCGGCCCGGCGGGAGATCACCGCACCGCTGCACATCGGCATGTTCCGCCCGGTTCTGCCGACGGTGCAGAACCCGGTCGCGATACGCTACGATCCCGGCGATCCGGGCCGGGTCCTGCTCGATCATCCGGCGGTGCTGTACGAGGTGCCGATCCTGGTGGCGGCCGTCGGTTTCGTCCTGCTGCTGATCAGTCGGACCATTGCCCGGGGTCGGGGTGCAAACCCTGGCCCGGCATCCGCGGCCCGGCCTCGGGCCACGGACCGAAGCAAGACCGCGAACCGCAACCGGCCCGCCGCCGCCCAAAGTGCGACAGGCCGCGCCTGGGCTCCGGCCCCAACCGGCCAAGCCTCGCCTTCGCAGGGCTCGCTTGCCAGTCGCCCTGCGGTCACGGAGACCGTCCAGCGCGGCACCGCGAACTCGCAAGGACTGGTGATCGCGGTACTGGTCATCGCCGCCGCGGCCATCGCGCTTGTCGCGTTTCTCAGCCTGGCTGGCGGTCTGCCGGACTGACCGCAGCGGTTCGGGCCGGCCCGGCGGATGACCGTGCAGTCGGGACGCCGGTCAGGCAGGAGTGTCGAGAGTCAGACGCTTAAACAGGCGATCCTTCAGTGCCAGTCGCCGTTTCTTGAGGTCTTCGGCATGAGCGTCATCAATCGGCAAGCCCGCCAATTCGAAAGACTGGATGCGACCATCCAGCGTGTCATAGGCGTGCAGCAGGGCACGGAAATCGGCATCGGCGGCTTCGAGCCGCTCGATTTCACGGCTGTATTCGGGCAGCTCGAAAATCAGCGTATGCGGTTCATCAAGCACGGTTGTTATCCTTCTTGCACGCCTTGAGCGGCGGTTCTCCCAAACCTCAATGCCAGGAATCGGCTTCCGGGCCTGCCGTGATCCAGGTCAATCCGGTTACCGAGTTCAACGGCAGGCGACCTCCCGGAGCGCGCCCGGCCGGATACGACGGACGCTCGCACTGTCCGACCCGATGGCCTAATGTCCGCGGCAGCCTCAACCACCCTGACCGACCAAGGGGGAAGATGATGACACAATCCCAACCAATCGTGGCGCAAGACGCCCCCATCGCGGTGGAGCTTGAGGCCGGCCAGCCGGTCTGGTGGTGCGCCTGCGGCCGCAGCATGACCCAGCCGTATTGCGACGGCTCGCACGCCGGCTCCGGGATCGAGCCGACGGAATTCATTCCGTCCAAGACGAAGACCTATTACCTGTGCGCCTGCAAGCAGTCCAAGAAAAAGCCGCTGTGCGATGGGAGCCATAACAGCCTGACATAAGTTCCCCGATAGCCGGGGCGGGATCGGTTGGAGCGGGAACCGGGCAAGGCCTAGTCAGCCTACTGGTTGCGCCGCTCCCTCCCCGCCGGTTCAGCCCAGGGGCAGCGTTATGAAGCTCGACTGTCCATCGCGCTGGCGCAGCAGCAGGACGGACGAGTGTCCCGATTGCTGCGCCTGATCGAGGGCCTGGGCAAGCTGCTCCGGTTGCGAGACCGGCTGCTGACCGACCTGGGTGATCAGGTCGCCGGGTGCCAGCCCCTGTCGTGCTGCGACGCTGCGCGGCTCGACCTCGGTCACCATCACGCCCCCGGCGCCCCGCTGGACATCCAGCCGCTCGCGATCCGCCTCGGACAGCGGTGCGACGGCAAAGCCGAACCGGCCGACCGCGGACTCCGTGCCATTGCCCTGCTGCGGGGCAGCCGAGGCGGCGACGGGCCCGGGGTCTTGCAGCAAGCCGATCTCGACCTCGACGGTCTGACGCTCACTGTCGCGCCACAGCTCGACCGGGACCGTCCGACCGATTTCGGTCGCCGCGACCCGGCGAGCCAGCCCGCGGGGGCTTTCGACCGGTTCGCCGGCAAGCGACAGGATCACGTCGCCGGCGCGAATCCCGGCCCGGGCCGCCGGACCGTCCTTGTCGACCTGGGCCACCAGCGCGCCGCTCGCCTCCGGCAGGCTCAGCGCCTCGCTGATCTCCTCGGTGACCGGCTGGATCGCCACGCCGATCCAGCCGCGGCGGACGGTACCGGTACGGCGCAACTCGTCCACCACGGCGCGGGCCAGCGATGACGGCACAGCGAAGCCGATCCCGATATTGCCGCCGGTCGGCGAGAAAATGGCGGTGTTCACGCCGATCACCTCGCCGGTCATGTTGAACAGCGGACCACCGGAATTGCCGCGATTGATCGCGGCGTCGGTCTGGATGAAGTCGTCATAGGGACCGGCCTGGATGTCGCGGGCACGGGCGGAGATGATGCCCGCCGTCACGGTACCGCCCAGGCCGAACGGATTGCCGATCGCCAGAACCCAGTCGCCGACCCGGGCGGCGTCCGAATTGCCCCAGCTTACGGCAGGAAGCTGCTCGCCGTTTTCCACGCGCAGCCGGGCCAGATCGGTCCGCGGGTCGCGCCCGACCACTTCGGCCGGAAGCTCGGTGTCGTCGTGCAAAATGACCCGTATCTCGGAGGCGTTGGCGACGACATGGTTGTTGGTGACGACGTAACCTTCGGGATCAATGATGAACCCCGATCCGAGGGCGGTGGTGGGACGCCGTTGCCGCCATGGTTCACCGTTCTCTTCGCCGCCGGGATCGCCCCGGCCGAAGAACTCCTCGAAAAACTCTTCCACCCCTGGCGGAAGTTGCAGACCCGGCGGCAGTTGCGGTCGCCTCGGCATGGCCGGTCCCTCGACCGTCTGGGTGGTCGAAATGTTGACCACGGCCGGCAATCGTTCGGCGGCCAGTTCGGCGAAGCTCGGGATCTGGACGGGCCGCTCGGGGCTGCCTGGCACCTCGACATCGGGTATCGTCGCCTCGGCGGCCGGTTGGGCGTGACTGCCGCTGCTCCAGCCGAGCAGCAGCACGGTACAGGCGAGCAGGAACCGGAGCACGCCGCCAACCCCGCGGCCCGGTGCGGACAAGACCGCGCCGGAGGCCGGTGTCCGGGCCGGCGGGAACGGCAGCGGCGAAAGCGGATCGGAAACCTCCGACTACCGGCTCACCGCCGGC
>CAZTNV010000232.1:0-6793 GCA_964615535.1 uncultured Mycobacteriaceae bacterium | reverse complement strand
GCCGGGCGCACAGCCTGAAGGGCGCGGCGGGACAGCTCGGCCTGTTGGGCCTGTCCGAGCTGGCCGCCCGGATCGAGCGCATGGGCGCTTCGGCATCGCTGCCGCCCGCGACCCTGCTCGACGAACTGGCGGGATGCCACACCCGGGCGGTTGACGCGCTGCGCCGGAGCCAGCCGCCGGCCTAGCACGGCCGGGCCGCCGGATGCGGCACTGCACAAACAACTCCTGGTGCCCAGAACGCCCCGCTGCTGCTAGAGTGGCCCCAATTCATCGGGCCGCATCGCGAGCACGGAGCCAATCATGACTGACATCATCAATCCGGTCTTCTGCGCTGCCGACACCCCGTCGCTCGAAGCGGCGCAGGCTTTGGCCGCCGTCCTGACCGGCGTCATCGGCGGGATCAAGCTCGGTCTCGAATTCTTCTGCGCCAACGGTCCGCAGGGCGTGCGCACGATCGCCGGGACCGGCCTGCCGGTTTTTCTGGATCTCAAGCTCCACGACATCCCCAATACGGTGGCCGGCGCGGTGCGCGCCCTGGTGCCGCTGAGGCCGAGCTTCCTGACCATCCATGCCGGGGGTGGCCGTGCCATGCTGCAGGCCGCCGCGACGGCGGCGCGCGAGGCGGCGGAGAACCACGGCGTGCCGCGACCCAGGCTGCTCGGCGTCACGGTGCTGACCAGCCTGGACGAAAACGACCTGCGCGATGTCGGACAGGACCCGTCCTGCGACCGGCAGGTCGACCGGCTGGCCATCCTGGCGCAGGATGCCGGGCTGGACGGCGTGGTGTGCTCGGCGCGCGAGATCGAGCATCTGCGCCGCCGCTACGGCCCCGACTTCCGGCTCGTGGTGCCGGGGATACGCCCGGCCTGGCACGCCGCCGACGACCAGAAACGGGTCACGACCCCGGCCGAGGCGCTGGCGCTGGGCGCCGACTATCTGGTGGTCGGCCGGCCGATCACCCGGGCGACCGATCCGGCCGCGGCGGCGCGCCGGATTGTCGCGGAGCTGCAGCCGGCCCATGTCTAGGGCATGAAACTGGACGTCAAGATCTGCGGCATTCGCACGCCGGAGGCCCTGGCCGCGGCGGTGGCCGGCGGGGTCCGCTATGTCGGGCTGGTGTTCTATCCGCGCAGCCCGCGCGCGGTGGTGCCGGCGGTGGCGGGCGAACTCGCGCGGCAGGCGCCGACCGGGGTGCGCACGGTGGGCCTGTTCGTCGATCCCGAGGACGCGCTGCTGGAAACCACGCTCTGCCAGGTGCCGCTCGACCTGATCCAGCTCCATGGCAACGAGACGCCGGATCGGGTGGCCGAAATCCGCACCGGCTTCGGGATTCCGGTGATCAAGGCGGTGCGGGTGGCGGCGGCGGCGGATCTGGCCGAGGTCCAGGCCTATGAGGAGGTCGCCGACAAGCTGCTGTTCGACGCCAAGCTGCCGGCCAATGTCGCGACGCTGCCGGGCGGCAACGGGCTGGCCTTCGACTGGTCGATCCTGACCGGACGGCGCTGGTCGCGACCCTGGCTGCTGTCCGGCGGGCTCACCGCGGCCAATCTGGCCGAGGCGGTGCGGCGGACCGGCGCCCCGGCGGTGGACGTCTCCTCCGGCGTGGAGCAACGGCCGGGGCACAAGGACCCCGCCCTGATCCGCGCCTTCCTGGCCGAAGCCGCCGCGCTGTGAACCGGCATTCCGGCCCGCCGTCCTGGGCGCACCGTCCTACGCCGCCGGGACCGGCGCCTGATCGACCGCGCTCAGCAGGCTGTCGTATTGCGCCTGGAGCGCCTGACGCTGGCGCAGCAGATCGTTGCGCGCGGTCACCATCTGGCTGGTGTTGGCGCCCTGGCGCTGCAGGTTGGCGATCTCCTGCTCATAGGCCTGGACGAGCTGCTCGTTCTCCTGGATCAGCGCGGACATGGCGCCGAGATCGCTGCGGATGCCGGCGGCCCGGTTGCGGTATTGCTCGGCGCTGATCCGGCCGGCGCGGTATTCCGCGTTCATCCGGGCGATGTTGGCGCGGTGCATGTCGGCGACCCGCTGGGCGTTGATCGCCGCGGTCTGGTAGCGGGCGACGTCCTGCCGGGCGGCGCCGATCTGGGCATTCAGACGCTGTTCGCTGCTGGCATACTGCTCGTTCTGGGCCGCGACCAGATAGCCCGCCCCGGCCCCCAGCGCGGCCCCCGCGGCCGCCCCGACCAGCGCGCCGGCCAGCGGATTGCGCCGGCCCGCCAGGGCACCGATGCCGGCCCCCAGCAGAGCGCCGACCACCGCGCCCTCGCCCATGGTCTGGTTGAACCGCTCGGCTTCGGTCCGGAGCGCCCGCTGCTCGGGCGTGAGGCCGGCGTCGCCGGAGTTGAAGCCGCGGCTGGTGGCGCAGGCGCCGAGCGCCACGGCCACGATCACGATCCAGGTGCAGCGCCGCCAGTGCGGCATGTCGCTCATCAGGCCGGGCATGTTCGGGTCCCCCTGGGCGGCGGCCGGCCGCGATGCCGTCCGGCCGGCCCGTTCCGCGAGAACGGCCCGCCGGTGCCAAGGCAGCGCGACTCCGCTCGCGAGAAGATTTGCTGTCGGGGAAATCCTTTATCGGAGGGACTCCGGGAGCGCAAGCGACATGGTTGTGTTGCTGCCCAGGGCATCGAGCGCAAAGGAAGTACGGCGCCCGGCCGCGAGTCACTTCGGTATGCCAGCCGATCGGCTGGCCGCCGCCGGGCCGGGTGCGGCTCAGCGCCCCGAACCGTGGCGCTCGCGATAGCCCGGCTTGTCGCCCAGCCCCTCGGCCAGGAACACGCCGCGGGCGATCGCCCGGGCCACCGCATCGGCGGCCATGGCGCCGATGCGCGTCAGCGCCAGCGGCCGCGGTTCGGGCAGCGGCAGCGCGCCGGTCGCCAGCACGAACAGGGTGTCGCCGTCGATCGCGGTGTGGCTGGGGCGGACGGCGCGGGCGATGCCGTCCTGCGCCATGATCGCCACCCGCCGGGCCTCGGCCTTGGTCAGCGCGGCATTGGCCGCGACCACGCCGATCACGGTGCTGCCGCCCGCCGCCACGGCCGAACCCGGCGGCATCGCGACCTCGATCTCCGGCGGCACCGGCCGGGCGGGCGGCGTCTGGCCGCCCAGCTCGCCGTCCAGCTCGAACATCCAGGCCCAGAACGCGCTCTGCCCCGGCATCACCACGCCGCCGGCCGGATTGGCCGCGACCACCGCCCCGACCGCGAGGCCGGAGTCCCGGTCCACCGCGGAGACGCTGCCCAGCCCGCCCTTCAAGCCACCGGCCTTGGCGCCCAGCCCGGCCCCGGCATTGCCGAGCGCGAAATCCGGACCGGCCGCCCGGCACGCAGTCTCGGCCAGGGCGCGATAGGGCGGCGTGTCGCCCCAGCCCTTGTCGCCGCCATTGGCCAGATCGAACAGCACCGCGCCCGGCACGATCGGCACCGTCGCCGGGCCCAGCCGGAAGCCGCGGCCGTGCCGCGCCAGCCAGCCGGTGACGCCGGCCGCGGCCTCCAGCCCGAACACCGAGCCGCCGCTCAGCACGATCCCGTCGATCGCATCGAGCAGGCAGCTCGGGTCGAGCGCATCGGTGTCGCTGGTGCCCGGCCCGCCGCCCCGCACATCCACCGCCGCCATCATCCGGCGGGCCGGCAGCACCACGGTGACGCCGGTTCGGGCGCCATGGTCCTCGGCATTGCCGACCGCGATGCCGTCGATGTCGGTGATCAGATTGCGCGGCCCGGGGCGGATCATGCGGCGATCCCGGCGACGGAAACCGTCATGACTCCGCCCGTGCAGAACGCGGCCGGCCGGCCGGCACAGAACCCAAGCTCTTAATGTCTTTGAAACAATACGGGATTGAACCGGAGGGATGATCGAGGCTCGCGCCAGCGTGGGACAGGGCCGGCGGGGGGTCGGGCCGAGCGGCGGGCATTGTGGCCGCGTCTCGGGGCCGAACAGGCGATACGGGCCCCAGCAATCGGGCCGGCCGAGCCCGACCGGTCAACCGCCCTCGGCCATGTCGCGGAGCTGGGCCATGTCGACGATCTGGATCTTGCCGCCCTCGCGCAGCCGGATCAGGCTGCTGGATTTGAGCTGGGTCAGGGTGCGGCTGACCGTCTCGGTGGTCAGGCCCAGATAATCCGCGATGTCGGCCCGGCTCATCGGCACATGGACCGGATTGTCCTTCTGGCCCCGCCGCACCGCGCGCTGCGCCAGGGTGAGCAGGAAGGACGCGATCTTCTCCTTGGCGGTCTTGCGCCCGAGCAGCAGCATCTGGTCCTGCGCCGCCGCCAGCTCGTTGGAGGCAAGGCTGAACAGCCGGCGCTGCAGCTTGGGGAATTCCTCCATCAACTGGTCCATCTTGCGCCGAGGGAACCGGCACACCGAGGTCGCGGTTACGGTTTCGGCGGAATAGGCATAGCGCTCATTGACCGACAGGCCCATGAAATCGCCGCTGAACAGGAACCCCGTGATCTGCCGGCGGCCGTCGGGCAGCAGCTTGTACAGCTTCACCGTGCCGGCGGTGACGTTGAACAGATTGATCCCCGCATCGCCCTCGCCGAAAATCGTCTGGTTGGGCTCGATCCGATGGGTGTGCACGATATCGGCCAGACGGTTCAATTCCTCCTCTTCCAAGGCGGCGCAAACGGTGAGGCTTCGGACCGGGCAGGCTCCGCAGGGGTGGATGTCGAGGGCGCCCGGCTTGCCCGGTCGCGCCAGATCGAAGGGGGGCATATCGGTCCGGCTCCTTGTGACAACGGCATGAAAGCGTCGTTCGGCACTCTGGCGAAATCCTGGCCGAGGTGCCACACTTCGCCGCAATTCGGAACCAATCGCATTGCGGACCCGGTTGCCACGCCCCGGCCTTGATCTATATCAAAGCATCGTTTCGCATTGAACGCCAGCATCATATTGATCGGAATATTTCGAGATAGAGTATGCCGGATCTTCTAACGCCGCTTCAGCTTGGTCCGAAGCAAATCGACCAGGCCTTCCCGATCGTTCAGTCGCTGATGCCGGGCCTGAGCGTCGAGGATTGGCGCGATTTCGCCGCCCGGATCACCGAATATCGGGATGACCTGGCCGGGATCATGACTGTGCAGAGTCAAGGCTATATTCACGGCCTGTTCAGCTACAAGGCGGAGCCGCATCTGGCGCACGGCCGCGTCCTGATGGTGGACAATTTCATCGTTCTGGATCTGTTCAATCCGGCGGCGGTCGCGGAGGCGCTGTTGCGCGCGATGGACGAGCTGGCGCTGCGGCTGGACTGCAAGGCGACCCACACCATGCTGCCCGATGGCCCGCATGCCATGGCGGATTACCGCCACTGGCTGCTCGGGCGGTTTCGCACCCAGGGCCACCAGATGGAAAGCGTGGCGCTGTGCAAACGGCTGGGCCAGGAGGCGGCGGCCCCGCCCCGCGCCGCCAACGGCAATGGCCGCTCCGGCGTGAAGGACTGGGTGGGCGGCGCGGAGTGACCGCCGGTGCCGGCGCCGGTCGCGGCGCGGCCGATGGCTGAGCCGGCGGCAGCGGAGGCCCAGGCGCTGCCGATGATCCGGTTGCAGCCCGGCGGCGGACGGCGCGCGCTGGCCGGTTATCCCTGGCTGTTCGCCAACGAAATCGTGATGGACGAGACGGCGCGCGGCGTGCCGCCCGGCGCCCTGGTGCGGGTGGCGGCCGAGGGCGGCCGGCCGCTCGGCCTCGCGGGGTTCAACCGCCATGCCCTGATCGCCGGCCGCATCCTGTCGCGCGCGCCCGACGCCCGAATCGACGCCGAATTCCTGGCCGCGCGGCTGGCCCGCGCCCGCGCTCTGCGCGACCGGCTGTACGACCGGCCGTTCTACCGGCTGGTCCATGCCGAGGCCGACGGCCTGCCGGGGCTGGTGATCGACCGTTACGGCGAGGTGCTGGTCGCCCAGCTCAACACCGCGACCATGGACCGGCTGCGGCCCGCGCTGCTGGCCGCGCTCGATACCGTGCTGGCGCCGCGCGCGGTGGTGCTGCGCAACGACAGCCCGGCGCGCGGGCTGGAGGGCCTGGACAGCCGGATCGAGACGGCGCGCGGCGCGCTCGACGGGCCGGTTGAGCTGGAGGAGAACGGCGCCCGCTTCCTGGCCGATCCGCTGGGCGGCCAGAAGACCGGCTGGTTCTTCGACCAGCGCGACAACCGCGCCTTCGCCGCCCGGCTGGCCGGCGGCGCGACCGTGCTCGACGTCTACACCCATACCGGCGGCTTCGCGATCCAGGCGGCGCTGGCCGGGGCGGCGCGGGTGACCGCGGTGGACAGCTCCGCCCCGGCGCTCGATCTGGCCGCCCGCTCGGCCGACCTCAACAGCGTGGCCGGCCGGATCGAATGGCGCCGCGCCGAGGCCTTCGCCGAATTCGAGCGGCTGGGCAGCGCGCCCGAGCGGTTCGGGCTGGTGATCGCCGATCCCCCGGCCTTCGTCAAATCGAAGAAGGACCTCCAGGCCGGGGCGCGCGGCTATCGCAAGCTGGCCCGGCTGGCGGCGCGGGTGGTGGCGCCGGGCGGGTTCCTGCTGCTGGCCTCGTGCAGCCACCATGTCGATCCCGCCCTGTTCGCCGAGCAGGTCGCCCGCGGCCTGACCGATGCCCGCCGCACCGGCCGCATCCTCCGCCACGCCGGCCCCGCCCCCGACCACCCCACCCACCCCCTGCTGCCCGAAAGCGCCTACCTCAAGGCCCTTGTCCTGCAGCTCGACTGAGCCGGGATCGGGTGGGGCGGTCCAAAACCGAAAAGTTGGGCCGAGGCCCATATGTGGACGGCCCCCTGCTTGCAAGGTGTTTTGCAGCG
>CAZTNV010000231.1:0-6820 GCA_964615535.1 uncultured Mycobacteriaceae bacterium | reverse complement strand
AGCGCATCGGCGGAATCGGCGCGGGCGATCCCGGCGCCCGGCAGTAACATGCGCACCATCGCCTGGATCTGCGCCTTGTCGGCATGGCCGGCGCCGACCACCGATTTCTTGATGTGGTTGGCGCCGTATTCCGCAACCGGCAGCCCGGCCAGGGCGGGGACCAGCAGCACCACGCCCCGCGCCACGCCCAGCTTCAGCGTCGAGGTCGGGTTCTTGTTGACGAAGGTCTCCTCCACCGCCGCCTCGTCCGGCCGCCACAGCCCGATCACCGCCGCCAGCCCGTCATGCAGCGCGACCAGCCGGATCGGCAGCGGTTCGGCCTCGTCGGAATGCACCGTGCCGTCGGCGACGTGGACCAGCCGATTGCCCGAACTGTCGACCACACCCCAGCCGGTATGCCGCAGACCCGGATCGAGGCCGAGAATTCTCATCGTCGCATCAGCCTCTTGCCGAGTTGCCGTGCAGTCCTCCGCCGGTCGGGCTCAGGCGGTCAGTTGCGCCAAGACCTCGTCGGGGATCTCGTAATTGGCAGCAATGCGCTGCACGTCGTCATTGTCCTCCAGCGCGTCGAGCAGCTTGAGCAGGGTCTGCGCCGGCTCGGCCTCGACCCGCACGGTGCTGAGCGGCCGCCAGACCAGCGCCGCGGCCTCCGGCGGACCCAGGCGCTGCTCCAGCGCATCGCGCGCCGCGGCGAAATCCTCGATCGAGGTTGTGATGATGTGGCCGTTCTCATCGGACTCGACGTTCTCGGCACCGGCCTCCAGCGCCGCCTCGAACACCGTGTCGCGGTCGCCGATCGCGGCCGGGTAGACGATCTCGCCGACCCGGTTGAACATGAAGCTGACCGAATTGGTCTCGCCCAGGCTGCCGCCGAACTTGCCCAGGATCGAGCGGACCTCGGCGGCGGTGCGGTTGCGGTTGTCGGTCAGCGCCTCGACGATCAGGGCGACGCCGGACGGACCATAGCCTTCGTACCGGATCTCGGCATAATCGGTGTCGTCGCCGCCGCCGGTCGCCTTCTTGAGCGCGCGGTCGATATTGTCGCGCGGCACGTTGGCCGCGCGCGCCGCGGCGATCGCCGAGCGCAGTCGCGGATTCGACGCCGGGTCGGGCAGGCCCTGCTTCGCCGCGACGACGATCTCCTTGATCAGCTTGGTGAACATCCGGGCCCGCTTGGCGTCCTGCGCGCCCTTGCGGTGCATGATGTTCTTGAACTGTGAATGACCGGCCATGACGACGCTGAACCCTTCGATAAGCCTGACGAATCTACGGAACCAGCCGGACCGGCACCGCACCGCCGGGGCCGGGCGGAAACCGATACTGGCCGGCTAGCACCCGACTATGACTAATTTGCGGCGCATCATGGCGCAAGAGCGGCGCGGTCGCCATTCGGCCGTCCCGACCCCGTTCCGACCGCAGCGCATGGCAGCCATGTCATATATGCGGCAGGCCATATATATGATCAGCCGTATATTAGCTGCATGATTATTGATCCCGTCCCCGACTTTGCCCCCCGATTCTTCGCCGCCCTGGCGGACCCGACCCGCTTGCGCGCCCTGATGCTGATCGCGGCGGAAGGCGGGCTGTGCGTGTGCGAGCTGACCGCGGCGCTTGAGGTCTCGCAGCCCAAGATGTCGCGGCATCTGGCGGCGCTGCGCGAGATCGGCCTGCTGGCCGACCGGCGCGCGGCGACCCGGGTATTCTATCACATCCATCCCGGGCTGCCCGGCTGGGCCGCAGAGGTGGTGCGGATGACCGCCGCCGGGATCGGCGGGGGCGCCGGGTTCGCGGCCGACCGAACCCGGCTGCACGCCATGCCGAACCGGCCGCCGCGCCGCGCTGCGGCGTGAACCGGGCCGAAGCGAGGAAAAAACCGATGGACTGGACCGTCGAGCGCAGAGTTCTGGCGATCGTCGCCACGGTGTTCCTGGCGGCCTTGCTCATGCCGGTCGGCACGCCGCGATTCGACGGGGCCGTGCTGGAAGGGCTGTCCCTGGTCCACTGGTATGCCCGCGAGCACGTGATCCTGTGCCTGCTGCCGGCCTTTGCGATCGCCGGGGCGGTCGCGGTGTTCATCAGCCGGGACGCGGTGATGCGCCATCTCGGCCCGGCTGCGAACAAGGCGGTGGCCTATGGCGTGGCCGCGGTATCGGGCGCGATCCTGGCGGTCTGCTCCTGCACCGTGCTGCCGCTGTTCGGCGGCATTTACAAGCGCGGCGCGGGGCTCGGCCCGGCCATCGCCTTCCTCTATGCGGGACCGGCGATCAACGTGCTGGCGATCGTGCTGACCGCCCGCGTTCTGGGCGCCGAGATGGGCATCGCGCGGGCGGTCGGCGCGGTCGGCTTCTCGGTGGTGATCGGCGGCATCATGCATCTGATCTATCGCCGTGAGGAGGCCGCGCGGGTCGCCGCGGCACCGGCCGGCGCGGCCATGGCGGCCGGCGGGAATGACGGGTCGCTGACCACCACCGCCGGGTTCTTCGCCCTGATGATCGGCATCCTGGTGTTCGCCAACTGGGCGCCGCCGGCAGCAGCGGACAGCGGGGTCTGGCATGCCGTACACGGCTGGAAATGGCCGCTGACCGCCGCCCTGGCGGCCGGCTTCGGGCTGATGCTGGTGGTCCGGTACGGCTGGCCGGCTTGGCAGGTGGGCAGCGTCGGCGCCGCGGTGACGGCGCTGGCGCTGGCATTTCCCGGCATGCCGCAACTGCCCTTCACCGCGGGCGTGCTGGGGCTGGCGGCGGTGGCGGCGTACCAGCCGGAGACCGGGGCCGAATGGCTGGAGCAGAGCTGGGATTTCGCCAAGCAGATCCTGCCCCTGCTGCTGATCGGCGTGTTCGTGGCCGGAGTTCTGCTGGGCCGGCCGGGGCAGGAGGGCATGATCCCCTCGGCCTGGATCGCCGCCGCGGTCGGCGGCAATTCCCTGGGCGCCAATGTCCTGGCGGCGGTGCTCGGCGCGCTGATGTATTTCGCCACCCTGACCGAGGTGCCGATCGTGCAGGGGCTGATCGGCGCCGGCATGGGCAAGGGTCCGGCGCTGGCGCTGCTGCTGGCCGGCCCGGCCCTGTCGCTGCCGAACATGCTGGTGATTCGCAGCATTCTCGGCACCGAAAAGACCCTGGTCTATGTCGCGCTGGTGGTCGTCATGGCCACGGTCACCGGCGCGCTCTACGGCGCGATCCGGCCATGACCCCGAAGGGAGAATGAACATGAGGAAGCTGGAGATTCTGGGGAAGGGCTGCGCCAAATGCGCGACTCTGGGCGAGCGCACCGAGGCCGCCGCCAAGGCCCTGGGCATCGACTACCAGATCGAAAAGGTGACCGACATCAATGCGATCGTCGATGCGGGGGTGATGGTGACCCCGGCCCTGCGGGTCGACGGCGTGATCAAGACCACCGGCAAGGTGCCCTCGGTGGACGAGCTGAAGGCGATGCTGGGATAGCCGGGCGGCGCTTGCCTGGTCAGAAGGCAGACCCCACCCGCTGCAATCCGTCGGCCGAGGTCGGTACCTCCAGCTCTACCGGCCAGGCCGGGCTCAGCCGGCCGCCGAGCCGCAGCGGCTCGGCGCGCAGCGCCAGGCCGGTCGCCGGATCGGTCTCGATCGCCAGGCCGCAGATCGTGGCCTGGGCCTCGGCCGGGGCGAGTTTTTCGCCGGGCATCTTGGTCACGAAGCGCTGGACCGCGGGCTCCTTCTTCATGCCGATCACGCTGTCGTAATCGCCGCACATGCCGGCGTCGGTCATGTAGGCGGTGCCGCCCGGCAGGATCTGGTGATCGGCCGTGGGCACATGGCTGTGGGTGCCGACCACCAGGCTGACCCGGCCGTCGAGATAATGACCCATGGCCATCTTCTCGCTGGTCGCTTCGCCGTGGAAATCGACCACCACGGCATCGACTTCGCGCGGCATTGCGACATCGACCAGCAGCGCATCGATCCGCGCGAACGGGTCGTCCAGCGGGTCCATGAACAGCCGGGCCATCAGATTGACCACCAGCACCCGGCGGTCGTCGGGCGTGACGAACAACCCGGCACCGCGGCCCGGCGTGCCTGGCGGGAAATTGGCCGGGCGCAGCAGCCGCGGATCGGCGTCGATCTGGCCGATCAGCTCGCGCTGGTCCCAGACGTGATTGCCGGTGGTCAGGCAATCGACCCCGGCATCGTAGAACTCCTGCGCGATCTTGGCGGTGATGCCGAAGCCGTGGGCGGCGTTTTCGCCGTTGACGATCACGAAATCCAGGCCGAGCCGCCGGCGCAGCCGCGGCAGGTGCTCGATCACTGCGGTCCGGCCGGATCGCCCGACCACATCGCCCAGAAACAGCAGTCTCATCGCATCCCGTCTGTCATGCCTGCCCCTGAAAGGGCGGCGCCCGAAGCCATGGACCCCGAAGCTGTGGACCTCAAAGCCATGCACATGGCGGCCCGTTCGGTGACGATCCAGTCGAGCGGCTGATCGAGCGCATCGACCGGCACCGCCGTCACTTCCTGCGCCGCATAGCCGATGCCGACCGCCAGCACCGGCCCGGCCCGGCGCAGCGCCGCCAGGGTCCGGTCGTAGAACCCGGCGCCATAGCCGAGCCGCCGTCCCGCCCGGTCGAACGCCAGCAGCGGCACGATGACCACCGACGGGATCAGCGCCGCCGCCTCCGGCCCCGGCTCGGCGATTCCGAACGGCCCCGCTACCAGGCCGGCCTCGGGCCGCCAGGCGCGAAAGCCCAGCGGCCGGTCGCGGCCGGTCACCACCGGCAGGGCGCAACGCCGCCCGGCGGCATGCAGCCGGGCCAGCAATGGCAGCGGATCGAGTTCGTCGCGGATCGGGGCATAGGCCGCCACGACCGGCTCGGCCGGCAGCGGCACCTCGGCCAGGAACCGCTCGGCCACCGCCAGGGCCGCCGCGCCGGCCTCCCGGGCATGCACTTCCCGGCGGACAAGCCGGATGGCGCGGCGCAGCGCCGCCTTGGCCCCGGCCAAATCGGCGGACGCTGCCGCGCCGTCGAGGCCCGCTTCGGCGGGCGCATTCATGGGAATGGAGTGAGCGAGGCCGCCTCGGCCGTTGGTCATGTCGTGTCCTCTGGGCCCTGCGTCAGCAGGTGGGCGCCATGTGATCGAGGCCAGAGCCTCGGCCAGGGACAGCTCCCGAGAGGATCGCTTACCGGCCCCAGGATTGAACCGACCTGACGTACCGCGCAGCCCGCTCATCAAAAGATCTAGGACTGTTCGACCCGCGCCGCAATAGCCTCGACCTGATCGGCCAGCCGGCCGATCGCATCGACCAGACCGGGGTCTTCTTCGGCCGGCCCGCCCGGCTCGGCCGGCGGCATCGATCCGCCATACTGGCCGGCGGCGGCGCGTGTCTCGAACAGCTCGTCGGCCAGCAGCAGGCTGAGCATTACCATCAGATGCAGATCGGTGGCCGCGGGTGCCCGCCGCTTCAGATCGGCCAGCCGGGCATCGACATGGCGCGCGATGTCGCGCACCCGCTCTTCCTGGCCGTCGTCGCAGGCGATCGGATAGACCCGCCCGCTCATCACGATATCGACACGCGCCATCGGCGGTCAGCTCCCGAGCACGGTTTCCAGGCGGTCGATCGCCCGATCGACCCGCTCGGCCATTTCCACGGCTTCCGACCGCGCCTCGTGGCGCGCCGCCTCGATCGCCGCGGCGGTCTGTTCCTCGCGCGCAGCCAGGGCGAGTTCCAGACGATCCAGTGCACGTTCCAGTCGGGTCAACTCCGCGGCCAGGCGAGACATGGCATGACAACCCCTCGATAATGGGGCCGTTCATCGATCCCGGACCACATTACGAGGCGCCCGGCCCGGTCGTCAACCGCCGGCCCGCCGCCGCCGTTGCGAACCGGTCCCGTTTCGACGATTCGGCCTGCACCTTATCCATAGCAGACGACCGTAAAAATGGATTATATAGGACGCGATCGACAGAGCCGCCGCCCGAGGAGGTGCGACGCGAGGCTGCCATGCCTGCCCGAACGACCACGCCTTATCCGGGCCCGGCCCTTCGGGGCCAAGCATTTCAGGGGTTGGCCTTTCGGGGGCCGGCCGCTTGACTCGACACGACCAATCTCGCAAGAACGACCAATCTCGCAAGAACGACCAATCTCGCAAGAACGACCGAACTCGCAGCGGAAAATGCAGGGGTAAGAGGTTTCACGGCCGCACGGCCATCGCCATCTCAACACAATTCCGCCGCAATCGAACCACCAACCCAAAGTGCAACTGGAGGAACCCGTGGCTGTCAGAGTTGCCATCAACGGCTTCGGCCGCATCGGCCGTCTCGTCGCGCGCGCCATCTACGACACCGGCCGCACCGATGTCGAAATCGTCGCCATCAACGACATCACCGATCTCAAGACCAATGCCCATCTGCTGAAGTACGACAGCGTTCATGGCCGCGCCCCGTTCTCGATCGAGATCAAGGACGGCTCTCTGGTGGTCGAGGGCAAGCCCGTCAAGGTGCTGCAGGAACGCGACCCGGCCAAGCTGCCCTGGGGCGATCTGGGCATCGACGTGGCGATGGAGTGCTCGGGCCTGTTCACCAAGCGCGACGCCGCCGAGAAGCATCTGACGGCCGGCGCCAAGAAGGTGCTGATCAGCGCGCCGGGCACCGATGAAGACCTCACTGTGGTCTACGGCGTCAACCACGACAAGCTGACCGCCGACCACAAGATCGTCTCCAACGCCTCGTGCACCACCAACTGCCTGGCGCCGGTGGCCTACGTGCTGCAGAAGACGTGCGGCATCGAACGCGGGTTCATGACCACGATCCACAGCTATACCGGCGACCAGCGGATCGTGGACACCGCTCAC
>CAZTNV010000230.1:0-6871 GCA_964615535.1 uncultured Mycobacteriaceae bacterium | reverse complement strand
CTCGCCCGGACTTACGCCGTAGAAATGCTGCATGGTGTGCTTCACCGCCACGGCATGGCCGCCATTGTCGCGGACGATGCCCTTGGGCTGGCCGGTGGTGCCCGAGGTGTAGAGAATGTACAGCGGGTCGGTGGCCTTCACCGGCACGCATTCGGCCGGGGCGGCCTTGCCCACCGTCTCGACCCAGTCATGGTCGCGGCCGGCGATCAGCGACGCCGTGACCTGCGGCCGCTGGAAGATCAGGCAGGCGCCGGGCTTGTGCGCGGCATGGTCGATCGCGGCGTCGAGCATCGGCTTGTAGGGCAGCACCTTGGCACCCTCGATGCCGCACGACGCCGAAACGATGACCTTCGGGTTGCAGTCGTTGATGCGGGTGGCCAGCTCGTGCGGCGCGAAGCCGCCGAACACCACCACGTGCACGGCGCCCAGCCGGGCGCAGGCCAGCATGGCAACGACCGCCTGCGGAATCATCGGCATGTAGATGATCACCCGGTCGCCCGGTTCCACGCCCAGGCCGCGCAGCGCGCCGGCGACCTTGGCGACGTCGTCGCGCAGTTCGCGGTAGGTAAAGGTCTGAACGGTGCCGGTCACCGGGCTGTCATAGATCAGAGCGGCCTGATCGGCACGGCCGCCTTCGACATGGCGGTCGACGGCATTGTAGCAGGTGTTCAGCTCGCCCCCGACAAACCAGCGGTAGAACGGCGAATTGCCGCCGTCGAGCACCTTGTCCCATTTCCTGGTCCAGGTGATCTCTTCCGCGGCTTCGCCCCAGAATCCCTCCGGATCTTCAATCGAACGGCGGTGGATCTCGTCGTAACGCCCCATGATATCCTGTTCCTCCTGGGATTGTATCTTTTTGCAGCAATCAGTCCTGACGCCTTCAGTCCGTACCATAACACAGGCGCACCGCATCGGCCGATCCCGCGATGGCTAAGGATTTTTTCCATCCCGGCGCAGGCGTGCCATGATGCAGGTCAAGGACGCACCGAACCGCACCATTGTTGCAGCGCCGGCAGTCGCCGCGGGAAGCAACGGTGCCGGGCGGCCGCCGGCGGTTCGGGCCGGGGAACGCCAGCCCGAAAGCTGGCGGAACCCGGCGCCACACCCGCCTGGCGCTGCACCGGCGCGCGGACATCGCCGTTTCCGGCCCCTGCTCGCGCCCCATACCAATGATTTAAGTCGTTGACAGATTTTGCCGTTCTGGTTACACCAGTATCGTTGGAAAGCTGATGATTTCAAGCCTGTTTCCCGTATAATCGATGTCGGCGCTCGCGAGCGGAGCGGCGGCAGCCTGTCGGTCTCGAAGATGGATCAACTGGGGGGCAGCCATGTCGAACATTGCCGGCAAAGCCTATGGAATGAACGTCGTGACGCCGATGAAGCCGTCGCGCACCTGGATTCAGCGGCTGATTTTCATGGTCTCGCGGGTCATGCCGGGAACCCTGAAGGGTCTGCTCGGCCTGTCGCTGATCCATTTCGCCCGCTGGGTCATCATCAGGCGCGACCAGTGGCCCGATCTGGGCCAGGGCAAGCCGTCGCTGAACAATGATTACATGCTGTTCTGCAGCAATTTCAACGGCACCTGGGATCAGTACATCGATGCCTTTTCAGACGGCATTCCGAACGGCCTGAATCTGTTCTGGTACGCGAGCACCAAATACCCGCAATCGATTCCGATCACTGCATTCAAGGACTATATCGTTCACAATCAGATCGACACCGATTATTATTACAATGCGACGCCGGGATCGGCGCAGCGCGACGTCAAGGCGGCGCTGCGGGTGTTCAAGGCGGTCAGGGGATTGGCCGAGACGCACGCCACGATGACCCCGCGCGCATTTTCCGACGAATACCGGAAGATGCTGGTCGAAATCCAGAACAACCTGGGATCGCCGGGCGTGGCGCCGGTCGCCAGCACCGCGACCGAAGCCGCCGACCGCAATCGCGAGGATTATGTCCAGGCCCATGGGGGCGTCCCGGCCTGAACCCCTGGGCGCCCGATCCCCTGGGCGCCTGAACCCTTCTGCCGCTGTCCGGCCCTGCAGAACGAGGATCGACCGCCATGCCGAACTACGACGGTGGCCACTATTTTCTCACGGTCCTGGCACCGATTCGGCCCGACAGCGTGGCCGATGGCGCCGGCGGGAGCCGGTCGCACGCCCGTATCGTCGGCGAGACGCTGGCCCTGATGCCGACCGGGCAGTAGACCGAGCGGTTCAGCAAGATCAACCGCCTCAGCCCGTTCGCCCGGAATCGCCGCACCCATCTGGCGCGTTTCGTGGTGCTGGACGACGTCGTGTTCAACGGCCGCAATCCGGTCGATGCGATCGTCACGGCGGTTTCGGGGGCCAACCCGATCGATCCGCAGCCGGTCGATCGCCTGTCGACGCCGTATCTGGTTTTCGTGGCCGATTTCGATGCCCAGAGCGCCGACGACGCCGAACTCCGGTCCTACCTGACGGGGCTGTGGACCGATATGGAGTCCGAGCTGCGGGCCGTGTTCGAGCATTGCGTCGGCTTCGACGGCGTGCGGACTGCCGACGGTTTCGTTCAGTACGTCAAGCGGTGCCAGATCGAAACCACCATGCCGTTCAACGATTACTGGACCGAGCCGCTGCCGGCACCGGCACCGCTGATCTCGCTGCAGGTGCTGGGGGTTCTGGGGGCGGTGCTCAGCCCGCTGGGGGCGCTGGTCAAGCTGGTGGGCGGCAAGGTCTCGGCACTCGCCGCGGTCGCCCTGCTGGCGCTGCTGCTGTGGTTTGCGCCCGGCCCGACCCTGTGGACGATGCTCGGCATCGCGATCGCCGTGATCCTGTTCGCGGTCCTGGCCTATCTGGAGGTGATGGCCCGGGGCGCCAAGCCGTTCCCGACCGCGCCCGATGCCGATCTCCGATCGATCCTCAAGGCGTTGTATCTGCAACAGCATTTCGTGCCGTTCGCGATCAGGCTGCAGGGCGCCAACGATGAGACGCTGCATCGCGAGTTCGGCACCTTCCTGGCCCTGCACAAGCCGGGCGACCTCGACAGCCCGACGCAGGAACCCGGCAGGATCAGATCCTGACACCGCGATCGGGGAGATTGCAGATCCCGAGATCGCGGTCCTGGAGAGGAATGATGACGACCAGAGCGCTCGACCTGACCGACATCCAGGGCAACATCGTGCGTGCCTATGGGCATTACGGATTCCCCAAGGCGCGCTATTTCCTGCTGCATGTGCACGAAGCGCGGGCCGGCCGCGCCTTCGTCGAGCAGATCCGGCAACGGGTCACGACTTCGGAGCGGTGGGCGCCGGGCGCCGGCCTGCCGGGTCTGCCGCGGCCGAAGGTGACGCTGAACATCGGCTTTTCGTTCTTCGGTCTGCTGGCGCTGGAACTGCCGACCCGCACGCTCGCGAAGATGCCGCCCGAATTCATCGACGGCATGAGCCGGCGGGCCCACATCCTGGGCGATGTCGGGCCGAGCGGCATCGACCGCTGGGACGAGGTGTGGCGCGAGTCGGACACCGAACCCGACCGCAAGGTCCATATCTGGATCTCGATGAACGCCCAGGCCGATCCGGACGGACGGCCGGTCGCCGAGCTGGAGGACCGGACGCGCTGGCTGCTGGATCTGGTCCAGCACTCCGGCGGCGGGATCAGCCTGCTGCCCGGCCACGGCCCCGGCCGCGCCCCGTACCAGGACGCCTCGGCACTGATGGTCCGGCTGGGCGACGGCACCGTGGTGCCGACCGGCAAGGAGCATTTCGGCTTTTCCGACGGCATCGGCGACCCGGTGTTCGAGGGCCAGTTCGATCCCGCCGAGGAAGGCAAGGTGGTGGTCGGCCGCGGCAAGCTGATGGCCGATCAGAGCTGGAAACCGCTCGCCACCGGCGAGTTCCTGCTCGGCCATGTCGATGAGTCGCAGCAACTGCCGCCGGCGGCGATGCCCACCCTGTTCAAGCGCAACGGCACCTTCATGGTCTATCGGAAGCTGCACCAGAATGTCGGCAGCTTTCACGGCTACATCGACCGGTCGGCGGAGCTTTATCGCCGAGTCGTGGGCGTGTCGTCGTCCGACGAGGCCAGGGAGACGATCAAGGCCAAGATGGTCGGCCGCTGGAGCGACGGGATACCGCTGATGGCGGCCCCGACCTGGCGGGACTGGCAGGCGTTCCGGGCGAGTTGGGCCGACATCCCGGCGCTTCGCGCCAAGCCGGGTCCGCGCAGCGCCGAGGACCGCGCGCGGCTCGACGAGTACGCCCGGATGCTGATCGATTTCAAGTACCGCGAGGATCAGAAAGGCATCAAATGCCCGCTGGGCGCGCATATCCGCCGTGCCAATCCGCGCGACATGCTCGATCCCACCATTGAGTCGTCCGATCCGAAGGACTGGAACGGCTCGGTGCTGAACAACCGCCGCCGCGTCCTGCGCCGCGGCCTGCCCTATGGCGAGTCGTCGCCCGATGCCCCGACCGATGACGGCGAGCACGGGATCGTTCTGATGGCGGTGTGCGCGGATCTGTTCCGCCAGTTCGAATTCATCCAGCAGCAATGGTTCCAGTACGGGCTGGATTTCAACGTCGGCAACGATACCTGCCCGATCCTGGGCAATCGCGAGGGCGACGCCAAATTCGTCATTCCCGCCGCCCCCGAGAGCGGCGACCCGCCGTTCATCTGCGCCGGCATTCCGCAGTTCGTGACCGTGCGCGGCGGGGAGTATTTCTTCATCCCGAGCATGACCGCGCTGCGCATGATCGCGATGGGCATCGTCGACCCGACCTGATCGGGCGTTGAAGCGGTTTTGCTGGCGCGGTTTTCCGGGCATGGGAGAGGGGCAGCGATGGGCGGCGACGGGAGTTTCGCGGACCGGCTGAAGGCCCGGCTGGGCGGCTGGGCGATGCAGAACATGGAAACCGTGTTCCTGATCGCCCGAAACCTGTTCCCGATCCTGGTCGTGACCTATCAGGGCAAGACATTCGCCGTGATCAGCCGGTTCGACGACGTCCAGGAGGTGATGTCGCGGCCCAACGTGTTCCAGGTGCCCTATGCCGACAAGATCCGCGTGATCATGGGCGGCGACAACATCTTTCTGGGCATGGACGACGTGCCGGATTTCACCCGCGACAAATCGACGATGCGCGTCGTGGTCCCGCGCGACGACGTGCCGAACCGGGTCAAGCCCGAGGTCGAGCGGCTGGCCGAGGCGATCGTGGCCCGGGCCGGCGGCCGGATCGACGTGGCGATGGAGCTGACCCAGACCGTCACCACCCGGTTCTTCGGCGGGTATTTCGGCACGCCGGGGCCGGATGAGCAGACCATGTCCGACTGGGCGCGGCAGTTGTTCCGCTTCCAGTTCGCCGATTTCTCCAACGATCCGGCGCTGCGGGCCGAAATCGAGCCGATCGCCCAGGCGCTGCGCGACGAGGTCGACCGGACCATCGCCGAGCGCAAGGGATCGCGCGGCCGGCACGACGATCTGCTGGAGCGGTGCCTGAAGCTGCAGGACCAGGGCTGGCCCGGCCTGTCCGACCGGCAGATCCGCAACAACCTGATCGGCTTCATCGTGGGCGGGCTGCCCCAGCCGCCGATGATCATCCCGCAATTGTTCGACGTGCTGCTCGACCGGCCCGACCAGCTTTCCGCCGCCTGTGCCGCCGCGCGGGCCGGCGACGAGGCGCTCGTGTCGAAATACGTGTTCGAGGCGCTGCGCTATCATCCGCTGACCCCCGGCCTGTTCCGCACCTGCGCGGAACGCTATCGGGTCGCCGGGGGCACCTGGCGGGGCCGGACGATTCCGGCCGGCGCCACCGTGCTGGCCCTGGTCCGCTCCGCCATGTTCGACGGACGGCGGGTGCCGCAGCCGCGATCCTTCCGGCTCGACCGGCCGGATTATGCCTATATGCATTTCGGCTACGGCATGCATCTCTGCTTCGGCGTGTACATCAACCAGGAAATGGTCCCGGCGATCTGCCGCGCGCTGCTGCGCCGCCGCAACCTGCGCCGCGCCCCCGGCCCCGACGGCCGGCTGGCGATGGACGGCGTGTTCGCCAAGCGGCTGGTGGTCGAATACGATCCGTGAGCGGCTGTTGCGGGCGGTTGTCGGGCGGTTATAGTCCAATCGAACGATTGTCAACCACCCGCAACCGGGGACCGCCCAGGATGACCCACCACGCCAATCCCTATGAGTCCGGTCTCGACCGGAACCCGGCCAATTACGTGCCGCTGTCGCCGCTGTCGTTCCTGCCGCGCTCGGCCGCGGTGTTCCCCGACCGCACCGCGATCATCCACGGGCCGGTGCGCCGGAGCTGGGCGGAGACCTATGCGCGCTGCCGCCGGCTGGCCTCGGCGCTGGCGCAACGGGGCATCGGCCCGGGCGACACGGTGGCGGTGATGGCGCCCAATGTGCCCGAACTCTACGAGGCGCATTACGGCGTGCCGATGACCGGCGCGGTGCTGAACGCGCTGAACGTCCGGCTGGATGCCGCGGGCATCGCCTTCATCCTGCAGCACGGCGAGGCCAAGGTGCTGATCACCGACCGGGAATTCTCCCCGATCATCGGCCCGGCGCTGGCCATGCTGGACACCCGGCCGCTGGTGATCGACATCGACGATCCGCAAGGGACCGGCGGCGAGCTGCTGGGCGCCATGACCTACGAGGATTTCCTGGCCGGGGGCGATCCGGCGTTCCAATGGTCGCTGCCGGCCGACGAATGGCAGGCGATCGCGCTCAACTACACCTCCGGCACCACCGGCAATCCCAAGGGCGTGGTCTATCACCATCGCGGCGCCTATCTGAACGCGATCGGCAATGTGGTGACCTGGGCGATGCCGCACCACCCGGTCTATCTGTGGACCCTGCCGATGTTCCACTGCAATGGCTGGTGCTTCCCCTG
>CAZTNV010000229.1:4069-6998 GCA_964615535.1 uncultured Mycobacteriaceae bacterium | reverse complement strand
CGCGATCGGCCAAGACAGAACTTTTGCAGAACCTGCCTTGCCTGGATAGGGAAAGTTTATCGAAACAATGCCAGATGAAATGAAGGATGCGCTGCTCCTCGATGTTTTCGGGGAGCTTGGCTGACCCCGAAAGCTCGGGCAGCAAGCGAATTTCGGAGGCGATATCCTGGGTCATCGCCGGTGCCCCGAGCAATTCCAGGATCGGAGACAGATCGCGGGACGTGATGCCGGTATCCAGCCTGTCCCTGACTCGATCCAGCCGCTCGTCGAACGACATGGCGGGGTGAACTCGATCATATAAGTGTCTCATTGGCATATTCATATACTACTCTCCTATCTTAGATCGAGGCAACAGGTGTAAGAGCGTATTGATGACACTTTTCACACCTAAACCTGGATTCCAGGTGACGAATTTGGCCCTTCGAGCGCCGATCTAGACTGCTTTGCCGGATCGGAAGAAGCTGTACGATCGCAAGCTGCCAAATGTTCTAGGAGGAGAATTTAACATAAGCGGCAATAGTGTCAACAAAATTTTTGTTTATCATATATAACTGTTCTTTTTTGATAACAAATTCGGTAGTGTCAGTTCAGGTACGTTGTAAGCGTAACAATTTTTAACCATAGTAAATATATATTGTTAGGCATTTGTAACTTTTTACCATGTTCATATACATGAACTTTCTCTGTTTAGCCCATCTCTATTTACGATTTATTAATGTTTTCGGGGTTCCAGCAAACAGCGCGGTACTAAAATATTCGCTTGATTTCCAAACGCAGTTGATTCAATTTCCAATATTATGAACAATTGTCTTTCATTTAATCTGCTCCGGGCCTGCACGGTACCGCGGCGTCTCTAGTCATCGTCCGGTTTCGCCGGCGTCGCATGCCTCGAAATCGGCATTGTTGACCTCGGCAGTGGCGCCCGGACCCATCGACCATGATTTCGTATTGAAACTGGGGCAACCAATTCAGGGACCGGGCGTTGAATGGAACGAGCGTCGGCAATGACCACCATGCGCGGGACGTGCGTCGCCCCCTGTCAAACCGGCTCAATTCCTCGAACCGCTTGATCGGACTCGGCGGAGCATTACGCCGCCATTGAAACCATTGCCATCATCGTCGCGCCAATCCACGAGAATGATTCTTTCAAGAAGCGCTTTCTTTTTCAGGAGGCATCATGGAAACCCTGTTGTCCGAAGGTGGACACAAGCTGGCCGAGAGCCATCATGACCCGGTCTGGTGGCAGCGCGGGATCATCTATCAGATCTATCCGCGCTCGTTCATGGACGGGAACGGCGACGGCATCGGCGACCTGCCGGGCATCATCGGGCGGCTGGACTATCTGGTGGAGCTCGGCATCGACGCGATCTGGCTGTCGCCGATCTACCCTTCGCCGATGGCCGATTTCGGCTATGACGTAAGCGATTTCAACGCCATCCACCCGATCTTCGGCACGCTGGAGGTGTTCGACCGGCTGGTCGCGGAGGCCCACCGCCGCGGCCTGAAGCTGATCATCGATTTCGTGCCGAACCACAGCTCGGACCGGCATCCGTGGTTCCGGGAGTCGCGCTCGTCGCGCGACAATCCCCGGCGCGACTGGTACATCTGGCGCGATCCCGCCCCCGATGGCGGCCCGCCCAACAACTGGCTGAGCCATTTCGGCGGCGGCGCCTGGGACTGGGACGAGGCCACCGGGCAATACTATTATCATGCCTTTCTGAAGGAGCAGCCCGATCTCAACTGGCGCAATCCCGATGTGCGGCGGGCCATGCACGACGTGCTACGGTTCTGGATGGGTCGCGGCGTCGACGGCTTCCGCATCGACGTGCTCTGGCTGCTGATCAAGGACGACCGGTTCCGCGACAACCCGGTCAACCCCGCCTGGCGGACCGGCGACGAGCCGATCGGCCGGCTGCTGCCGGTGCACACCGCCGACCAGCCGGAGATCCACGACGTGATCACCGAGCTGCGTCAGGTGATCGACGAGTACGAGGACCGGGTGATGATCGGCGAGATCTATCTGCCGGTCGAACGGCTGGTCGCCTATTACGGCAAGGATCTGTCCGGCGCCCACATGCCGTTCAATTTCCAGCTCATCCAGGTGCCGTGGTCGGCGCACGAGATCGGCCAGATGATCATCGAGTACGAGCGCGCGCTACCCACCGGTGGCTGGCCCAACTGGGTGCTCGGCAATCACGACAAGCACCGCATCGCCAGCCGGGTCGGCCCGGCCCAGGCCCGCATCGCGGCCCTGCTGCTGCTGACGCTGCGCGGCACGCCGACGATGTATTACGGCGACGAGCTGGGCATGCCGGACGTGCCGATTCCGCCCGACCGGGTGCAGGACCCGTTCGAGAAGAATGTGCCGGGGATCGGCCTGGGTCGCGACCCGGCGCGCACGCCGATGCGGTGGGACGCCGGCGAGTCGGCCGGGTTCACCACCGGCGAGCCCTGGCTGCCGGTCGGCGATGACTGGCGCACGGTGAACGTCGCGGCCCAATCGGCCGATGAGCGATCGATGCTGACCCTGTACCGCCGGCTGATCGCGCTGCGCCGAGCCGAGCCGGCGCTGGCGATCGGCGGCTTCGCGGTGCTGCGGGCAGAGGCGGCGGTCGTCGTGTATGTTCGCCAGCACGAGGGGCGGCGGTTCATCATCGCGCTCAATTTCGGCTCGGCGCCGCAGCCCGTGACCCTGCCGGCGGCGGTGCCGGCCTGCCGGATCGTCCTGTCCACGCTGCTCGACCGCACCGGGGAGGTCTGTAGCGGATCGATCGGGCTGCGCGGCGAGGAAGGGATGATCCTGGAGGTGTCCACCGACGGCGCGTAGCAGGCCGTCCCGCCGCCGTTCCGCATTTTGTCGTCGGCTCGCGCTTTCCGGGTTACACTTCTCCGACAATCGGCCGCCACGGCGGGCGGCACCGGCCGGCTC
>CAZTNV010000229.1:0-4059 GCA_964615535.1 uncultured Mycobacteriaceae bacterium | reverse complement strand
CCGCGGCACCGCCGTGGCGCGATCGATAAGGGAGAAGGGTCCATGGGGGGCACGGAGGGCGGCACCGGCCGGCTCGAGGGCCGGATCGCCATCGTCACCGGCGCCGGCTCGGGCTTCGGCGAGGGCATCGCGCGGCGTTTCGCGGCGGAGGGCGCCCGGGTGGTGCTGGTCGATATCGATGCCGAGGGCGGCCGGCGCGTGACCTACGAGATCGATACCGCCCATCCCGGCTCGGCGGTGTTCAGCCGTCTCGACGTCAGCCGTGACGACGACACCGGCCGCATGGTCAAGTTTGCGCTCGACGCGTTCGGCGGGCTCGACATCCTGGTCAACAATGCCGGCGTGCCCCAGCGCAACAAGCCGATGCTGCAGGTCACCGAGGCCGAATTCGACCACATCTTCGCCGTGAACGTGAAGGCGATCTTCCTGGCGATGCGCCATGCCGTCCCGGTGCTGATCGCGCGCGGCGGCGGCGCGGTGATCAACATCGCCTCGACCGCGGCGAACCGCCCGCGGCCCGGCCTGACCTGGTTCAACAGTTCCAAAGGCGCGGTGATCACGGCGACCAAATCCATGGCGCTGGAGCTGGCGCCGTACAAGATCCGGGTCAACGCGGTCAACCCGGTACTGGGGCGCACGGCACAGACGGAAACCTTCATGGGCGGCAAGGCGACGCCGGAGCGCGAGGCGAAGTTCCTGGCGACCATCCCGCTTGGCCGGCTGTGCCTGCCGGAGGACATCGCCAATGCCGCCCTGTTTCTGGCCTCCGAAGAGGCCTGCTTCATAACCGGCGTGGCGCTGGAGGTCGATGGCGGGCGCTGCGTGTAACCGGCGGGGTCTCGATCGCCGCTCTCACTCTTCGGTTGCCCTGATCTCGCTGGCCAGCCGGAACACCGCCATGCCGGCCAGCATGTCCACGGTGACGCCATCGCTCGCCAGCGGTGCCACGACGCGATCGATGGCGTAATGACGGCGATCCTCGATCGGGAGCGTATAGCTGCCGAACCGGGGCTGGCGGGAGTCGATCACCGCGCGATAGGACTCGATGATCGATTGGCAGGCCGGCGGCGCGAATGCCTCATCGATATAGAGTCCGGTGACTTCCCGGCCCAGCGCGATGGCGTGATCGGTGCCCAGCAGCCGGAACCGAAAGCGCATCGCTTCCGGCCGGCCGACCACATCCACCAGATAGATGCCGCTCAGCAGATCCGAGAGATCCATCGGATCGACGTCGCGCCGGGACGGCAGGCGGCCCGGGGTGGTCTTGCCGATCCAATAGTCCAGGAAGCGCCGCAATTTCGGGTGCAGCCTGGTTGGCAGGTCGACAGCCAGACAGTCGAACACCGGCACCATCCATGACCTTGAAAATGCCTCGCAATTTACCCGAATTTTTCTCGAACGCCAAGGCTTATGGGTGGAAACAGCACGGGTTTTACCACGGCATAGGCGAAGGATCGGGCGCGTTGCGACCAAGGATGTAAGCCGGGATTAATCCATGGGGATTGAACTGCGCCGGAGTCTCACCGCCCGACCGCATATCCCTGCATGAGTCGCGGATTGGCCGCGGCCTTCAGCAGGGCGCCTTCGGGCGACTCGGCGCGCGCCACCGCGGAGAGCCGGCCGAGCGCCCAGTCGCCGGCCCGCTCGATCCGGTGGCCGCGGCGGGCGAGCGCGGCCAGGGTCCGTTCGGGGAACCGGGTTTCCAGCGCGAGATGGCCGGGATCGGCGTGGCGCGGCCAAAAGCTCGAGGGGAAATGGGCGGTGTGGAAGGCCGGTGCGTCGATCGCCTGCTGCAGGTTCAGGCCGTGATGGAGGTGGCGCAGGAACATCACGAGCTGCCACTGATCCTGCTGATCGCCGCCCGGCGTGCCAAAGCCCAGGCAGGCCCGGCCCTCGCGCAGCACCAGAGTGGGGCTGAGCGTGGTGCGCGGCCGGCGGCCGGGCGCCAGCGCCGCCGGCACGTCCGGCTCCAGCCAGAACATCTGGGCGCGCGTGGTCAGGCAGAAGCCGAGATCCGGGATCGCCGGCGAGCTTTGCAGCCAGCCGCCCGAGGGCGTCGCCGACACCATGTTGCCGTGGCGGTCGACGGTCGAGACGTGACAGGTGTCGCCGCGCATCGCCGCCGCGGAGCGGGGCGCGCGCGCCAGGGTGGGCTCGCCGGCGCCCATCGCGATATCCGGCTCGTCGTCCTCCGCCGGCTTCGCACCGGGCACGATTAGCCTTGCGTCGCGACCGGGCAGGGGACCGGGCCGCAGATCGAGGCTGGCGGTTTCGGCGATCAGCGCGCGGCGTTCCAGATTGTATTCCTCGCTGAGCAGCTCGCCCAGCGGCACATCGGTGAAATAGGGATCGCCGTACCATGCCTCGCGATCGGCGAAGGCCAGCTTGGCCGCCTCGATGACCGTGTGGACGAAGCCGTCGCCCAGCGGGTCCATCGCCGCCAGATCGAAGCCCTTGAGCAGGGCGAGCTGCTGGAGCAGCACCGGCCCCTGGCCCCACGGCCCGGTCTTGCACACCAGATGGCCGTGGTATTCGTAGGAGACAGGGACTTCGTAGGCCGCCTGCCACTCCACCATGTCGTCGCCGGTCAGCAGACCGCCATGGCGCCGGCCGCTGGAATCGATCAGCGCCTGGGTGCGGCAGAACCGGTCGATCGACTCGGCGACGAAGCCGCGATACCAGGCCCGCCGCGCCGCCCCGATCTGGGCCGCGCGATCGGCCCCGGCGACCGCGCTTTCCGCCAGCAGGCGCATACAGGTCTGGGCCAGCACCGGGTTGCGAAAACGGCTGCCGGCAGCGGGTGCGCCACCCCGGATCAGCCAGATCGCCGCCGAGCCCGGCCATTCGGCGAGGAACAGCGGCGCAACCGCGTCGATCGTCGCGGCCATCGCCGGCACCACCGGGAAGCCATGCTCGGCGTAATGGATCGCCGGCTCCATCACCTCGGCAAGGCCGAGGCGGCCGTAATCGCGCAGCAGGATCATCCAGGCATCGAACGCGCCCGGCACCACCGCGGCCAGCAGCCCGGCGCCCGGCACCAGATCGAGGCCGAGATCGCGATAGGCCCGGATGGTCGCGGCCTGGGGCGCGGTGCCCTGGCCGCAGATCACCCGGGTCAGGCCGGACTCGGCGTGATGGAGCAGGATCGGCACCTCGCCGCCCGGCCCGCACAGATGCGGCTCGACCACCTGCAGCACCAGGCCGGCGGCCACCGCGGCGTCGAAGGCGTTGCCGCCCTTTTCCAGCATCGCCATCCCGGCGGCCGAGGCCAGCCAATGGGTCGAGGCGACCATGCCGACGGTGCCGAGCAGTTCCGGACGGGTGGTGAACATCGGTGCCGATCTTTCTTGTCTTTCAACATGTCATAGTGCGGCCGACCCTAGCAGCGGCAGGCCGGCGTCGCCATCCCGGTCGGCCGCATGGCGGCTCCACGGTGACGGCCGCGCTGCCCGGCATCGGCCGGACCGGTCCGAACACCGATCAAGGCGGATCGTCGACCCCGGCCAGCGCCCAGACCCGGCGGGGCGACAGACCCGCGCCGCGCAAGGCCCGGAGCGCCACGGCATCCGACCGCTTGGCCAGTCGCCGGCCGGCGGCGTCGGTCAGCAGGCAGTGATGATGATACTCCGGCGACGGATAGCCGAGCAAAGCCTGCAAAATCCGGTGCACCGGCGTGGCCTGGAACAGGTCCAGCCCGCGGGTCACCAGGGTCACGCCCTGCACATGGTCATCGACCGTAACGCACAGATGATAGCTGGCCGGGTAATCCTTGCGCGCCAGCACCACGTCGCCGCCCGGTGCTTCGGCAGGCTGTCGGGCGCCAACCTGCTGCCGGCCCGCGGCACGGTCATGCCAGTCGAGCGGTCCGGTCAGCGCCAGCGCCGCGGCCAGATCGAGGCGCAGCGCATGCGGCCGCCCCCGGGCCAGCCGGGCGGCGCGGGTTTCCAACGGCAGGCCACGGCAGGTGCCGGGATAGAGCGGCCCGTCCGGCCCGTGCGGCGCGCTGGCCAGCCGGGCGATTTCGGCGCGGATTTCGGCGCGCGTGCAGAAGCACGGATA
>CAZTNV010000228.1:0-7002 GCA_964615535.1 uncultured Mycobacteriaceae bacterium | reverse complement strand
CCTTGAAATGAATACCCGGCTTCAGGTGGAGCATCCGGTCACCGAAATGGTCACCGGGCTCGATCTGGTCGAGCTGATGATCCGCGTCGCGGCGGGCGAAACCCTGCCCTTTACCCAGGACGACATCAAGCTGGAGGGTTGGGCGATCGAGGCGCGGGTCTATGCCGAAGACCCGGTGCGCGGCTTTCTGCCGTCGATCGGCCGCCTCGTGCGCTATCAGCCGCCGGCCGCGAGCGAGCATGTCCGGATCGACACCGGCATTTACGAGGGCGGCGAGATCTCTATGTACTACGACCCGATGGTGGCGAAGCTGGTCACCTACGGGCTCGA
Source organism: uncultured Mycobacteriaceae bacterium (assembly GCA_964615535.1). GTDB lineage: Bacteria > Pseudomonadota > Alphaproteobacteria > DSM-16000 > Inquilinaceae > CAZTNV01. The sequence continues at coordinate 6,672 of CAZTNV010000228.1, read as the reverse complement.
CCGCGCCGATGCCACGCTGCACATGGGTCACGCGCTGGACAGCTTCTACATCCGCGGCGTGCGGCACAACATCAGCTTTCTGGCCGCGCTGATGGGCCACAAGCGGTTCCGCGAGGGCCGGCTGACCACCAACTTCATTGCCGAGGAGTTCAAGGACGGCTTCTCCGGCATCCAGCTCGACGATGCGGCATTCAAGCGCGTGCTGGCGGTCGCGACCGCGCTGCACCGGCTGACCGTCGACCGCAACCGCGGGATCAGCGGCCAGATCCCCGGCTACAAGCCGAAGCCGCTGACCGAGCTGGTGGTGCGGGTCGGGCGGACCAACTATCCGGTCGCGCTTCGCCCGGTGCCGAGCGGCTATGACGTGATCGTGGACGGCAAGGCCCATGCCGTGGTCAGCCACTGGGAGGTCGGCGACACGCTGTTCGACGGCGTGGTCGACGGTCACCGCATGGTCGTGCAGGTCGACTCCACCGGCACCGGTTACCGGCTGTTCCATGCCGGGGCGGAACTCGACGTGCAGGTGCTGACGCCGCAGGCGGCCGAGTTCGCCGATCTGATGCCGATCAAGGTGCCGCCGGACACCTCGAAGTTCCTGATGTCGCCGATGCCCGGGCTGCTGGTCTCGATCGCGGTCGAACTCGGCGACACCGTTCATGCCGGACAGGAACTGGCGGTGATCGAGGCGATGAAGATGATGAACATCCTGCGCGCCGAACGCGACGGCAAGGTGAGCATCTTCCACGCCAAACCCGGCGACAGCCTGGCGGTCGATCAGAAGATCATGGAATTCGAGTGAGTCCGACACCACCCGGAGGAATGTCGCCGCGACCATCAATCGGTCGCGGCGAATGCAATTTTCCAGTCTTAATCTTTTCCAGCCTTGAACCTCACCGGTTGGTCGTGACGGACCCGTCCCCTGCGAACCGCTGCTCGATCAGGGCGTAGACCACGCATGGGTCCATAGCTCGCCGATTGCCGGGCGGCCATTGCAGAGTCCGCGCGGACACACCGGAAGACCCTTGGCGGAGATACGCATTCGGGCGGAAGAGGCGGGGACGGGGCCCGATGCCCGCCCGCTCTCATGCCTGTTCGCGCCGTGACCCGGCATCAGAACCGGTGGCGCAGCGGGCCCCAGTTTTCGTAGCCGCCCTGGTTATGATGGTAGACCATTACTCGGCAAAGATTGGCGAACTGGGCACCGACCAGAGCAACCGGCGGAAGCGGGCCGGCGTGGAAATAGTGCAGCACGTCGGTGCCGTTGCGGGCAACCGCGGCAGCCTGTTCGGCAATGTCCCGCGCCAGACCGGGCATGTCGTCGGCGGTCAGCATCTTGGTGCGCTCGACGGTGAAGACGCGCCCCTCGGGAATTTCGCGGAGGACCGGGTCGGCTTGGCGAAAGGTCTCGACACTGGCGCGGATATTTAGGGTCGGGTGCAGATCGACGATCAAGATCGACGGCCGGGAACCCGGCTGCGCCTTGATTTCGGCCAGGATGCGCCGTTCCCGGCGGCGGCGGCCCCACACCACTTCGTACCACGTCCAGATCGTCGGCACGGCCAGGACAAGGCCGATCGCGGTGCCGGACATGTCCACCCATTCCCACATCGGTCGCCCCACCCTCGCTCGTTAGGATCGGATTTCACTCAGAACTGAGGGGATTCTCAGCCGCAAGTTCAGCGGCCATGGAAAGCCGGTTGCCGCTTCAGTGATACTCGATGTCCCGCGGGTCGACGTCTTCCTCATAGTCGCTGTCGAGGAACCGGACGACCATCCGGCTCCCTTCTTGCCGAAGGACGGTGACCGGCTCGCCGCCCACATAGGCCTTCTTGGCCGGCTTGGGCGTCGAGTCCGATGGTTTGCCGGCGATCCGCGCCGGTGCGGCGGCCGCGCCTTTCAAGGCATCACCGGCGGTCCGTTCAGGTGCGGGACCGAACCGGCCATAGCCGACCGCCGTCTTGGCCCCGGCGCCCAGCCAGGCCAGGGCCTCGGCCAGCCACACCTCGACCTGGCCGCAATCTTCGATATCCGCCGGCCGGCGCGGCAGAATCCCGAACGAGAACTCGGTTCCGCATTCGACTGCCAGGAACGGGATCGGGGTCGGGCTGTGCCAGTCGGCCGGCACCGCGGCGCCCTCCGCCTGGTACCAGGGGCCGTAATGCGGCGTCATCACCTCGGCGACGAGCTGCACCGGCGCCACCGGCAGGGCATCCAGAAAGATCACCGAGCCGACCGAGAGCGCCCCGCTGGCCGGCGGCGGCCCGAAAATCCGCCGGATCCGGTCGGACGTTTCCGTTTCGTAGTGCTCGGCCCAGGCGCGCACCAGCCCCTTGACCCCCGCGCCCGGCAGATAGGGCGTGCCGAGCAGATGGTGCCAGGCAAAGCCGTTCTCGACCGGATGCCTGCGCCCGAGCCCGGTGACGAACCGGCTGTCCAGCACGTAGCGTAGCGGCTTCTGATCGTGGCGGCCCAGCAGATCGATGCGGCGCTTGGCAAACTCGTCGAGAAGATCCTTGTCGCCGCATTTCACCCGCGGCTTGGCCGGGTCCGGGCGCCCGGTTCCTGGCAACCGCGGACGAACGACGCTCAGCACCCAGCTCAGCTTGCCGCCCGCCACGTCGCGCGCGTCGCCCTCGGGAAAGCCGCTGAAATCGGGCGTCCACTGGTCGCAGAACTTGTCGTACAACAACCCTGAATTGCCGTCCCAGCTTCCGCCGCGCACCGCAAGCACCGGCTCGGCCCCATCAGGCAGGCGGTAGAGGGCGCGGCGGCGATCCCCGGCCGGCCGGGTCGAACCGGCGGCCACCGGAGTGGAAGAGGGCGGAACGGGTGGGCCGGCCGGACCGGTTTGCCTGGCTTCCGGTGCCGAGGGTTTCGGCCCCGCCGGACGGCCTTTGCCGCCACCTTTGCCGCCCCCCTTGCCGGATGTGCCCGTCATTGGCCGCCCCGCGGTTCGCCGGCCTTGGCGGGATCGGCCAGCAAGGCAACGGCGAACTTCTTCAGCCACTCCAGATAGGCCAGCGCCTCGGCCTGGGCCAGGAGATAGAGGTGCTGATCGCTGGTGCAGATCTGCCGGATCAGCAGGGTCTTGAGCGCTTCACCTTGTCCGGAAGCGGCATTGGCCAATGTGCCCCTGAACGGCGCGTCGGCATCTTCGCCGCACAGCCAGTCCTGCAGGTCCCGGTAGATCTGCAGATGGGCGTCGGGCGACTTGCCGCCCTGACCCTTCTCCGGGTTCTTGCCGCCGGCGGCCAGCAGGGTCGCCAGGGTCTGGCCCAGCCCGGTCATCACGATCGCCGGCGGCACGCCCTTGACGTAGCTGGCATAAGCATCGCGGCGGTTGCGGTGATCGGCGCCGTCGCCAGAAAAGGCTTTTTGGTAGTCCTTGACGGCGTTGAGCGCGGCTTCCGCGCGCCGCTGGGTCAGGGTGCGGTTGGTGTTCGGCTGATCGGCCATGGCGTCACGCCTTCCCGGGCTCGGTCACCGGGCGGACCAGGAACCAGCCCTGCCCGATGGTCTCGTGGCCGCCGAGCTGGAGATAGGGGTGCCCGGCGAACTGGTCGGCGATCACCTTCGCCGCGGAGCCGCCGGCGAACCCGGATTGCGTCCGGTCGGACAGCAGCAGGTACATCACCACGTCGGGCGGCAGGCTTTCCTCGTACCACAGCGCGGTCGAGGTCTTGGGGTTGGGCGCGCCGGACTTCTCGTCTTTCGACTTCAGCGAATTGCGCGCCTGGATCGGCAGGCCGTAGCGGGCGAACCAGGTGAAATCGTCGTCGCGCAGGATGGCGAGCTGGGATGCCAGCCGCCTGGCGGGACCATCGCCGGGGAGGATCCGGCGAATGCGGTCCAGCACCTCGGCGGGCGGCTCGCCACGGATCTCGAAATTGCGTTCCTCCAGGAACAGCCGTCCGGTACCCTGGGCCAGCACCGGCGGCGTGCCGCCATCCGGCTTCATTTCCAGCTCTTGGAAGTTCGGCGTCGGCTCGTCCCCGATCAGGCCGGCCCGCCGCAGGTCGCGCCAGAAGCGTTCGATCAGGTGCGGGCAGGTCAGCCAGCGATAGGCGCCGGTCAGGCTGCGCACCGGCAGCAGCAGCAGCCGGGCGTCGGAAATCAGCAGCCGGCCGGCATTGTCCTGCTTGCCGAACAGGGGTTCGATGTCGTCTGCCGTCTTTTCCGTGGCGCGGTCGAGCGCATCCTTCCGCGCCATTTTCAGCGCGCCCTTGACGCCGGAGCCGGGGATGTAGGGGTAGTGGGTCGGGCCTTCGCGCGCCACCGGCAGATCGACCGTGGCATCCGATTGCCCGACACCGGGATGGATGAAGGTTTCGGCCAGCAGGCCGAGCATGATCGTGGTCATGGGGTCGTTTCCTTCGGGCATCGTTTTGCGTCGTCCGGGTCCCAATTCCCGATCGCGATCCGCCCGAAGCCGTGCGCATGGTCCGGTTTTTCGGCGATGGTGTCGGGCAGGCCGGCGAGGTCCAGTTCGGACCGATCCGCCTCGATGAACCAGGTCGAGCCGGCCGGCAGGAAGGCGCGCAGCGGCCGCGGCCCGCGCCGGCCGTCCCAGCCGCCGATCAGAACCGGCCGCTCGACGCAGGCCGCGACCACCGTGCCGGGCAGAGCGGGATGCAGCGTCCCGCCGGGCGTCCGCCAGCCCTTATCGGGCGGGCCCCACGGCGAGAGCAGGGTGACGGTGTAACAAGTCTTGCCGCCCCTGCTCTCCAGGTGTTTGGCTCGGGGCGGGGCGGGCCGGACGGACGTTTCCTCGATCCAGGCGGTGCGGCTTTCGCCGCCGAACGGCACCGGCGCGGCGGGCATCCAGCCATTGGGAATGCCCTCGACCGCGACGCCCAGCGCGACGTCGCGCGCCAGCCGGACATGGGTGGCCATGTACAGCATGCCGGTCGTGGCGGTGCGCTTGCCGTTGTCGCGCGCCAGACCGACGCGGGTTTCGTTCTTCCACAGATCGCCGGACCTGACGATCTGATCGGCCGGCGGCACGCCGCCGTCCAGAACCGCCTGCAATCCGTCATGGGTCAGCCAGACCTTGTCGAGCGGCTTCCACCCCGCGCGATCTTCTTTCTCGATCTTCGACCACAGCACCGGCAGCCGCACCGCAGCGCCGAGGTCGCACCGGATCGGCGGAAGGGCCGACGGCACCAGCCGCGCGAACCTTTCCCCACCGCTCTTTCCGAGCAGATGGAGCGGCGCGGGATGGAGCGGCTCCCATGATCCGCCCGCCGTGCCGCCCTCGTGGCGGCGGCGCAGCAGGACCGGGGCGCCGAAGTTCAGGCGGCCGAGATCGTCCGGGCCGTCGCCCAGCACGCTTTTCAACGCCGGTTCTTTTGCCCAGCTTTCGCCGGCGGCCGGCCGCCAGCTTTGGCCCAGGGCGAGGGCAAAACGGAAGGCGCCGGTCAGGGTCGGGGGGAAGGGCGGGAACAGGCTGTGCGCAGTCGCCTGGCCCTCGTCGTCCTGGTTGAACGGCCGGCCGTCGCGGAAAAACCACGAATCGGTCGGCGACAGGGTGAAATGCCGGGTCACGATGCCGCCTCCGCCGGTGCGGCGGATCCGCCGCCGGACTCGCCGTCGGGCGGAAGGAATCCGTTATCGGCCAGAAACCGCGCCAGGAGCGCGCCGTCCAGCCGGAACCAGGGGTGCGGTTGCGTCCGGCCGTCCGGCGTCCGGCGATAGGTTCGGCAGACGTCGATCACCGAGCAGACCTGCCGTTCCGCGGCATCCTTCTCCTTCTTGTTCGGCGGACGGCCCTTCAGCCGTTCGGCCAGCAGCAGGGGCTCCAGATCGGCAAGCAGTGGCGGTTCCACCCAGGCATTTTCGTCTCCAGGGGCCGGCGCAAGGATCTCGCCGAACCGCTCACGGAAACCGTAGATGAAGCCGCTCGACTGCTCGTCCAACTCGGCCATCTGCCGTGCCGCCTCGGCAATCCGGTCGGCGTAACGCGAACTGCGGCCGTGAAAATCGGCCGGTTCGGCCGCATCCCAGGTGGACACCCATTCGATCGCCTTGCCGCCGGGCTTGAACACCGCGATCGCCAGACTGTCGCGGCCGTTGCGGTCCTTGGCGACATCGTCCAGCAGGTGGTGCGCCTCGCGGATCACCGCACCCAGCGGATAATGGTAGTGCGCGAAGATCAGGGCGGCGGAGATGGTGGGCCTGATCGCCTTGTTGACCGGCTTGCCCGCAGCCTCTGTAGTGTCAACGGCGTTCTTGAATGCTTGGGTAAACGCATCGCGAATCGCCACCGCACCGTCAAGCGCCCTGTCGAGCGGAAAGAACCCCAGGTAATCGTCCCCACCCGCGTATATGGTCACCCCATCGTGGTTGTCCGCCGCCGGCACCGCCAACCGGTTGAATTCGAACAGCGCTTCCTTGACGATATCTTCCCCAAGATTATTCGGGTTGAGAAGCTTGCCCAGGCTGTCGCCATCCATCAGCAGCAGCGCGTAGAAGGGCGATGCGTTGATCGCTTTGGCGGCGCGTTTGCCGGCGTCTTTCGGTCTCACCCGTTCTTTCAGGTTGTTCAATCCTTCGAGAAGCAGTTTCATCTGCCGCTCGTCAATCGTTTCTTCACGGAGTTCCGCCGCTATTCCATCGTCAAAAAAAAGATTGCCATCAATAAAGCCGAACGACCCAACTCCTTGGAGCGATTTT
>CAZTNV010000227.1:0-7052 GCA_964615535.1 uncultured Mycobacteriaceae bacterium | reverse complement strand
GGTCCTTCGCGCCGCGCTTCCTGTGGATGTGGCCCAACGCCCGGATCTCGGTGATGGGCGGCGATCATGCCGCCAATGTGCTGGCCCAGGTCCGGCGCGACAATCTGGCGGCCCAGGGGCGAAGCTGGACGGAGGCGGAGGAGGAAGGCTTCAAGGCGCCGATACGCAATCAGTACGAACAGCAGGGCCACCCCTATTACGCCAGCGCCCGGCTGTGGGACGACGGCATCATCGACCCGGCCGATTCGCGCATGGTGCTGGGGCTGTGCCTGTCCGCCGCGCTCAACGCCCCGATCGAGCCGACCCGGTTCGGCGTGTTCCGGATGTAGGTGCCGCGGTTCAGGTCTCGGCCCGGCGCCATCCGGCCGCCAGCACCCCGGCACCGATCAGCAGCCCGCCGCCGACCCGGTTGACCGCGCGCTGCACCGACGGCCGCCGCACCGCGCCCCGCGCCGCGGCGGCCAGCACGGCATAGAGCGTCGCGTTCAGCGTCGCCAGCACCAGAAAGGTCGCCTCCAGAATCGCCATCTGGGGCAGCAGCGGCCGGGCCGGGTCGAGGAAATGCGGCAGGAACGCCACGAAAAACACCAGACTCTTTGGGTTCAGCGCGGTCACCGCGAAGGCATGGAAAAAGATCCGTGCCGGCCGCGTCGCGCGGCTGCCGTCCGGCGCCGCCGCCGGGCCGGCCCCGACCGGCGCCCGCCACAGCCTGATGCCCAAATACACCAGATAGGCCGCACCCAGCCATTTCAGCACGCTGAACAGCGCGGCGGAGGCCGAGAGCAGCACGCCCAGCCCGAGCAGCGAGCCGGTCATCGCGGTGAAATCGCCCAGCGCCACCCCGCCGACCGTCGCCGCCGCGACGCGCCGCCCATGGCCCAGCGCATAGGACACCACCAGGATCACGGTGGGCCCGGGAATCGCCAGCATCACCGCCGACGCGGTCGCAAAGGCAAGCCACAGATCAAGGCTCATGAACGCGGTCTCCGGGACGGAACAGGATCATTCTGAACGGCCGGTGCCGGTCGCGGGCAAGTGTCAAGACATGGCATCAATGCTTCGCCGCCGGGCCCCCTTGAGCTGTTTTTTAGGGTAAAAGTACTGGTTGCGCGCGGGTTTCGAGTCGGGCGGCCACCGGGCTGTGACGGTCTATACACTGATCAAGACGGCCAAGCTCAACGGGCTCGACCCGGAAGCCTGTCTGCACCAAGTGCTGGGGCGGATTGCCGATCACCCGATCAACGGCCTGCTGTCGTGGCGCCTGCCACCATGCTGTGCATCCCCCGCCTGAACTTGACTTTGGCCATTCAGGCCGGGAAGCAGGCGGCTTGAATGAGCCTGTCCAGCAAGGAGCGGGAGATTTTCGTGGTTTCGCCGTAGTCCGGCCGGAACAGGGGACGGGATCATGGTTTGGCTCGCCAGCCTTGGTCTGATCATCCAACCCGGTTCGGGCCGGAGGGTTGCCCCCAGGACCACGGTCGAGGCCCTGTACGACCGCATCGTCGCATTCTGGCGGCGCCGGAGCGGCGGCGTAATCGGTCCAGCGCGCCGGTCGCGGCGCTGCTCAGCACACGCACCGGCGCTCCGATGGCCCGGCTGCGGCCAACCGGTGCCGATGACCGCGTCCAGGTGCGTCCAGGTCCTATGGTGGAATGGGCAGCGCTGGGCAGCCTCGGATCCCTCGGCATGGCCACCATGCCGGTTGACCAAGCGCTCGCCTACATCACCGACGAACCGGCCTTCTGGATTCATGCCTGATCCAAAAATGGCCAAAGTCGAGTTTAGATTTCCCCGTCCAGGGCGCGGCGGGAGATGCGGATGTCGCGGTGGATGAACACCGACATCAGCAGGCCGAAGCCGAACAGCACCGACAGCATCGCCGTGCCGCCATAGGACACCAGCGGCAGCGGTACGCCGACCACCGGGATCAGCCCCATAACCATGGCGATATTGATGAACACGTAAAGAAACAGGTTGAAGGTTATGCCCAAAGCAAGAATTCGGCCGAAATGGTTGCGGCTGCGAAGGCCGATGATGATGCCATAGGCCAGGATCAGCGTGAAAAGCGCGAGCAGCGCCAGCCCGCCAACCAGTCCGAATTCCTCGGCCAGCATGGTGAAGATGAAATCGGTCTGATGTTCGGGCAAGAAGTTCAGATGGCTTTGGGTGCCCTGAAGAAAGCCGCGGCCGAACAACCCGCCCGAGCCGAGCGCGATCTTGGACTGGAGAATGTGATAGCCGGTGCCCAGCGGATCGCGCTCCGGGTCCAGAAATGTCAGCACCCGGTTGCGCTGATAGTCGCGCAAGAACTGCCAGCCGATCGGCAGCGCCGTCATCCCCGCCGCGATCACCGTGGCGAACATCCATAATCTCACGCCCGCCAGAAAAAAGATCGCGCCGCCGACCAGCATAATCTTTACTGCCGTGCCCAGATCCGGCTGCTTAAGCACCAGTCCGACCGGTACCGCAACCATAAGCAGCGGCAGGATCAGGCGCGTCGGGCGCCACACCTCCTCCAGGCTTGGACCGTGAAAGTAGCGGGCCAGCGCCAGGACCATGGCGATCTTCATAAGTTCGGAAGGCTGAAGCTGGATCACGCCGAGATCAATCCAGCGCTGCGCGCCCATGCCGATCTCGCCCATCACCTCGACCGCGACCAGCAGGATCAGGGCCAGAAAATACAGCGGATAGGCAAGACGCAGCCAGATCCGGATATCGACCATGGCGACCGCGAACATCATGGCCATGCCGACCCCGAATCGGATCATCTGGCGCGACGCCCAGGGGTCAAGCCGGCCATTGGCCGCCGAATACAGCATTACGAAGCCTATGCTGGCCAGGAGACAGATCAGCAGCACCAGCAGCCAGTTGATCTGCATCAGCTTGGCGGCCAGGGACATGTCGGCGGGCGGGCCGGAAAGATCGGCGAAGTCGCGGCTCATCCGCCCGAACTCCTCCGGTCCGACGTCTGGCCGCCGCCCGGTATGGTGCCCAATACCCCCGGCGGCGCGGCCTGTGCCGATCCCGCCACCACCCGTCCGGCGGGGTTGCGGCGCTGGCATTCGGTCAAAATATCCCGCGCGATCGGTGCCGCGACCCGGCTGCCGCCGCCGCCATGCTCGACCACCACCGCCGCGGCATAGCGCGGCGCGTGCACCGGGGCAAAGGCGACGAACAAGGCATGATCGCGCTGGCGCCACGGCAACTGTTCATTGCGCAGCACGCCGGTGGCGCGCTCCGCCATGGTGATGCGGCGGACCTGCGAGGTGCCGGTCTTGCCGCCCATCTGCATGCCTGGCTCGCGGATTTGCGCGCTTCGCGCCGTCCCGGTCGGGCTCGAGGTCACGTGGATCATGCCCTGGGTAACGATGCCCAGCGCCCGTGCCGATACTCCTATCGACGGCGTCTCGGGCATGATGATCGGCTGACCCGGTCCGCCCTGGCGCAGCGTTACATGCGGCTGCACCACCTTGCCGCCATTGACCATGCGCGCGGTCATCACCGCAAGCTGCAGCGGCGTGGTCAGCATGTAGCCCTGACCGATCGACACCACCAGGGTCTCGCCGGGCTGCCAGGTACTGCCCAGCGTCGCCTGTTTCCAGGCGCGGGTCGGCATCAGGCCGGGCGCCTCGCCCGGCAGATCGATCTCGGTGCGGCGGCCGATCGAGAATCGGTCGGCCATGGCGGCGATCTTGTCGACACCGATCCGTCGCGCAACATCGTAAAAATAGACGTCGCAGGACTGCGACAATGCCTCGATCATGTTCATGGTGCCGTGTCCGCCCCGTCGCCAGCAATGAAAGCGGTGGTTCCCCATGTCGAGATGGCCCGGACAATACATGGCGTGGGTGGGCGACATCCCGTCTTCCAGCGCGGCCAGGGCGACCATCATCTTGAAGGTCGAGCCGGGGGCGTACTGGCCGGCGATCACCTTGTTGCCGAGCGGTCCGAAGGGATCGGTGCTCAGCGCCTGCCAGGTTTCGGCGTCGATGCCGGTGGCGAACAGGTTGGGATCGAAGCTCGGCTGCGAGGCCATGGCATAGACCTCGCCATTGTGCACGTCCATGATCACCGCGGAGGCGCCCAACTCGGTGGACAGGCGCTGCTGGACGAACTCTTGCAGGCCGATGTCGAGGGTGAGCTGGACGTCGCGGCCCGGCGTGCCCTCGGTGCGGTCGAGTTCGCGGATCACCCGGCCATAGGCGTTGACTTCGACCCGGCTGGCCCCGGCATTGCCGCGCAGCAGCGGGTCGTGCTGGCGTTCGACGCCGGCCTTGCCGATGCGGAAGCCAGGCAGGGTGAGCACCGGATCGCCCGTCAGCTCGGCTTCCGACACTGCGCCGACATAGCCGAGAATGTGGGCCGCGGCCTCGCCCAGAGGGTAGTTGCGGCTTTCGCCGACATCGATCGACAGGCCGGGCAGTTCCGGGGTGTGGACCTCGATCCGCGAGACCTGCTCCCAGCTCAGGTTCTCCCGAACCGTCACCGGCACGAACCGCCGGCGGCGAGCGATATCGCGGATCACCCGTCCGATATCGGCTGCCGTCAGCGGCACGATGTCCGACAGCTTGCCCAGCGTCGCCTCGACGTCGCCGGCCTGTTCGGCAACCAGCACGACGCGGAAGTTCTGGTTGTTGGTCGCCAGCATCGCCCCGAACCGGTCGAGAATCTGCCCGCGCGACGGCGCGATCAGGCGCAGATTGATGCGATTCTCCTCTGCCAGAAGGCGGTAGCGTTCGCCCTCGGTGACCTGCAGATAGTGCATGCGGCCGCCCAGGACTCCGAACAGGCCCAGCTTGACCCCGCCCAGCACCAGGGCGCGGCGGGTCAGGCTGCGGATTCGGTCGGTATCGCGGCCCATCGCTAGTCAGGCCTGGCGCAGGAAATTGCGATGGACCTGGATGAACAGCCAGGCGACCAGGGGATAGAACGCAATGGTTAGCAGCCCATGAAACGCCGCTGGCGGTGCCGGCATCGGAGCCGTCTCCAGCAGGCTCATGCCGAGCCATACCAGCGCGACCGCCAGGACCACCAGCACGGCGAAGCCCCACCACTGGACCAGAAAGCTCTTGCCGACCAGGAAACGCCGCTGGCTCAACACCATCCAGCGACACCACAGATATACGAACGGCGCGAGGCCCAGCGGTCCGCCGGTCAGGGCGCCCTGAAGGACACCAACTGCGAAAACTAGGCTGAACGGCATCAGATCGGGGCGGTGGATCGACCAGTAGTAGATTGCCATGATCGCCAGATCGGGGGCGACATGGCCGAACGCCGGCAGATGCACCGGTGTGACGTGGACCAGCACCAGCATGATCGTGATCGAGCCGGGCGCGGCATTGCGGGCAATGCCGTCCAGCCGGAGCCAGAAACCAGCAATCATCGCATGAAACTCGGCAGAGCGACCATGATCGCGCCCTCGGTGGACGGTCGAAATTCGACGACGCGGACATATTCCAATTGGGCGAAGTCCTCCATAGGGCGGACCCGCACGGCGCCTTCCTCGGCCGAGGACACGGTGCCAACCGGAAGACCGGGCGGGAATACCCCGTCATGGCCGGAGGTCACCACCCGGTCGCCGATTTCGGGCCGGGCCTCGGGCGCGAGATAGAGCAGGCGCGGGTGGCCGGAATTGTCGCCGCCCAGGATGCCGCGATAGCGCGACCGCTCGATCACCACTGGGATGCGGGAATTGAGATCGGTGACCAGCAGGATGCGCGCCGAGCGCTGGCCGGCCTGGACGATGCGGCCAGCCAGCCCGTGCGGTCCCAGCACCGCCTGGCCGTCATGCACGCCGTTGGCGGTGCCGAGATTGATCATCAGGCTGCGCACGAAGGCCCCTGAATTGTCGCCGACCACCCTAGCCGCGATATAGGCGTGGGGCTGCTCCGGACGGTAGTTGAGCAGCAGCCGCAGGCTGAGATTCTCGGCTTCTAAGCGATAGGCGACATCGCGGAACTGCCGAAGGGTCGCGTTCTCGGCGGCCAGACGGCGGTTCTCCTCGCGCAGCCGGCTCAAATCCTGCGCCTCGTCGACGACCTGGGCGACCATCGCCGCAGGGCGGGAGAACGCGTCCAGAATCGGACTGACCGCGTCGGCGACGCGGCTGCGGATGCCCTCGACCAGTACGGCGTCGACCTTGCCCAGCATCATCAGGGCGACCGATGCCATCAGCAGCAGCAGGAATGAAAAACGCTGGGCGAGCGCACGCAGCGCCGCGATCCGAACCATCGGTCTGGCTGGATCTTTCACCGTGCTCGATCCCTTAGTAGCCGTGGCCGAAACGACGCAGAGTCAACGACGCTCAGTCCTGGCCTGCCGGCCCGATCGATCTTCCGACAATCGCCGCCGGGACCGATTGCGAAGCTAACCGATTTGGTAGCTTATTACATGTTAATTAATACATGCTTTAGTGTTTTCATTTCTTCAAGTGCTCGCCCGGTGCCGAGTGCAACGCAGGACAGCGGATCGTCGGCGATCGACACCGGCAGGCCGGTCGCGTGACGCAGAACGAAGTCGAGATTGCCGAGCAGCGCGCCGCCGCCGGTCAGCACGATGCCCTTATCGACGATGTCGGCGGCCAGTTCCGGCGCGGTATGCTCCAGCGCCACCTTGACTGCCTCGACAATCTGGCTGACCGGTTCGGCTAGGCTTTCCGCGATCTGCCGCTCGGTGATCACCAGCTCCTTGGGCACGCCGTTCATCAGGTCGCGGCCTTTGATCTCCATGATTTCGCCATCGCCGTCCTCGGGCGGGCAGGCCGAACCGATCTCCTTCTTGATCCGCTCCGCCGAGCCTTCGCCGACCAGCAGGTTATGATTGCGGCGGATATAGGCAATAATCGCCTCGTCCATCTTGTCGCCGCCGACTCGGACCGACCGCGAATAGACGATGCCGCCCAGCGACAGCACCGCGACCTCGGTTGTGCCGCCGCCGATATCGACCACCATCGAGCCGGTCGGTTCGGTCACCGGCAGACCGGCGCCGATCGCCGCGGCCATCGGCTCCTCGATGATGTGGACCGGCTTGCGCGCCCCCGCGTACTCGGCGGC
>CAZTNV010000226.1:0-7109 GCA_964615535.1 uncultured Mycobacteriaceae bacterium | reverse complement strand
GCGATCGGCCAAGACAGAACTTTTGCAGAACCTGCCTTGCCTGGATAGGGAAACGAAACCGAGTCCGCCATTGCCGTTGCCGTCGGTGGCCACGGCATCGGCGGCATGTTCCCCTTGTCATTCCGTTTCCGCCCGAAGCCTGAACCGCTCCGGCTGAATGGCCATACTGCCATTCGTCCCAAAAATAGCCGCGATGAGGGTGTAGAAGCATTGCCAGCTATGGTTAATAGCGCGCCCAACCTGCACCCGAGTACGGCTATCGTATACAAGATCCAATAGCGGACTTGCCTATATCAAGCTGCAACTCTAAATAGGCCTGGGAAAACGAGCGGTCTGGGGAGGCGATTGATCGCGCGATCCGCCAGAACGACAAGCCAGGCGTGGTTATGAATTTCATGAATTTTCCGACCGACCCTGGCATGCCGGGGGATCAGGCGCCCATTCGCAGGAACGTTTACGTTGCCGGCCGGCGCACCAGTGTCAGCATGGAACCGGTGATGTGGGACAGCCTGAAGGAGATCGGCGAGCGCGAAGGCATGACCGCCAATCAGCTCTGCACGCTGATCGATGCCAAGCGCCGCGGCGCCGGATTGACCGCCGCAATCCGTGTGTTCATTATCAGCTATTACCGGGTGCTGTTGCTGGAGGCGGGCCAGCCGGCGCCACCTCAACCGCGGCGACGTTCCACGATGGCAAAGCTCAGTTCGCTTCTGGCTGCCGCGCTCAAGGCGTTCGGCTGAGCCGGTCGCGAGACGCCATGGATGGACGGCGTCACCACCGAAGACCCGGCATCACCATGTCGGGGCGATATTTGCTTTCCGCAATCACGGCAGCAAGGCGCCGAGGGTCGGGTCTGCCGTCCTGTCCGACGCCCAGCTCTTCGGCATGAATGCCGCCGGTCACCAGGACGGCGTCGAGCCCCGCCGCTTTGGCCCCGGCGATATCGGTGCGCAGGCTGTCGCCGATCACCAGCAGGCGTCGAGCGTCGATGCCGTCGAGCAGCGCGCGGCAGCTCCGATAGACCGGAGCGTAGGGCTTGCCGTGATAGGCGACGCGCCCGCCCAGGGCCTCGTAATGCTGAGCCAGGAGTCCGGCGCAGATCATTCGGCTGCCGCCGAACATCACGATCAGATCGGGGTTGGCGCAGATCATGGGCAGGTCGCGGGCGGCTGCAGCGGCCAACACACCGGCAAAATCGGCGACCGTGTTCTCGACCGTGTCGACCCCGGTGTTCAGGACGAAATCGGCGTCTTCCGGCCGGTCGGTCAGGGTCAGGCCGAGTCCCTGATGCACGTCGTTGTCGCGCGGCGGGCCGATATGCAGACAGCGCGAGCCGAGCGCGGCATGGAACTCGTCGGGCGGATCGCGCAGCGCCTGGTGGGTGACCTCGCCGGAGGTCAGGACATGGTCGTAGAGGTCGGCAACGATGCCCAGCTCGTTCAGCCGGGCAACCGCACTGGCCACCCGCCGCGGCGCATTCGACAGCAGACAGCAGCGCTTGCCCGCGCGCCTCAGCCGCTGCAGGCAGTCGATCACGCCCGGATAGGGCTGAACTCCGTCATGCAAGACGCCCCACAGATCGAGGATCAGGCCGTCATAGGCGTCGATGATTTCGGCAAGTCCGGTCAGCATGGCCGGCAGACCGGTCGGTGACTCGTCGGACTCGCTGCGGGGAGGCATGGCGCTACCAGGTCGGGATCGGGACTATCAATGGCTTTCTGCCATGAGCATCGGCCGCGCGCAACCGGCGGGCCGGCGAGGCTCTGTCGTCACTGCGATCCGGTCAGCCAGACCAGCCGGGAACCGCCGCCGCCGCGGGTCAGGATGACGTGCAGACCGGGCAGCAATTCGCCGAGCTGTGCAGGGACTCGCCAGGGCGGATTGACCAGGATCATGCCGCAGCCATTGAGCCGGTCGCTGCCGGTTTCCGGCCAGAGCGTCAGCTCCGCCGCCAGGATGCGGGCGATCCCGGTGTCGGCAAGGTCGCGGTGGAATCGCTCGACCGGAGCCCGATCCTTGACCGGATACCACAGCGCGTAAACGCCGGTTGGCCAGCGCCGATGGGCGGCCGCCACGCCGCGCACCATCCGGCGGAACTCGTCCTCGGCTTCGAATGGCGGATCGACCAGGGCCAGACCGCGCCGCTCGATGGGCGGGACCAGAGCCTTCAGCGCCTCGTAGCCGTCGCGATGATGCACCGCGACCTGTTCGTCGCCGCGAAATTCGGCGCGCAGCGTTGCGCTGTCGGTCGGGTGGAGTTCGGCCAGCAGCAGCCGGTCGCCGGGGCGGAGCAGGGCGCGCGCCAGGCGGGGCGACCCCGGATAGGTTCGAGGGTGCCCGCCAGCCAAGCCGGGGTTGAACTGCCGCACCAGATCGAGATAGGGCCGGGCCAGCGGCGGCGGGTCCGGAGCCGCCATCAGCCGCCCGATTCCCTCCCGCCACTCCCCAGTCTTCGACGCTTCGGGTCCGGACAGATCGTATCGGCCGATTCCGGCATGGCTATCCAGGCAGCAAAACGGCCTGTGCTTGGCCGCGATGGCCCGCAGCAGCAGCGTCAGCACGGCATGCTTGACGACATCGGCGAAATTTCCGGCGTGATAGGCGTGTCGATAGTTCAAACCGAAACTTCTTCAAATCTCCGAATTGCCGTTCCCGCGCAGGGGCGGATGGCGCCAAAGTCGCTCGAGAAAGGTGAACGCCGACGGCGACAGTTCGGTGAATTGCAGCGCGATCAAAACCGGTATCTCGATCCTGACCACCCGAGCCGCGAAACCCATCCAGGGGCCGCCGTACAGAGCGGGCCGCAACTGTCCGGCCACATCGGTGCCGATTTCGAGCCGCTCGCTGAAGCCGGACAAGGCCATGCCGCCCAGCGACCAGTTCCTGGTCGAGTATGTGGCGTCGCCATCGAGGCAGACGGTCAGTTGAGGCATCCGCCGGCGGTAATCCCGCCTGAGATTGCGTCGGAACACCTGCGCCATTGTCGTTTCGAACGGTTGCGTCGCCGGCCTCGATACGTCTGCCATGGCAGCGAGCCAGTCAATGATAACACGCCATTTTAACGGCGCGGGACAAGTCGATCCTGACCGGGCCGGTCCCTCAACGGTCGTTCCGGGTCCTGCGCAGGGCGTCGATCAGGCGCTCACGGAACCGGCCGCCATCCTCGCGCCCGGCCAAGAAACGCTGTACCGCGTCCCGCGCCGCCTGCCGGTCATAGGGGATGCACCGGCCGCAGGGCTCCGGGTTGACCGCCACGCGAAGACGATCAAGGACCGACGGGTCCATCCGGCTGCGGAGCGCAACGATCTGCCTTAGAACCGCCTCGCGCGCACCGTCTCGCTCCGCCATGCCGTGCTCCCTGGTTCTTGCAGCCCACCGCGGCGATCCTGATCGGCGGCCACGGCATGGAGTTCAACCCATCATACCGCAATCCGAAGCGCAGACAGCGCCGAATGTGGAGGGCTTCCGGAGCTGTGCGCGCAAGAGAGGCGTGTCCTGTCGTTCAGGAATTTCAAGACTCGCCAGACCGGGCATCCCGAAGCCTGGAACCCGCCGGCGATCGACATCGGGCTCGCCGCAACCATGTCCGGCGAGCACAGCCCGACACAAAAACGCCAAACTGGCAGCGAAATCTGGGTGCAGGTTTGAAATCCCCGAGCCCCTGCGGGTACCCGATGGGAACGGGGCTGAACGGGGGCGACAGGGGATGGACGATTGCTCGAGAGCCTTCTTCGCAAGCTGAGCTCTCTGGCGGAGATCGCGCTGATCGTCGCGGCCGGGCTGGGCTGCTCTCAGCTTTCCGCCTTCATGCAGCACTATGTGCAAACTCTGTCGGGCCGGCTGGCGGAAGCACGCCTCGAAGTGGCCGGGATCATCGACCGTGCCGGTCAGGCAGGGCTGCCGGTCTACGCCTATGTCAACGAGTTCGTGACGGCCGAGAACCCGGTCTACGTCCGCGAGGGCCGGGCGCTTCAGGCCCGGATCGACCGGGCCGGCCGATTGATCGACAGCCATGCCGCCCTGCGCAACGCCGGCATGGTGACCCGGCCGGTGGTCTTCCTGACGCATCTCGATTCGGCGATTGCCGGCGATGTCTGGCGGCATTTCGAGCCGAGAATTCCCGTGGACGGCGCCAGTCTGCTGTATTCCGGCGTCGGCATGCTGCTGGCGCTGATCCTGTACCAACTCGGAAAAATTGTGGTCATTCTGATCGCTCGCCGGGTGCGGCGGCGCGGCGCCGAAGTGCCCTCGGCGCGACCCGGATGAGGTCCGGCTCCGATCCTCGGGCTCACCCGGCCGAGCCGCTGTGTTCGGCCGTCGAGGCCAGGACCGCGGTGCGGCGGCGGGCTCTGGTGCCATGGCCCGGCGCCGTGCGGTTGCTGAAATAGAGCCCCAACGTGCTGATCGCGCCCGGAACGGCAACCATCGCATAAATCAGCGGCGCCAGGACCGGAAACTGGGCAGTGGCGATCACGGTGATCTGATAGGCGATCAGCAGCAGCCCGACCAGCAGGCCGATCGCCGCCATTCGCAGCCGGTCGCCCTGCCTGCGGTGCTGGCCGGAGAACATGGCCGCTCCGACGATCAACGCGACGGTGAGGCACATGACCGGGGTCGCCAGCCGCTGATGCCCCTCTGCCAGCATGCTGCCGACCCGGTCGGCGTCGTCCCGCGCCTCGGGCGGCGGATTGAACAGCTCATGCAGGCCGTACTCCAGCGGCGATGGCTGCTGGTTCAATGGACGCGGCAGGATCTGCGAGATCGCCAGCGTCAGCGTGTACGAGTCGAAATAGACCACCGACAGCCCGGCATTGGCCCGGTTGAACTGCTGCAGGCTGCCGGACCCGAACACGATGACGTAGGTGTCTTCGGATCGGGTGATCAGGGCGCGGTCGGCGACGATGGTGGTGGTCAGACCTTCGGTGCGGTCATCATTGATCAACACGCCGGTCATGCTGCCATCGCCCAGCCGGTCGCGGAAATACAGCGTCAGACTGGGTCCGAAGGTGTTGAAGGTCTGCTCGCGGAGCCGGGGCTCCAGGCCGATATCCGCCAACTGGCTCACCGTCTCGCGCAGCGTGCCGGTCGATACCGGTACAAAATAGAGCGTCATCGAATAGCTGATCGTAACGCCGATCATGCCGACCAGCAGCGCCGGCGTGACCAGGGTGAACTGGCTGATGCCGCAGGCGCGCAGGGCGGTGATCTCGTTGTCGGCCGTCATCTTGTTGAACACGAAAATGATGCTGGCACACAAGGTGACCGGCAGCACCAGGACCAGCACCAGCGGCATGGTTGCTAATATAAGTTGTAGAAATACCGAGATCGGCATGCCGTACTCGACCACGTCCGAGAAATAGCGTTGGGAATAGAGCGACGAGGCGACCAGCAGGATGGTCACAGTGGAAAAAGTGAAGGTCTTGAGAATCTGGCTCAAGATATAGGATTGGAGTTTCAGCATGTCGGCTCCGTTTGGCCGGTCATTCGCGCCGGACCTCCAGCACCTCGTATCCCGGCGTGGCGGGGTGGCGGGCGACCACGCGATCGCCGTCGGGCAAGACATCGGCCGGAATGCCGCTGCCGCTTTCGACCACGACGAAATAGCGCGGCGCGGCCGGCAGAGCTTCGGGCAGGAAATCGAACACGTCGCGCCGTCCCCATCCGGGCAGCTTGTAAACCTGCCGGCCCAGTTCGAAGCCGAGTTGCGAGGCGATGTGGTAATGATGACTATAGAGCGGCTGGTATTCCTGTACCGCCGCGGCCAGCGCGCGATACCGGCCGAACTCGGCCAGCTTCGATCGGTTGGGCAGCCAGGGATGGGCGATGTCCGACAGGGCAGCGGCCAGGATCACCGCCCACACCACCAGCGGCAGAACGAACCAGCGCACATCGCGGGTCTGTACCACGGCCAGCGCGATCAGGGCGGGCAGGGCCATGCTCGGCCAGTTCATTTCGATCTCCTGCCGTATCGAGGCCAGCAGGAAGAACAGGATCGGGGTCCAGCCGAACACCCAGAGCCAGCCGAGCTCCGCCTCGGGCCGCCGCAGCGCCGCGATGAAGATGGTCGGGAACGCCACGAAAAACACCGCTGCGACGTAGTCCAGCGTCCATTTCGGCTCCCAGGGCGGCTCGGCGATCACTTCGCCAAGCTGATAGCCGAACGAGCCCCAGTCGTTCTGCAGGTTCCAGATCAGCACCGGCGATGCGATGGCCAGGCTGAGCAGCACCGCCGGGATCAGATACGACCAGCGGAGCGCGCCCCATTTCCGGTACAGCGTCAGCCAGATCAGCCCGGCCGGAACGAACACGATCATGTGGTATTTGGACAGGGCGCCGCAGCCGACCGCGAAGCCGAGCAGCAGATACCAGCCGAAATGCCTCGTCTCGACCGCGCGGATCAGCGCGAACAGGGCGAGCGACCAGAAAAACAGCAGCGGCACGTCGGGCACGATGATCAGAGTGCCGAACCCGGCCAGCGGCGACAGGGCCAGCAGCCAGAACAGCCAGGTCAGCCGCTCCGGCGACAGGTGCGGCCGCAGCATCAGCAGCCACAGTGCGTAGATGCCCTGGCCGAGCACCACGCCCGGCCAGCGAACCGCGCCGCCCCAGGCCTCGAACGGCTGACCGAGCCAGTAGAGCAGGGCAACGAAGGGCGGGTGGTCGAAGTAACTGAGCCGGAGATGGTGCCCCCAGACCCAGTAGTAGGCCTCGTCGCCCGACAGCGGCAGCCACGCCGCCAGCGCCAGCCGCACCGCCAGGGTGATCGCGAGGGCCAGCAGCAGCGACCGGGGCAGACCGCCGGCCCGCGCGGGCAGGGGATGGGACCGGGCCAGATCGGCAACCGACATCGCGTCTCCTCGTTGCCTTGGGCACCCCCCGGCAGAACGGCCGCGGATCATGCGCCGGGCCCGTACGGCACGCAACCGCCACGGCGCCGCGTCCGCCGGAGTCGGCCGGACCGGCCGCGGGACGGTGCGCATACGCCGCAATCATCGTATAAACCACCACATGGAACCCATGATCCGCGTTCGCCGGGAGCAAAGAGTCGGCGCCGCATGTCAATGACCTGGCTATCCCTTCCGGCCGGCTGTGCCGTGTCGGTCCTGCTG
>CAZTNV010000225.1:0-7122 GCA_964615535.1 uncultured Mycobacteriaceae bacterium | reverse complement strand
TGCCGGATCGCCGGCCCACCCCAGGGATGGGTGAGCAAATCCGCCCCCTTTTCCAGGGCGACGATGTACGGGATGTGCTCGTGCTCGACGATGCCGTCGATCTCCTTCTCGTCAAGGCCGCTCATCTCGATGCAGTCGGTGATGGTCAACATGGCTTCCTCCATCGGTCAGCCGCCCCGCCTCGGCGGAGCGTGTCGCGCCCTCCCGTCCCGCTGCCTTCAGATCTCGCATCCCAAATTCAGGTATTCCGAACCCGGATCATGCCCAAATCATGGATGATTTCGATCCGCGCCAAATACCCATTCTAAACACATAATAATCAATTCGACGGTTTCGAGGCATGACCGCGGTACCGTGACTGCCTGGCAGCCTTGCGCCGATTGCCTAGCTCGCCGCCTCGGCGGTTTCCGCCAGATGGCGACCGGCGGCGGTGAGACGGCAGACCAGCCAGTCCGGCTTGAGCGGGTTGTCGAACCAGGGTTCCGCCCAGCCCGAAGCGATGCAGGCCTGGACGATACGCCGATCGATTCTCTTGCCGGCCTCGTCGAACAGCGGCAGTTTTCCGCCCGGTTGGGCGAGGCCGCGGCGCAACCAGCGCCGCTGGGCGGCCGTCGGCACCGGCGTCGCGGCGGGGGCATTGATCGGCGGATCGGGCGGGGCCTCCGTCATCGGCCGGCATCGCGTCTGGCCTTGGCGTGATCGTGCGGACTGTCGGTCAATTTGTCGGAAAAGGCGAGCCGTTTCGAGGAGGCCGCGATGGAATTCCTGTTCGTCTACATCACTGCCGGGACGGTCGCGGAGGCTCGGACCATCGGACGCGCCCTGGTGGAGGAGCGGCTGGCCGCCAGCGTCAACATCATCGGCGGCGTGGAGTCCTTTTACTGGTGGGAGGGCGCCGTGCAGCAGGCGGCGGAGACGGTGGTCATCGCCAAGACCCGCGCCGATCTGCTGGACGCCGTGACCGCGCGGGTGAAGGCGCTGCACGGCTATCGGGTGCCCTGCGTGGTCGCGCTGCGCGTGGCGCCGGGCGGCAATCCCGACTATCTGGACTGGATCATTGCCGAGACCCGGCCGCCTTCGGGGCCGGGCGCGCGCTAGCGAGTTGTCTCGGGACAAGTGCGCGATTGTGCCGAGGCAGGGCGGCGTGAGAGCATCCGGCATCGCTGATTCGATCGGGTTTCTGACATGTCTGCGGCCTCGGGGCGACTCGCCATCGGCTTTTCCTGCATCGGCCATTTCCTGATGCATGCCCTGGCCGGGTTGTATCTAACCGTGGTGCTGGCCCTGCAGCGCGACTGGTCGATGTCGTATGACGAACTGATCCGCCTGTGGACGCTGGGCAGCCTGCTGATCGGGCTGGGCGCGCCGCTGGCCGGGTGGCTGGGCGACCGGTGGAGCGAGAGCCGGATGATGGTGGTGTTCTTCCTGGTCACCGGCGGCGGCTCGATCGCGGCCGGGCTGGCCGGGGGCGCCACGGCGCTGATGCTGGGGCTGGCGCTGCTCGGGCTGGGCGCCTCGATCTATCACCCGGTCGGCATGTCCTGGCTGGTCCGCCACGCGACCAATCGTGGCCGGGCGATGGGCATCCTCGGCATCTTCGGCAGCGCGGGGGTGGGCTGCGCGGCGGTGATCGCCGGCACACTGACCGACTGGATCGACTGGCGCGCCGCCTTCATCATTCCGGGCGCGGTGTGCTTGGCGGCCGGGCTGGCGCTGTGGGCATGCATCGCGCTGGGTCTGGTGGCCGACCGCAAGGACGATGCGCGGCCCGAACCACTGCCGGCCCGGGGCGACGCGATCCGCGCCTTCATCGTGCTGTCGGTGACCATGATCTGCGCCGGGCTGATCTTCAACGGCATGCAGGTCGCCATGCCGAAATGGTTCGAGCTGCGCATGACCGGCCTGACCGGCGGCGACGTGGCCGCGGTGGGCGGGCTGGTGACCGCCGTCTATCTGCTGGCGGCGCTGGCCCAGCTTGCCGGCGGCGCGCTGGCCGACCGGTTTCCGCTCAAGCTGGTCTATCTGGCCGGCATGGTGGTGCAGGTGCCGGTGGTGGCGCTGGCGGCGGAGCTGGGCGGCCTGCCGCTGTTGCTGGCGGTATCGGCGGCGGTGTTCATGGGCGGGTTCCTGCTGCCGGCGGAGAACCTGCTGCTGGCCCGCTATACGCCGAACCGCCATCGCGGCCTGGCCTATGGCCTGAAATTCATCCTGGCCTTCGGCGCCGCGCCGGTCAGCGTGCAACTGGTCGCCTGGAGCTACGGCACCACCGGCGCCTTCACCCTGCTGCTCTGGGTCCTGGCCGGCCTCGCAATACTCTCCCTGCTGGCCGCCGCCCTGCTGCCGGGCGAGGGCCGGCGGGCAATGGCGCCCGCGGGGGCGGCGGCGGAGTAGGGGGGCTTCCCTGACCTGCCATGACATGTTCCTCGTCGAGAGGCGGGGACCCGCCTGACGATCGCGGCGACCGCGCCCCACCGTTTGCCAAGCCGGCCGTCGGTCGGCCTTCGGCCAGACCATCCAGCGTCGCAATCCTTTGATGAATCTATCTGAAGGGGTTGGTTGCCCAGGCTTTTGCACATCAAGGTGGCGATCTGTCGAAGAATCCTATAGAGTGCCGGTTCATGGCGCTCTGCTTTGGTGGTGGACATGGGCACTGTCATCTTCTTGCCGGGCATTCAGGGCAGCGAACTCCATCTGAACGGTGATCAGGTCTGGCCGCCGACTAGGCGCGATCTGTTGACCGGCTACGGCAAGGTCGATCAGCTTCTGGACCCTGCCGTCACCGTCGGTCCGCCGATCCGGAAGGTCTGCGTCTCGGTCTATGACGGGCTGCTCGATGCCCTGGGCCAATTGCCGAACTGGTCGCTGGAGACCCTCCCATACGACTGGCGCGGCGATCTGCGCGACCTGGGACGATTCGTGGCGGAGACGATCGCGGCCACTGCCGCGCGCTCGGGAGGGAGCGACATCGCCATCGTGGCGCACAGCATGGGCGGCCTGATCGCCCGGTACGCCCTCGAAGCCGCGTCGCTGGACGGCGACTGGAGACGGCACGTCACGCTGCTGGTGCTCATCGCGGTGCCCCATGCCGGTGCCCCGCTGGCCCTGGCCCGCATCGGCGGCAACACCGTCGAGGGCACTCCCGGCATCGGCGAGGCCGATCTGGTGAGGATGTCGAACGATCCGCGCTACCCGTCGGGCTATCAGCTTCTTCCCGGGCTCCATCTGCCCGTCGCCTGGAACCTTGACGCCGCGACTCCGCTGGACGCCTACGCGCTGTCCGACCGGCGCCTGGAGCAGGCGGCCGGTCTGAACCGGTCGATGGTGGAGGCCGCGGCGGACTTCCGCGCGCAGCTCGACTGGACCCGGCGACCGCCCCGGACGCGCTATGTCGCGGTGGTCGGTTGCGGCCACCGCTCGGTGACCCGGTTCGATCTCAGTCTGCAGCGGGGCATGCTCAATCCGGTGTGGACGGATGGCAGCGGCGACGGCACGGTGCCAACGGTCAGCGCCGGCGCGCTTCCGGTGCCCACGGCCTACGTTGCCGCCAACCATCTGGGGATTACGCGGCATGACGAAACCCTGCGCCTGATCCGAATGCTGCTTGGCGTCGAATCCCCCGGTGCCGTCGCCGCCCAGCGCGATGGGGGCGTCCGGCCAAACGTCAGCGTCGATCGCATGAGCTACCGCTCGGGCGACGACGTCGAGGTGCTCGTCACCCTTCCGCCAGGATTGCCCTCGCCGGCTGTCAGGATCATCCGGCACGAGACGCCCGAACCGGTCGCGGTTTGGGAGTCAGCGCTTGCCGAGCTGGCGCCCGAGATTCGCAACGTCGCCTTCGTCGTCCCGATTGCCCAGCACAAAGCCGGCCGGCTCAGCGCCGTCCTGACTTCGGAGGGCCGGGATCTGGCCGAAACCGACTTCCTCATCACGGCTCGGGCCGCCGAATAGGCCGCGATCGGGCCGCCGCCTTATCGCCGCGAGGCCGGACGCACGGGAGCGTTCCGCTCGTGACGCCAGCCCGGAAGCTTGCACATCAGAGCGACGACCGAGCTCCGCTTGCCGTCAATCACCATGCCGTTCACACCCGTCCGGACCAGGGTCACCCCGTCGCTGCTGCAGACCGCTTCAGAGGCCTGGGCGAGGGGCACGGCGTCATCATCGACCTTAAACACGACGTATTGCATGGACGACCTCCAGTACGAAATATCGCGACGACGGTGCGTTCAGGCAAGAAGCTGCCCCAACCCTTCGTATTCGGGCTTGAACCCCAGGGTGCGGGCATGGCGCTGGACGACGGCCAGAATGGCATCGGCCCGGTTTCGATCGGCCGGCATCCGGAGGATGTCAGGATACTGGTGCGAAAGCAGCGCCGCGGCGGCTCCGGTCATTGTCGGACAGGATTGCGATGTGCCGTTCAACACCAGGTATCCGCCGGCCAGACCGCAGGAGACAATGCCGACTCCCGGACCAATCAGGTCGATCTCAGCGCCGTAATTGGAGAACCTGGCGAACCGCAGATGCGGGTGCTGGGCCGCTCCGAATCCGGTCAGCTCACGGATCTCTGGTCCGCCGGGCGGAAGCATCTCGGAGTCGCCATAGGCGGCCACCGCCAGCACCCGCTTTCCGAACGCCGGAAAGGCCGGCGCGGGGTTCCCGTCATTGCCTGCGGCGGCGAAGCACACCGCTCCTCGGCGATAGGCGAAGGCGACGGCCCTGCGGACAAGCTCCGAGTTCTGGTCGGTTTCGAGGCTGATGTTGATCAGATGGACGTCCTTCTTGGCGGCGGCCTCGATACCGTTGCCGAGGGCCAGCAGATCGGAAGCATACCGGCCTTCGGCAAAGACCCGGATATCGATCAGCTCCGCGCGGGGTGCCAGACCGGTGAAGCCGCCCTGGCCGCTGCCCCCGATCAGTCCGGCGACATGCGTGCCGTGCGCCTGATCAGGCGGCGCATTGGAGCCGGTCGCACTCCAGGAATCGACCACCCGGCCATCGAGATCGGGATGAGTCCGGTCGATGCCGGTGTCGATCACGGCGACGCGCACGCCGCCGCCGCCGTCGAGCGGCAGGCCGAGGAAGGCCCGCCGGAGCGCGGCGGATGCGGCGCGCGCATTCACCGGGGCCAGCGCCACGGTGATCGGCGTGTCCAACGCCGATGCGTCGGCCATGGCGACCGCATGGCCCCAGAACCCCGGTGGCGGCTCGACGACCAAGGCATGCACCTTCGCATTCCGGTTGGGCAGCGTCAGACGCAGCGTTCCGGATTTGCCCGTCTTCTGATCAATTCCTTCCTCGCCCGCCGGATCGGCCAGGGCCAGCACCCTGGCGCCGCGGATCGGATGTCCCGATTCGTCCTGGACGGTCACCACCAGCCGTCTGGGCTCGATGGTCGGGTCTTTCGTCCACTTAGGATTGCGAAGACGCATCGCCTGCCGCACCGCCGGCCGAACCGGGGCATTCCACTCGACGTGAAGGTCTGGGGACGACTTCAGACTGCGAATCGCGTCTTCAGGACCAGAGACCAGCGCGACATCGATGCCTTCAAACCGCAATGTCCGCTCGATCTTCAGGGCGTCAGGCCACTCGATCCCGGCCGCTTGGGCTTTGCGTTGTGGGCGGCCCCAGTTCGCGTCGCCCAGGGATGCCAACGATGCGGCTACCATCGAGTCGCCGGCAGCCCCGTGCCCGAAGGCCGGAATGGAACGAGCCGGCACGCCGGACTCCCGGTTCGCCATCACGATGTAGCCACCGCGACGGACGGTGGACGCCATCGACACGCTCCTTCGACGATACATCAATCCTTGATAGCATATCTGAATATTAGAGTTCAAGAAATACGAAAAAGCTCAAAAAGCCGGACTCTGTCGGAAAGCCGAACGATAGACAAAGGCGTTGCCGAAGCACGTGGCGACGATGCCCGCGCCGGCCAGGGCCAAGAGCTTGACCCAGCGGTGGCGGATCATGGTCGCGATCATGGAGGCCCATGGCGGCGGCCGGCGCACCGCCGAACCGCCGAAGATGGGTCGCTGACCGGCCCGGGCCTATTCGGCCGCCGCTCGGGTCGCCTGGGCGGCCTTCGCCAGGGCCTGGTCGAGGTCGGCGATGATGTCATCGACGCTTTCCAGGCCGATCGACAGGCGCACCACGTCCGGCCCGGCGCCCGCCGCCGCCAGCAGGTCGGGCGGCAATTGCCGGTGGGTGGTCGAGGCCGGGTGGATGATCAGCGAGCGGGCATCGCCGATATTGGCCAGATGGCTGAGCAGCTCGACGCTTTCCACCACCTTGATCCCGGCCTGATAGCCGCCCTTGACGCCGAAGGTGAACACCGCCCCGGCGCCGCGCGGCAGGTATTTCTGCGCCAGCGCGTGGTATTTCGAGCCGGGCAGTCCGGCATATTCGACCCAGGCCACCTCGGAATGGCCGGACAGGAATTCGGCGACCTTCAGGGCGTTCTGGCAGTGGCGCTCCATCCGCAGGGCCAGGGTCTCGATGCCGAGCAGGGTGAGAAAGGCGTTTTGCGGCTGCTGGTTGACGCCCAGATCGCGCAGGCCCACGGCATGGCCGAAGAAGGTGTAGCCGAGCGGGCCGAAGGTCTCCTGGAATTTCAGGCCGTGATAGCCGGGATCGGGCTGGGTCAGGCCGGCGAACTTGTCGCTCCGGGTCCAGTCGAACCGGCCGGAATCGACCACCGCGCCGCCCACCGAGGTGCCGTTGCCGCTGAGGAACTTGGTGGTCGAATGCACCACGATGTCGGCGCCGAATTCGAACGGCCGGCACAGATACGGCGTGGCCATGGTGTTGTCGACGATCAGCGGCACGCCGATCTCGTGCGCGACCCCGGCGATCGCCTCGATGTCCGACACCACGCCGCCGGGATTGCACAGGCTCTCGATGAACACGGCGCGGGTGTTCGGGGTGGCGGCCCTGCGGAAATTCTCCGGATCGTCGCCGTCGACGAAGGTCACGGTCCAGCCGAAGGCGCGCGGAAAGCTGTTCTTGAACTGGTTGATCGAGCCGCCATAGAGCTTGGTCGCGGCGATGATTTCGGCGCCCGGCGTCATGAACGGGAACAGCGCCAGAAGCTGGGCGGCGTGGCCCGAGGATGTCGCGGTGGCGCCGACT
>CAZTNV010000224.1:6759-7171 GCA_964615535.1 uncultured Mycobacteriaceae bacterium | reverse complement strand
CAAGTGACCCGCGGCGGCGGGCCCCGGCCGGGGCCCGCCGCTCCGCTCGCTTCGCGGATCGAAAAGGCGTTACGATATAAGGGCTTGATGAGGGCTTGGGCTTGCCTTTCCGGAATCGGTCTGGCACCATCGCCGGGTCTTGAGTGGCGATGCGGGCGGCCTGATCGAAGTTGCCGCGACCGAGGGAGGAGGCCATGGGATGACCAAATCCGAACTGATCATGCGGCTGGCTGAACAGAATCCTCACCTGTATCAGCGCGACATCGAGAAGATCGTCACCACCATTTTCGAAGAGATTTCCGCCGCGCTGGCACGTGGCCAACGGGTCGAGTTGCGCGGTTTCGGCGCGTTTTCGGTCAAGCAGCGCGAGGCCAGGGTCGGCCGCAACCCGCGCACCGGCGAGGCGGTTCAG
>CAZTNV010000224.1:0-6749 GCA_964615535.1 uncultured Mycobacteriaceae bacterium | reverse complement strand
GTTCAGGTCACCGAAAAGCACATCCCCTTCTTCAAGACCGGCAAGCAGTTGCGCGAGCGGCTGAACACCGATTAAGTCGAAAGGACCACGAGGCTGCGCTACCTGGCATGGATTCCGCTGTTGCTGATCGCCGCCGTGGTCGTCAGCTTCGCCGTCACCAACCGCGACGTCGTCACGGTCGGTTTGTGGCCTCTGCCGCCCGACATGGTGCTGCAGATCCCGCTCTATCTTGCGGTGCTGGTGCCGACCGCACTCGGCATCATCCTGGGCGGGCTGATCGCCTGGCTGTCGGCGGCGCGCTCGCGCCGGCTGGCGCGGCAGCGCGGCCGGCGGGTCGCCCGGCTCGAGGCCGAACTGGCCGAGCTGAAAGCCCGCGAGGCCGTCATCGCGGAGACCCGGGCCGAGCGGCTCGAGGCCGCCCATCGCGAAACCTTGCTGGCCCCGCCCGCGGTTCAGACCCCGGCGATCCAGGCCCCCCAGCCGGTATCGACCCCCGCGCCCGCACCCGCGGCGCAATCCCCCCAGCCGGCCTCCGCCCAGCCGGCGGCGTCGGCGCAGCTCCCGGCGGTGCAGGTGCCCACCCCGGCGCGATCCGACGGAGCCCAGCCGGAGGCCCGCTGAAGCCCGACCCTATCGAACCCGGACCGGCCATCGGCTCCGGGTTCGGCCCCATCCCCTGGGGCCGGGAAATCGATGATCAGGGCGGGCGGACGGCGGCATGCGGTTCGCACGATGCTTCCATGCTCAGATCACGCTGTTCAGCCCGGCTCGCAGGGCGTTAGTAAGGTTTGCAGGCTTATGACCCGCCTGTTGAACCTGTGCGAGTCCCCACCGTGTTCGCTCCAACCGTTCTCGCCCCGGCCCCCGTGCTGCCCGACCCCGCCGCCTCGACCGATGCCCTGCGGACCTGGATGTTCGAGCGGCTGCTGCCGTTCTGGGCCGAAATCGGTGTGGACCGGCGTGACGGCGGTTTCGTCGAGCAGCTCACGCCCGACCGGCGGCCGGAGCTGGACCGGCCCCGGCGCAGCATGGTCCAGGCGCGGCAGATCTACGTGTTCAGCCAGGCCAGCCTGCTCGGGGCGCCGGGCTGGACGCTGGACACGGCGCGGCGCGGCTTCCAGTTCCTGACCTCGCATCACTGGGACCGCAAGGATGGCGGCTGGTGGCATTCGATCGACCGCAACGGCCGGCCGAACGACCGCCGGAAAGACGCCTACGATCACGCCTTCGTGCTGTTCGCCATGGCCTGGCTGTTCCGCGCCACCGGCGAGCGCGAGCCGCTCGACTGGGCCGACCGCACGATCGACTGGGTCAATGGCCATCTCGGGGATCTCCGCCATGGCGGCTATCACGAACACGTCCATGACGGCCTGATCCACGCCCCGCTGCCCCGGCGGCAGAACCCGCACATGCATCTGCTGGAGGCGTTTCTGGCGCTGTTCGAGGTCACCGGCGAGGCGGTCTGGCTCGACCGTGCGCGCGAGATCGTCGAGTTGTTCCGCCGTCATTTCTTCGACGCCGCGACCGGTTCTCTGGGCGAATACTTCACCCTCGACTGGCGTCCGGCCCCCGGTCCCGAGGGGCAGTGGTGCGAGCCCGGCCACCATTTCGAATGGGTCTGGCTGCTGATGCAGTACCGCCGGCTGGCCGGCGAGGACGGGGTGATCGCCCCGTCGCGGCAGCTCTATCGCTTCGCCCTCGATCACGGCATCGACCGGACGCCCCAGGGCATTCCCGCGGTGTTCGAGGCGGTCGACCGCCACGGTGCCGTGCTGCGCGACGTCAAGCGGGTCTGGCCGCAGACCGAGGCGATCAAGGCCTTTCTGGCCCGCCACGAGGTGTTGGGCGATCCCGCCGGCCTCGGTCTGGCGCGCGAGCATCTGGCCGGGCTGTTCCGGCATTTCCTGAAGCCCGGCCATGCCGTCTGGACCGAACGCCTGACCCGCAACGGCCAGCCCACGGCGGGACCGATTCCGGCCTCCAGCCTCTATCATGTGATCTGCTGTCTGGCCGAGGCCCTTCGCGTGATCAGGGCCTGACCGCGCGAACCCGCGACCCGGCCGGCGCCGGGATCGCGACGCGGCGCGAGATTCACAAATCCTTAGTCTTGAATCGCCAGGATGCTGTCTCAGGGCCCCTGGTGGTGGCCCCCCGCCGGCAATCCGGCGTCCGCTCTTCACGCCACTGGCCTACCTTCGAGGTGATGATGATCCGTCATTGCTCACGGCGCATGCTCTTGTCGACCGGCTTGCGCCTGGGCACGGCGGCGCTGGCAACCGGGTCGCTGGCCGGGCTGGCCGGCTGCGACGACGGCCAGGACCAGGGTCGCAACACCGGGAACGCCGCGCCCGCCGGAACCGCACCGCAAAACGGACCCGCGGAGGCCGCAGGGCCGCGGATCGCACTGGTCATGAAGACCCTGACCAACCCGTTCTTTGTCGAGATGGAACGCGGCGCGCGTCAGGCCGAGACCGATCTGAACGTCCGGCTGGTGGTGCGAACCGCCGCGCAGGAAACCTCGATCGAACAGCAGATCGCGATCGTCGACGATCTGATCCGCGCCGGCGTGGCGGCGATCGTCATCGCCCCCGGCGATTCGATCCGGCTGATCCCGGTGCTGAAGACGGCACGCGACCAGGGGATTGCGGTGGTCAATATCGACAACCGCCTCGATCTCCGGTTTTCCGAGCAGTTCGGACTGACCGGGGTGCCCTTCATCAGCATCGACAACGAGGCCGCCGCCTACCGGTCGGCGAAACACATTGCCGATCAGGCGTCCGCCCCGACCGAGGCCGCGATCATCGAGGGAATCCGCGAAGCCGGCAATGCCGAGGCGCGCCGGCGGGGCGCGGTGCGGGCGTTCGAGGAAAACCCCGACATCGCCCTCGTCGGATCGGAGACCGCGAACTGGAAGATCGACGAGGCCTATGGCGTCGCCCAGGGGCTGTTCAACCGGCATCCGGAGATCGGGCTGCTGTTCTGCGCCAACGACATGATGGCGCTGGGCGCGATCCGCTTCCTGCAGGAGGCCGGGCGCCACCGCGTGCTGGTCGCCGGATTCGATGATCTGCAGGAGGCGCGACAGGCGATCCGCGCCGGCCACATGGCCGTCACCATCAATCAGCAGGCGGCGCGCCAGGGCTATCTGGGCGTGCAGTACGCGCTCCGGGCGTTGCGCGGCGAGACCCTGCCGGCCGAAACCATGATCGAGGCGATCGTCGTCGATGCCCGGCATCTCGGCGGTTGACCCGGCGGAGCGACCGGAATGGCCCAT
Source organism: uncultured Mycobacteriaceae bacterium (assembly GCA_964615535.1). GTDB lineage: Bacteria > Pseudomonadota > Alphaproteobacteria > DSM-16000 > Inquilinaceae > CAZTNV01. The sequence continues at coordinate 3,475 of CAZTNV010000224.1, read as the reverse complement.
GACATCGGGGCCCCACCCCGCAAGACTCCTCTGGCACGGCTGGCACGGCTCGGGCGCCGGACCCTGCGGCTGCCGGTATCGATCAACATCGTCCACAGGTTCATTCTCTATCTGCTGGTACTCAGCATTCTGCCGCTCCTGATTCTCGGATATACTTCGTATCGCGCATCCCAGGCCCGTGTCACACAGCTCACGCTCCAGTTCTCGCAGGAAATCCTGCGCAGTTGGCGGGATTACCTCGACCTGGAAATGGGGCAGGTGGAAAACCTGATCGCCAGTGTCCTGAGCGTCGAGGAGATCATCTCCGCCCTGCACCAGCCCGGCGACGACAACGATTCGTTCAATCGGCTGGCGACCCAGGCACGGGTCGGTTATATCCTGAACGGTTACCTGAATATCGACGGGTTGGTGTCGATCGATATTCTGGCCGCCAATGGCCGCCATTTCCATGTCGGCGACACGTTGAACGTCGCCGAACCCTCGGCCGAACGTTTGGCGGACCTGTTCGAAACGGTCCGGGCCAGCGGCCGTCTGGTTCACTGGCCGGGCATCGTCGACAACCTGAATGCCAACTCCACCCAGCCCAAGGTCATTGCGGCGGCCCGGAACATCTGGCGGCTGAATCGCGAGACCATGAGCCAGGAGAGTCTGGCCACGCTGGTGGTGAACTACAGCGTCGGGCATCTTTACGACCAGTTCGTGACCGCCGATCTGGGCGACGGCGCCTATCTGATGGTGGTCGATGCCGCGGCCCGCGCCGTGTTCCATCCGGATCGCCGGCTGATCGGCCGGCCGCTGGCGCCGGATCTGGCACGGGCGCTGGAGGACTCGCCAGCCAGCTTTTCGCACACCGTCGACGGCGTGCCGATGATCGTCAGCCATGTCCGGTCGGAGCGCACCGGCTGGAACGTCGTCGCCCTGGTGCCGCTGGCGTCGGTCAATGCCCAGGCCGGGACGATCGGCACGGCGACGATCGTGGTCCTGTCGGCGTGCCTGGTCCTGGTGCTGGTCGCCGCGCTGTCCTATTCCACCGAAGTGGTGACGCCGATCAGGCGAATCACCGAGAGCTTCAAGGCCTATCGCAACCATGCCGGCACCTGGAGCCAGGCCCTGCCCGTCCGGGGGCATGACGAGATCGCCGAGCTGTCGCGCTGGTTCAACACCTTCGTGGCGATGGTCAACGATCGCCGGGCGTCCGAGGCGGCGCTGCGCGAGAGCGAGGAGCGTTACGCCCTGGCGGTCCAGGGCGCCAAGGATGCCCTGTGGGACTGGGATCTGCGCACCGGCCAGATCTATTTCTCGCCGCGCTGGCGCCTGATGCTGGGCGATTCCGAGGGCGAAATCCTGGGGCGGCCCGAAGACTGGTTCGGCCGCATCCATGCCGACGACCGCGACCGCGTGATGACCGAAATCAAGGATCATCTCGCCGGCCGGACACCCCATTTCGAGACCGAGCACCGCCTTTGCCGGGCCGATGGCGGCGAACTGTGTAGTCTGGCCCGCGGCTCGGCGATCCGCGACGCGGCGGGCGAGGCCTACCGCATGGCCGGATCGCATTCCGACATTACGGCGCGCAAGCACAGCGAGGAGCAGTTGCGGTCGGCGCGGCGGGCCGCGGAAGCGGCCAACCAGGCGAAATCGACCTTTCTGGCGACCATGAGCCACGAGATCCGGACGCCGATGAACGGCGTCATCGGCATGGTCGGATTGCTGCTCGACACGCCGCTCATGGCCAACCAGCACAACTATGCGACGGCGATCCGCGACTCGGCCGAATCGCTGCTGCTGGTGATCAACGACGTGCTCGACTTCTCCAAGCTGGAGGCCGGCAAGATCGACCTGGAAATCACCGAATTCGATCTGGTGAGCCTGGTCGAGAGTACCATCGAAATCCTGGCGCCGCGGGCCCATGGCAAAGGGATCGACATCGCCTGCTTCGTGCCGGCCGATCTGCGCGGACGGCTGATCGGCGATGCGGGACGCCTGCGCCAGGTTCTGCTCAACCTGGCCGGCAACTCGGTCAAGTTCACCCAGCGGGGTTCGGTGGCGGTGATTGCCAAGGTCCTGGACGATGCCGATTACCGCCTGAGCGTTCAGTTCGACGTGATCGACACCGGCATCGGCATTCCGGCGGATGCGATGCCGCGTCTGTTCCAGATGTTCGAGCAGGTCGATTCGTCGCCGGCCCGCCGGCATGGCGGGACCGGGTTGGGACTGGCCATCTCCAAACGTCTGGTCGAACTGATGGGCGGCGAAATCGGGGTGGACAGCCAGCCGGGCGCGGGCAGCCGGTTCTGGTTCACGGTGCCCTTGGGCCGCGCGCGGTCGGCCCTGGACGAGGCCACAGCGATTGAACTCGCCCTGTCCGATCAGCGCGTTCTGGTCGTCGACGACACCTTCCTCAACCGCGACATCCTGGCCCGGCAGTTCGAGGTTTGGGGCGCCACCGTGGCGACGGCGAACGATGGCCCGTCGGCCCTTGCCGAGCTGCGCCGCGCCGCGGGATCGGGCATGCCGTTCGACATCGTGCTGACCGACCATGCGATGCCGGCCATGTCGGGCCTTGATCTGGCCCAGGCGATCCGGGCCGATCCGGCCATTCCGCGGCCTTTCCTGGTGCTCACCTCGTCGGCCGGCGGCGCTGCCGGGGCCGCTGTGCCGGGGCTGATCGATGCCCTGCTGCCCAAGCCGATCCGCCAATCCTCGCTGTTCGACTGCATCGCCGGCCGGCTCGGCACATCGGCAGCGGCACCGGCAGCGGCCGTTCCGGCCGCCGTGCCGGCGCCATCGGCCGATTCGGGGCGGCGGCTGCGCATCCTGGTGGCGGAGGACAATGCGGTCAACCAGCAGGTCGCGATCGGCCTGCTGCGACAGATGGGCCATAACGCCGACGTCGCCGCCAATGGCCTCGAAGCGGTCGAGGCGGTGCGCACGATCCCCTACGATCTGGTGCTGATGGATGTTCAGATGCCTGAAATGGACGGCTACGAGGCCACCGCCGCGATCCGGACGCTGGCCGGCGAGCTCGGCTGCATCCCGATCGTGGCGATGACCGCGAACGCCTTTGCCAGCGACCGCCAGCGCTGCCTCGATGCCGGCATGAACGATCACCTCGGCAAGCCGATCGATCGGGCCAAGCTGCGGCAATTGATCGAGCATTGGGCCCGCCGGCCGTCGCCGCAGCCGCCCGTGCCACCGCCCGCTCTAACCGGGGACGGCGTCGCGGCGCGCGCCGAACCCGCGGCGGAGGATCTGCCGGAGCTGGACCCTTCGGTCCTGGACCCGTCCTTGATCGAAGGGCTGGCCGAGGCGCTCGGTCCCGAAGGCGTTGCGTCGGTCGTGGAGGCGTTCCTGACCACCAGCGACGATCTGATGCGGCAAATTCACGCTGCGGCTGCGGCCGGCGACGCGGCGACGGTCGGCGGCCGGGCGCACAGCCTGAAGGGCGCGGCGGGGCAGCTCGGCCTGTTGGGCC
>CAZTNV010000223.1:0-7184 GCA_964615535.1 uncultured Mycobacteriaceae bacterium | reverse complement strand
CCGCGGCGCAGGGATTGGCGGCGGGCGGATTGGCGCTGCGGCCGGGCGGCGGCAGCGCCAGCGGCCGGCCGCCCTGGGCGGTGCGGGCCTGGGCCAGCTCGGCCAGACGGGTCTGGGCGGCGCCGTCCAGATCGGTCCGGCGCTGGAGCATCTCGACCAGCGACAGGGCGACGAAATGGGCCAGCCGCTGCGCCGCCTCGCCATGAAGCTGCGGCCGCTGGACCAGCGGCTGGTGCCAGGCCTCGTGCGGCGGTGCCCGTTCGAGGATCTGGTCGAGCGTGTCCTCGCGGATCTGCGCCGTCGGGTTGGTCAGCAGCGCGGTGATCGCGGCGGGGTCGTCGCTGCGGGCGATCTGGTCGGCGACCCGGTTCGACACCGCCCCGCGCCGCGCTATCGCGCTCAGTGCTCCGGCGACCGGCCGGGTTCTGGCGATATCGATCAGATCGTCGTCGGACAGTTGCGGCGAGTGCCGCAGCACCGGCTCCGCCACCTCTATGGTGCGGTCACGGGCCAGGGTGTTGATCACCGCCTGGGGCGCATGGGCCAGATCCCGCAGGCCCTCGGCCAGCATCTGGCGGACCTCGGGCGCACCATCGGCAGCCAGCGCGGTCAGCACCTGCACCACCAGCCTGTCGAGCGGCCCGGGCTCGGGCGCATCGTTGCGCGGCACATGGCCCGCCGCCTTCCGGGCCAGCGCCCGGCGCACCGCCGGCACCCGGTCGCGCGCCAGGATCAGATCGGCGGGATGCGGCGTGCGGGGATTGCGGGCGACCGCGGCGCGCACCTCCGGCGCCTTGTCCGCGGCCAGGAAGAACAGGAATTCGGGCGCGATGTCGGCCCGTTCGGCAAGCTGCCGGCGGATCGCCGGATCGCCGTGGCGCGCCAGCTCCTTGATCGTGTCGTAATCGATGAGTTCGGGCAGATCGGGCGGAGCCATGCGACATATTCCGGGTCCGTCCCGCCTATCCCACCAGCCGCGGGTTAAGGCCGGATTAACGGCCGGCAGGACCGGCGCCGCCGGCCTTGCCGCGCCGCCGGTATCTGCTAGGATCGCGGCAGCAACAGCGCAGCATTCGGCGACCCGATCGGTCCGCAGGGTCCGGCACGCTCGGGGGCTTTTTTCCGAGGGGTGGCGCGCCGCCGGTTCGGACGCCGGGTCGCGGGCGGCCGCATCCGATTTGGCGAGGCTCCCATGAGGCATGGCGCGGACGGGCACCTGCGCCGGGTGTTCGGTCTCTATACGCTCGGTTTCCTCGGTTTCGTGCTGCTGCTGGCCGGGCTGGAACAGCTCGGGCTGTCGAATCGGCTGATCGGCATCCTGTTCGTGGTGTTCACGGTCGGCCTCTATGCCGTGATCGGCTATGCGTCGCGGACCATCCAGGTCGGCGAGTTCTATGTCGCCGGGCGCAAGGTGCCGGCGATCTACAACGGCATGGCCACCGCCGCCGACTGGATGTCGGCGGCCTCGTTCATCGGGCTGGCCGGCACGCTCTATGCGTTCGGGTATGACGGGCTGGCCTATGTGCTGGGCTGGACCGGCGGCTTCGTGCTGGTCGCGGTGCTGATCGCGCCCTATCTGCGCAAATTCGGCGCCTATACCGTGACCGATTTCCTGGGCGTGCGCTACGGCGGCAACGCGGCGCGCCTGGTCGGGCTGGTCGCGGTGCTGACCTGCTCGTTCACCTATCTGGTGGCGCAGGTCTACGGCACCGGGCTGATCGCCTCGCGATTCCTGCAGATCCCGTTCGAAGTCGCGGTGTTTTTCGGGCTGGCCGGCATCCTGCTGTGTTCCGCGCCGGGCGGGATGCGGGCGGTGACCTGGACCCAGGTCGCCCAGTACATCGTGCTGATCGTGGCCTATGTGGTGCCGGTCGCGCTGCTGTCGATCCAGACCACGGGGCTGCCGATCCCGCAGCTCGCCTATGGCGAGATCATGGGCCGGATCGGCGAGCTCGAGCTGACCGCGGCTCCGGCCGGCACGGCGCCGCTCGATCAGCCCTTCGCCACCATGAGCCCGCTTAACTTCTTCGGCCTGATCTTCTGCCTGATGATCGGCACGGCGTCGCTGCCGCATGTGCTGATGCGGTTCTTCACCACCTCGGGGGTCAAGCAGACCCGCCGCTCGGTCGGCTGGGCGCTGCTGTTCATCGCGATCCTCTACGTCACCGCACCGGCCTATGCGGTGTTCGCCCGCTATGCCATCCACCAGGGCATCGTCGGCGCCGACGTGTCGACCGTCGCGGCGGCGGCGCTGCTGCCGGACTGGGTCTACATCTACGGCGAACTCGGTCTGGTGCGGATCTGCGACGCCTTCTCCGCGACGCCCCAGGCGCTGGTCGCGGCCTGCGGGCCGGTCGGCGGCACGATCGCCGCGGACCGCTTCTGGATCGACGGCAATGCCCTGGTCATCGCCATGCCCGAGATCGCCGGGCTGCCCTATGTGATCGCCGGGCTGGTCGCGGCGGGCGGGCTGGCGGCCGCGCTGTCCACCGCGGACGGGCTGCTGCTGGCGATATCCAACGCGGTCAGCCATGACGTGTACTACCGGATCATCGATCCGGCGGCCAGCTCGCGGCGGCGGCTGATGCTGTCCCGGCTGCTGCTGGTGGTGGTGGCGGTGGTCGCCGCGGCGATGGCCAGCCTGCGGCCCGGCGGGATTCTCGAAATGGTCTCCTGGGCCTTCAGCCTGGCCGGCGCCGGGCTGTTCCCGGCCCTGGTGCTGGGCATCTGGTGGCGGCGCGCGACCGCCCAGGGGGCGATCGCCGGCATGCTGCTGGGCGGCGGTCTGACCGCGTTCTATCTGGCCGCGACGCGGTTTTTCGGCATGCCGCTGTGGTTCGGGATCGACACCGTCGCGGCCGGGCTGATCGGCATTCCGGTCGGCTTCGCGGCGATCATCGCGGTCAGCCTGGCGACGCCGGTGCCGGACCGGCAGATCCAGGATTTCATCTCGGAATTGCGCGTGCCGCGGGGCCGGCCGCTGGACGAGGCGCCGCCGCTCCCCGGTCCATAGGATCGCCGGCCGCCGCGCTCAGTGCCGCCGGGCGGGAACGGTGGACCGTGCCGACAGGCCGCGGATGCCGGACAGATCGGCGCCGGTCCACAGCACGTTGGCGGTCAGCGCCTCGGTCAGGTCGGCCTCGGTCAGTTCGGCCTCGGACAGATCGGCGCCGGTCAGGTCGGCACCGATCAGGCTGGCCTTGTACAGGCAGGCGCGGTGCAGGCAGGCGCTCCACAGGCGGGCGCGGTCGAGTATGGTGACGAATTCCCGCCCCCCGGCATGCTCGATCGTCACCGCTTCCAGGCGGGCGCCGGTCAGATCGGCCTCGCCCAGGAACGCGCGGTTGAGCCGCGATGCCCGCAGATCGGCATGCGACAGATCGGCGCCGTGGAGATTGCTCATGGTCAGATCGGCCAGGATCAGGATGGTGCGCCGGAACCGTGCGCCGACCAGCATGCATTTCGACAGGACCGATCCGCTGAGATCGCGTTCGGCAAAATCCAGGCGCGACAGGTCGACATTGGTCAGTTCCAGACGCCGCCCCGCCTCGCCCTTGGTCCGCACCCAGTGCTCGTGCGCGGTCAGCATTTCGGGCAGCGGCAGGTCGAGCGCGGCGGACAGGCCGGGCAGGTTGTGCGCGCCGGCCGCGGCCTGCAGCAGCCCGTTGTCGATGATCGCGCCCAGCAGATCGGCCTGATCGAGGTTGACCGACTGGCACAGCGCCTCGGTGATCACCGCACCGTGCAGCACCGCGCCGCTGAGATCCGACCGGGTCAGATCGGCCCCGACCAGCACCGCCCCGGTCAGGTTGGCGCGCCGGAAATCGCACCGGACCAGCTTGGCGTTGCGCAGGATCGCGTCGGTCAGATCGGCCTTGACCGCGACCGCATTGGTGATCCGGGCGCGCGTCAAATCCGCGTCGCGGAACACGGTGCCGACCAGCTCGGTCGGCGAGGAACCGAAATCGACCACGTTGAACGCGCCGCTGTTCACGGTCGCCAGGGCGCCTTCGCGGAAATCGGCCTCGATCAGCGTCGCCCCGGTCATGTCGGCGCCGCGCAGGCAGCAGCCCCGGAAATCGGCATGGGTCAGATCGGCGTGCTGCAACTGGCACCGCCGCAGGTCGGCACCGAACAGCACGCCATCGACCAGCCGGACATTCTGCATCCGCGCATCGACCAGCCGCGCCCCGGTGAAATTGGCACCGGTCAGGTCCATGTCGCTGAGATCAAGGCCGGTCAGGTCGTGGAAGCTGAAATTGGCGCGCATGCCGTCGCGCTCGGCCCGCACGAACCGCTTGTGCCGGACCGCCATCGCCTCCAGAGTCCGCTGGTCCATCAGCCTCCAGGTCTGGCGGGTCTCATCGGACATTGGCGACGGTCCACGGATGCAGGGTATTCGGGTTGGTCACCACGTGCTGGCAGGGCAACCGCACCGTGACCCTGGTGCCGACATGAAGCACGCTTTCGATCACGACGCTACCACCATGGAGTTCGGCCAGCGCCTTGACCAGCGTCAGACCGAGCCCGGTGCCGCCCTCGGCCCGGGCATAGCGGTTGTCGAGCTGCTCGAACGGCCGCAAAATCCGATCGAGCTGATCCGCCGGAATGCCGATGCCGTCATCGGCCACCGAAATCGCCACCGTGCCGTCTTCGGCCGGGGCGCACGCCACCACCACTGAGCCGCCTTCGGCGCTGAACTTCACGGCATTGGACAGGAGATTGAACACGATCTGCTTGATCGCGCGCTGGTCGGCGCACAGGCGCGGCGGCGGTGACGGAATCTCGAGCGCGATCGCAATGCCGTGTTCGTCCGCCCGCTCCCTGATCAGCCTGACCGAGGCCCGCAGCAGCATCGGCAGATCCAGCCATTTCGGCTCGATCTGCAGCTTGCCGGCCTCGACCTTGGAGATGTCCAGAATGTCGTTGATCAGGTCGAGCAGGTGCGAGCCGCTGGTGAAGATGTCGCCGGCATATTCGGCATAGCGCTCGATCGCATCCGGGCCGAAGGCCCGGTCGCGGATGATTTCGGAGAAGCCGAGAATGGCGTTGAGCGGGGTGCGCAGTTCGTGGCTCATCGTCGCCAGGAACTGCGACTTGGCCAGATTGGCCGCCTCGGCCTGATTCTTGGCCGCCACCAGCTCCAGTTCGACCCGCTTGGCGCGGGTGATGTCGAAGGCGATGCCGCGAATGCCGACCGCCACCCCGGCGCGCAGGATCGGGCTGCAATGGACCATCACCGGAAAGCTGGTGCCGTCCTTCCGCCGCAGGGAAAATTCCTGCCCATCGGTCGGCTCGCCGCGCAGGATCAAGGTCATGGTGCGGCGGCCCTTGCCGACATCCTCCGGCACCAGCATGCCGCCCACGATGTCGAACCCGGCGGCAAGATCCTCCGGCGCATAGCCGGTGCTGACGAAGGCCTGCCGATTGACGAAGCTCAGCCGCCCGCGCAGATCGCATTCGAAGATGATTTCCGGCAGCATCTCGGCCAGTTCGCGGAACCGCTCCTGGGCCTCGTGGGCGTGCCGTTCGGCGGCGGTCTGGGCGGTGACGTCGGTGCCGGTGCCGCGATAGCCCCGGAACCGGCCGGTGGCATCGAACACCGGCTTGCCGCTGATCGACCAGAGCACCGACCGGCCGTCGCGCAGCAGCGGCCGGTATCTGTAGTCGCGGAACGGCTTGCGGGCCGCCAGATCCGCCAGATGGGCGCGCCAGTGCTCGTCCTTCGGATCGCCGCCGGCGATCTCGATCCGGCTCCGGCCCAGCAGATCGGCCGGCGACACGCCCGAGACCTGCAGCATTCGGTCCGAGAAATAGGTGAATCGCAGCGACTCGTCCATTTCCCAGAACCAGTCGCAGGCCGCCTCGACGAAATCGCGGAAGCGCTGCTCGCTGTCCCGAAGTGCGATCGCGGCCCGTTCGCGGTCGGTGACGTCGATGCCGGTGCCGATCACAAGAGTCGCCCTGCCGTCGCCGTCGCGCAGCGCGGTGAACGACCACTCGATCCGCCGGCGGGCGCCGTCGCGGCCGATCCAGTCGCAGGGCAGGCGGCCGGCGGTCTGCGCGCGCCCGGCCGCGCCGGCCCGCGCCGCCTCGCCCATCGCCGCCTCGAACCAGGCCGCCGCCGCGCCGGGCAGGATTTCGCGGACCTGCCGGCCCTTCACCGTGGCGGCGTCGTGACCGGATGCCCGTTCGCAGGCGCGGTTGAACCGCACGATGCGGCCCTGGCAATCCAGCACCAGCACCAGCTCGTTGACGCTGTCGAGAATCGCCGAAATGAGCTGGGCTTCGTCCAAGGCCTCGGTTCCATCCGCTGCGGCCACGGAGTGCGGCCGGTCCGTCAGCGGTCGGGCGAGAAGATCGGAAACGGCACACGATACCGGCACGGCCGTTCCAGGGAAACACTGTCACGCGACAGCCGATCTTGACGCTGCAATCTAAAGAATTGGTGAAGGTCGCGGCGTGGTGAGCGAAGTCGAGGCGATCAGGTCGAGCATTGCCTCGGCGGCGCGTTCGGTCGGCATTGCGCCGCCGGCCGAAAGCCGGGCTGCCGCCTCGCGACACCCGGCAAGCTGGGCGGCGCGCACGGCCGGATCGTCGAGCAGCGCCAGACAGGCGGCGGCCAGCCGGTCGGGCCGGCACTCCTCCTGCAGCAGTTCCGGGATCACCGGCCGGTCGAGCACCAGATTGACCACGGTGGCATAGCGCACGGTGATGAACCGGCGGGCGATCCAGGCGGTCAGCGGCGACATGCGATAGCACACCACCATCGGCACCCCGGCCAGCGCCAGTTCCACCGACACCGTGCCGGACACCGCCAGCGCCAGATCGCTGGCGGCAAAGGCGGCGAAGCGTTCGGCCCCGCCCTCGATCACCAGGGCCGGCGCGACCCAGCCGGCGGCGGCCTCCCTGACCCGGGCGGCGACCGGCCCGATCGTCGGCACCACCAGATGCAGATCGGGCCGCTTCGCGGCAAGCAGCGCAACGGTCTCGGCGAAGGCCGGCAGCGACCACGCGATCTCGCCCGACCGGCTGCCCGGCAGCAGGCAGAGCAGCGGCCGGTCGGCGGGAATGCCGTGGCGCCGCCGGAATGCCGCCCCGTCGCCCCGGCCGGCGCCCGATTCCAGCGCCGGATGGCCGATGAAGCGGCAGCTCACGCCGTGGCGGGCGAAGAACTCCGGCTC
>CAZTNV010000222.1:3465-7256 GCA_964615535.1 uncultured Mycobacteriaceae bacterium | reverse complement strand
GGGCGGGCGGAAACGCATGTCTACGCGGATATCTGACGGTCCGGTTCCGGTCAGGGTGGCGACGGCGACACCGCCGGTGCCCGGGCCGGTGCCGCCGCCAGTCGGCGCAGCGCCGGCCCGGCGACCGGCGTGCCGGCCAGGCTGAGCCACAGCAGCGCCAGCAGCCCGACGATCGATCCCCACCACAGCATCTCGCGCAGCGCCAGGACCAGGGGCAGGACCGGCTCGCCCAGCATCAGCACCGCATTCCAGCGCAGGCCCTCGAACCACAGCAGCGCCAGGATCGCCATCACCGCCAGAAACCAGCCGCGATGCGGCGGCGAGGGATCGGGCCCGGCGGTCCGGCCGGCCGAGGCCTGCCGCCAGTTCCGCACCAGGAGCGGCAGCACCAGCAGCAGCATGATCCCGCGATAGGGAATGTTCTTGGCCAGGAAGAAGGCGGTCGCGGTGGAGGCGACGCCGATCGCGAACAGGCCGGTCTCGGTCGCGGTCCCGGCGATCGTGATGCCGCGGCGGCGCAGATCCCGATAGAGGGCGAAGGATGCCAGCACGCCGGCGGCGATGAGCAGCCGGTGAAGCCAGGAGGCATCACCGATCGCCGCACCGGCAGATCCGGTTCCCGCATCAACCAGCAGGCCGATCATTTCCGCAAGGTTGGCACTGCCGAACGCGTCGCCCAGGAAACTGGGATACGGAATGTTGCCGTGCACCGCGGCGAGCTGGTGCAGCGTCAGATACAGAAAGGCCCCCCAGACGACGGTCGCGACCGCCGCGACCGCCAGAAACCGGCCGCGCCGTTCGTGCAGCGCCACGGCCATCGCCCCGATCGGGTAGTACTTCAGCAGCGCGGCCAGCAGGATCAGCGGATAGGCCCCAGGCCGCCCGCCGCTGCCGAAGGCCTTGCCCGCCAGCACCAGCAGCACGAACACGACAACGTCGTTGTTGCCCCGTTCCAGCGCGAAGACCACCGTGCTGGAGCAGAGCGCGGCGAGATAAACCGCCAGTTCGCGGCCGGACCGGGCATTGGACAGCCAGGCGAAGCCGGCCAGGAAGGCCAGGGCGATCGCCGTGCCGGCCCAGGGGGTCGCCCCGACCGTGACCCCGGTGCGGGCCAGCACCAGCCACAGCGGTGAATAATCGAACACGCGGCCGAGCACGTCGCAGGGGTTTTCCACCAGCACGTCGATGCCCCGCCGATGGCATTCCGCCACCGAGAACAGGTAATGGGTATCGACGAACGGCATCGGAAACCAAGCGACGCCCAGGGTCCGGAACACGGCACCGTAGATTTCGCGCCACCCCAGTGCCCACAACCCGGCCAGCACGCCGAAACCGGCCAGACCCGCGACGAACAGAAGAAGTCGGTTGCGGTTGACCCGGTCCATGTCTTACCGCCTTCGGCCCTCGGGTTGAAACGCGTGCCGCGTTGCCGCAGCATATTTATGCCCGCATTGGCGGCATCGGGTCAACCGGAGCGCAGCCATCGCGGAACCGATGCAGGAGCCAGTGACGCGCAAATCCATCCGATATGAATGGCGATACGAGAGTGCCCATGTCCGGGATTGGGCCCAGCCGAAACCCACGGCAAGGTGCCTAAGCAGCGGAATAAGAGAGCTTTAAGCCGTTTGGCGCCATCCTGGTTGACAGCCAATCATGCGGGTCGGTAGAAACCCCCATCATGCGCTTCACCGACTCCACCCTGATCGCCGCCATCGACGCCGCCTGCCGCTCCGCCGACCCCGCGGAACGCGCCATCGGCCACAATTTCAAATGGGACGAGCGGTTGGGGCCGCAGCGTGCCGCCGCGTTCCAGCAGCCCCGTTACCAGCCGAAAGATGCCACCTTCAAGGGCGTGAAGGAGGCGTACGATCTCTACAAGAAGGAGCGGGTCCGCTGGGACGCCAGGACGCGGCCGGTCACGGAACCCTTTCTGCCGGTCAATGATCATGCGGCATTGGCTCATTTGCCGGACGAAAACCGCGTTCTGGTCCGGCTGATGGATATCGGGCAGGCTCTTGATGATTCCGGCCTGTCGTTCACGGAATTCCGCAATGCCGTCGAGATGGTGAAGGGCATCGGGTCCCGGCACGGCAGGATCACGCTCGACGAAGCGAACGCGACCGTCGAAAGATTCCTGGACCAGTGGAATGCCTTCGACCGCAGAATGCCGGCCTTTGTCGGGTTCGAACTTGATGTGCGACCCGAACTCGATGGAGACCACTGGGCCGACGGCTTGAGGCGGCGTTACGGCATCGGCCATCTCGACGTTCCCGCGGGCGCGGACCCGATCCCGGTCATGCTGCTGCGCTACACCGTCGGCGAACTGATCGCGGCGGCAAAGCGTTGGTGTCCGGCATCGGATGCGATTCGCGTGCCCACCATACTGGAGTCCAATTGCTACGAGTTCTTCTTCCCCGCGCCGACGCCGTTGCCATATGGCCGAACGGTCGATCTGGCTGGCGGGCTGGACACCGATCGGCTGACCTGCGAACTGGTACACTTGCCGGTCGACCTGGAAATCGGCCATATTGATCGGGTGGGCCAGCTCACCAAGCCGATCCCCGACCTGACGCTGGCGCAGGTGCGCAACGACCATCTCGAAATCCTGCGCTACGAATGTGAGCGCGACGATTTCGGCGACAGGATGTAACGGCGATGCCGTTCGACGACATGGCATGGAAGCGGCCGGATCACCCGTGGCTCGACGAGTTCGAGCGCGATCCCGAGACGCAGTTCGACGAGATCATCCGCGGCGTCGCGCTGATCCATCCCTACGGTTTGGCCGATCCGCAGACCGTCATCCCGAGCCTGTTCGGCCCGCTGCACCCCGACCATCCGCTGATGGCGGCACTTGACTACGCCGCGCTTGGCTGGCTGGAAGCGCGCCGGCGGCTGCCGCTGGAAGAGCGGCGGGACTTTGGCCTGAAGCGGTATTGGGCGGACGTGGTGGAGGCGCTGGCCATCGCGCAGCGGGTCAGGCTGCCGGTCACGCGCGCGGCGTTGCGCGAGCGCTATTTCGAATTCCTGCAATGGGTTGAGGGAAACCGGTTCAGTTCCTCGATCGACCCCCGCGCGCGGCTCTGGCTGGCGCTGACGCCGGACCAGCCGACGCCGCGTTTCCGCTCGCTCTGGCGGCGGATCTGCAAGCAGACCGGCGAGGGGCTGTACCCGGACCATTATCTCAACATCGGGCTGCTCGGCCTGCGCCGGCTGCCGGGGAGAGAGGATGCGGTCCTGCCCGAGGTGCTGGCCGGACTCGCCGCGTGGGCCGTCTCGCTGCCCGACGGCAAAAAGCCGCGGCAAAGCTTCATGCAGCAATGGCGCGCCTTGAACTGGCTGTACACCCAGCCCGGCCGCAGGAAATGGCAAGGCTGGGTCGCGCCGATCGTCCGGGCGCACAGAGACCGGGCGTTTGCGACATGGTGGGCGGATGATCTGAAATTTGCGCCGGGCGGAAAACCTGCGGCCGGACACCAGACCGCGCCGGACGTGGGCGAAGTCAAGCGGCTGGTTGCCCAGCTCAATGGGCAGAGCGTTGCCAGGCTGCAGGGGGATATTCGCCGTCTGGTCGGCGCACGGCTGCGCTACGCCGAGACGACCGGGGACAGCGGGTTCCTGGTCAAGACGGCAGGAAATATCGGCGGGCGCATCATCGAGGCGGCTCCGGCCCTGACGGAGGAACTGGTCACCCAGGCGCTCGATTGGGAGCCGAACAACCCGGTTCTGTGGAACCTGTGGGGCCGGGCGCTGTTGCGGCAGGGGCGGACGCGGTTCGCCGAAGCGGTGTTCTG
>CAZTNV010000222.1:0-3455 GCA_964615535.1 uncultured Mycobacteriaceae bacterium | reverse complement strand
GCGCTTCCCCGACAACGAACCCACCCTGGTGGAACTGGCCCGGCTGCTGCTCGGGGTTGGCCGCACCAGCGAGGCCGAAGCGGTGCTCCGCGAGGCGGTGCGGCGTTTCCCGAATGGTGAACCCAGCCACGTCGAACTGGCGCGCCTTCTGGCTCGGCGGGAGGAGTGGCGGGAGGCGATCGCCCTGCTCCGCGGCTTCATCGCCCGGCACCCGGACCAGCCGATCGCGATCAACACCCTCGGCCATATCCTGGTGGACAGCGGCGATCCCGATGCCGCCCGGCCGCTGCTCGATCGCCTGCGCGACCTCCGCACCGACCGCGAGATTGGGGAGTTGACCAAAAAGCTGGCCCGCGCCGCCTCCGGTCCTGTGTCCATGCCCGAGCCGGATTACAGGACCGACCTGCCCGACCGCGACGAGGCGACCGACGTCGACGGGGTGGCCGAACATCGCCCGCTGACCTCCGACGCTCTCGTCACCCGCGCCGATTTCGGGTTGAGCGCCCCCGCCGCCCCGCTTCTGACGCCCCAGCGGCAGGACGAACTGCGCGCGGATCTGCGCGCCCTGCTGGCCGAACAGCCGGATCATGCCTATGCCCGCATCGTCGCCTTCGACCGGCTCCCACCGGCATCGGAAGACGAGGCGCGGGGCATTCTGGCCGATCACCCGCGGCTCTACGAGCTGCGCCTGCTGGCGGGCCTGCGCCGGCGCGATGCCCCGGCCCTGACCGAGTTGGCCCTGGACATGCCCGAGCGGGAGCCGGTCACCCTGCTCGCCCTGGCCGCGCTCGACGCCGCCGATGCGACCCAGCGCCGGACCGCGGCGCCGTGGCTCGTCCGCCACACCCCGCCGGCCAGCGACCTGCTGGGCGGCTACGTCCACCGCGCCGCCCGCGCCGCGCTGGAGCGCGCCGGCATCGACCTGACCGATCCCGAAGCCGTCGCCGAGGCCCTGCCCGGCATCGCCGGCGCCCTGACCACGGCACTGCCCATCGCCGCGCGTCTGGTCGGCACGCAGGACCGGGCCGCCTGACGCGGCGTCTCCCGTTCGGCAGGATATCCCGGCCGCAACCGCCACCTCCCCGGCCGCGCATGGCGTACAGGGTCACCGACGGATTGCCGATTTCATCGCCAGAAAAGAACCGAAAAGTCTTTCATTTTCAACTTCGTAGGTCCGGGGCGCGCAGCTTGGGGACGACCCTGCCCCGTCAGGAGCCGGCGCGCCCCGACATCCCGCCGCACCGAATGTCGGGGCGCGTGGCGTCCATAATGGGCGGTGTTCAGCACGAAAAGCGCGCCCCGACCTACGCCATCCTGTTCGGCCGCGACCACGCCCGTTATCCGCCCCCGCCTGCCCCCGCGGCGGGGAGTACCTGGAAGGCGCGCAGGCCGGCGCGCAGGCCGTGTTTCTGGCCGTCTTCCCTGGGCCGGTCGGAAACCACCTCGGCCATGGTGCAGCCCAGGCTGTGATTGAGGATGCCGAACCGCAGCCCCGATCCCTCCGCCCGGTGCGCCTCCGCCACCGACAGGATCGCCGCCTGATCGAGCATCCAGTTGAACCGGGGAAGCTCGTGCGCCCGCGCGGCGCAGACCCGGCCGACATCGTCCAGGAACGCCAGGGTCCGCGGCGAGGGCGAAAACAGCATCACGCCGGCCGGATAGACCGAGGCCGGCTCGTCGCGGCCGGAGTCGAACACCGCGAAATCGCTTGCGTCGCGGGCCTCGCCCGGCGAGGCCAGCGCCAGCAGCCGCTGCTCCACGGCGCCATCGATATCGAGCGCGATCAGGGGAACCGGCCGGCGGCGCAGGATCTCGGGCACCACCAGCATGCGCGCGCAGGCGAACACGGTCGATGACCGGAAAGCGGCCCGCACGGTCGAAATCTCGACGCCCAGACAAGGGTGGCGGCGCGCCAGATCGATGATCTGGCTTGCCGTCTCCGGTCCGGCATCGATGACGTTGACATGCAGGCGGAGCGGCACGCCGTGCCGCGCCAGGGTCTCGATGAAACCGGGCAGGTAGGTCCGGACATAGCCTTCGTCCGCCGAAACGAAGACGGTGGCCGCCCCGTTGGCTGAAAGCTCCGCCGGCCCGGCGGTTCCGGCGATTTCGGTGAAGTCCTCGACCATCGCGGGCGGCGGCCGGGTGCGCAGCGCCGCCACCTCCTCCACCGTTGCCATCATCCGCCCCTGGCGCAGGACGAGGTTCAGATTGTCGTCGATGATGAAAGGATGGGCCGCCCGCATCGCCGGCAGCCGGGGGGTGAAGCTGTCGAAATGCCGCTCCGCCTCGTCCAGCCGGTCTTCGGCCAGCAGACGGGTCATGGTGTCGTCGAGAAACGGCGGCGGCGCCAGCGCCGCGTCCGGCAGCGCCTCCCGGAACCGGCGGAACCACGGCAGCGCCTCGTCCAGCCGGCGCTGGGCCACCAGCCCGCAGCCGCAATAGTAGCAACCGAGCGCCTTGACGGGGCCGGTCTCGGGAAGCCGGTCGAACAGGTCGAAAAAGACCGAATACCGGCGCTTGAGCCGGAACAGGATCATCAGGGTGTTGAAAAACACCGGGCCGGGTTCGAAATGGCGGTCGGCCAGGTCGACCAGCCCGCCCAGCAGCCGGCCCTCGCCCAGCAGGGCCAGCCCCAGCCCGGCGCGGTACCACGCCGCGCGATCGGCGCGCCCGGCCCGGATCGCGGCAAAGCCCTGGCTCGCCGCCGCCGCGGGATCGCCGATCCGGTCCAGATCGGGGAGCGGGTCGCCGGACTCCTCGGCCATCGCTGATCCACCCGGTTCTTGGAGGGAATGATTCGGGATGGCGGCACGCCGAAGGATTGCCGACCGCACCCGCATTGACGGTAGCCCGAACGCCGCCCTTCCCGCAACCCGGCGGTCGCGAAACCGTCGCGAGGGGCCACCTTGTCCGCCCCGCCCTGCTGCCCACATTCAGGGGAGCATCCTCCCGGATCGCACAGTACGTGGATCTTGGCGGGCCGTGCCTCGAAGAGGGCGGCCCTGAGCCTGCAAGCGGAGACGGCACATGGACTTCGAGAAATATACCGAGCGGTCGCGCGGCTTCGTGCAGGCCGCCCAGACCATCGCCCTGCGCGAGGGGCACCAGCAATTCACCCCCGAACACCTGCTGAAGGCATTGCTCGACGACCCGGAGGGTCTGTGCGCCGGGCTGATCGGCCGCGCCGGCGGCGATCCCAAGCTCGCCCTGGCCGGGGTCGATGCGGCGCTCGCCAGGATGCCGCGGGTCGAGGGCGCCGGAGCCGGGCAGACCTATCTGACCCGCGAACTGGCGCGGGTGTTCGACAGCGCGCAGGAGATCGCGGCCAAGGCCAAGGACCAGTTCGTCACGGTCGAGCGCCTGCTGCTGGCGCTGGCCATGGCCAAGGGCACGCCGTCGGCCGACATCCTCGCCAAGGCCGGGGTCACGCCCCAGACGCTCAATGCCGCGAT
>CAZTNV010000221.1:0-7262 GCA_964615535.1 uncultured Mycobacteriaceae bacterium | reverse complement strand
ATCGCCGCGGCGCAGGTGCGCGACATGCTCGGACTGGCCGACCGCATCGCGGTGATCGACCTGTTCGAGGCGGCGGTGACCGGCAAGGGGCCGGAGACGCTCGACCGGCTGGGCGAAATGCACCGGGCCGGGGCCGATCCGCTTGTGATCCTGCAAGACCTGCTCGACTTCACCCATTTCCTCACCCGCCTGCAGGTGGTGCCGAAGCTGGCCGAGGACCCCGGCATTCCGGAGGCCGACCGGCGACGCGGCGGGGCGCTGGCCCGCGCGCTGTCGATCCCGGTGCTGACCCGCACCTGGCAGATCCTGCTGAAGGGCCTGGGCGAGGTGCAGCAGGCGCCGGCGCCGGAGGCCGCGCTGGAAATGGTGCTGATCCGGCTGATCCATTCCGCCGGCCTGCCGACCCCGGCCGAGGTGATCCGCAAGCTGGAGTCCGGCGGCTATGGGGCCTTCGACCCGGCCCCCGCCGGTCCCGCCCCGGGCGGCGGCTTCCGTGCGCCGGGTCCGTCCGGCGAAGGCGGCCCGCCGGTCTCGGCCGGCCCCGTCGTCCGGCATTCCGGCCAGGAGGGCGGCCAGCGGATGGCCCGGGGCGACGGCTCCCTGAAGCTGGTCGCGCCGGCCGAACCCGCCGGCCCCGAGCCGGTCCCGGCGGATTTCCGCGGGCTGGTCGCGCTGTTCGAGCGCCGGTCGAACGATCCCCAGATCTACGGCCATCTCAGCGCCAGCGTCCATCTGGTGCGCTATCAGCCCGGCCTGCTGGAATTCCGGCCGACCGCCATGGCGCCGAAGACCCTGGCCGCCCAGATCATGGCCCAGTTGCAGCAATGGACCGGCCAGCGCTGGGTGGTGAGCGTATCGCGCGAGCCGGGCGAGCCGACCCTGAGCGAGCAGGACCGTGCCGCCGAACGTCTGGCCCATGCCGAGGCGATCCGCCATCCGCTGGTGCAGGCGGTGCTGGAGGCGTTTCCCGGTGCGATCATCCGGCAGATCCGCGATCTGACCGAAAGCCTGGCCGGTCCGGGTGAAGCGGACGCCGCGCCGGCGCCGTTCGACCCCAACGAATTGGGACCCGACGATGCGGGGCCCGAGGACAGCGGAGACGAGTGAGACCATGAAAAACCTCGGCAACATGATGAAGCAGGCCCAGCAGATGCAGGCCAAGATGGCCGAAATGCAGGAACGGCTGGCCACCATCGAGGTCGAAGGCCAGTCCGGCGGCGGGCTGGTCAAGGTCGTGCTGAACGGCAAGGCCGAGATGAAGCAGGTGAAGATCGACCGCTCGCTGATCGATCCGGAAGAGATCGAGGTGCTGGAGGATCTGGTCGTCGCCGCCTTTGCCGATGCCAAGGCCAAGGTGGAATCGCAGCTTCAGGAAGAGACCGCCCGGCTGATGGGCGACATGAAGCTGCCGCCCGGCATGAAGCTGCCGTTCTGATCCGGCCCGGCCCTGACGCTCGGGGGCCGTCATGATCGGCCCGGAAATCGACACGCTGATCCAGCTTCTGGCCAGGCTGCCGGGGCTGGGCCCGCGCTCGGCAAGGCGGGTGGCGCTCCACCTGCTGAAGCAGCGCGACGGGCTGATGCGTCCGCTGGCCGATGCCCTGGCCAGGGCGGCGGCGGCGATCGCGGTGTGCCCGGTGTGCGGCAATCTCGACACCCGCCAGCCCTGCTCGATCTGCGCCGATCCGCGGCGCGATGCGGCGGTGATTTGCGTGGTCGAGCAGGTCGCCGATCTGTGGGCGCTGGAGCGCACCCGGGCTTTCCGCGGACGCTATCACGTGCTGGGCGGCACCCTGTCGGCGCTGGATGGGATCGGGCCGGACGAGCTGTCGATCCCCGCCCTGATCAACCGCGCCCGCGACCCCGCGGTGACCGAGGTGATCCTGGCGCTCAACGCCACGGTCGAGGGCCAGACCACCGCCCATTACATCACCGACCGCCTGGCCGAGTGCGGCGTGACCATCACCCGCCTGGCCCATGGCGTCCCGGTCGGCGGCGAACTCGACTACCTGGACGACGGCACCCTCCTCGCGGCGCTCCGGGCCCGGCGGCCGATGTAGAGGGCGCCTCGACGGCCTTCCTGCTTGACGATGGCCGGGCCCGACCGTATCTGGAGTGATCGGATTTTTGACAGTGCGCCCCGGTTTGACAGACCCAACCATGCCCAAGCTCGATATTGTCATTGCGCCGGACCCGGTGCTGAAGAAGAAGGCCCGGCCGGTCGAGGCGGTGGATGGCCGCATCCGGCGGCTGATGGACGACATGCTGGAAACCATGTACGCCGCGCCGGGCATCGGACTGGCGGCGCCGCAGGTCGGCGTGCTGGCGCGGGTGATCGTGGTCGATGTTTCCGGCAAGGGCGAGCCGCGGCAGCCCTATCGCATGGTCAATCCCGAGGTGGTCTGGCAGTCCGACGACCTCCGGGTCTACCAGGAGGGCTGCCTGTCGCTGCCCGACCAGTTCGCCGACGTGAGCCGCCCGGCCGAAGCCAAGGTACGGTATCTGGACCAGGACGGCCAGATCCAGGAGCTGCACGCCACCGGGCTGCTGGCGGTCTGCGTCCAGCACGAGATCGACCACCTGGAAGGCATCCTGTTCACCGACCACATCTCCACGCTCAAGCGCAACATCATCATGCGCAAACTGGCCAAATGGAAAAAGGCCCAGACCGCGGCGTGAGCGGGGGACCTTTCGACAATTCTTGCCGGGCGTTGCCAGGAAGGTTGATAAGCTCGGGTCCGGTCGCTAAGCTGAGTTGTTTCCGTCAGAATAGCGGTCGAGGTCCCGATGCTGCTCATCGAACCTTCTTTGGCCAGGAACGAGTTTCTTAGAAGCCCTGAGCTAGGGATGGGCTATCAATTTGCGCAAAAGTTGAGCGCCAGGAAACCGGGTGGAGAGCGTTTCATCGTGATTGGTGGCATCATAGCCCTGGATCGAAACGAAATTCTGTTTGAGAACGCCAGTACGCGGTTGCGCTCTTTAGTAGAGTTTTTTAACTCAGGCATTTTCAAGATTCATGGGTCCGATCGCCAGAGCGAAATGGCCCTGGCCTCCCTGGCGCAAGAAGTTGATGTGAGTGTTGTCGACGATATTCTTCCAAGCGAAGACATCCAGGCGTTTGCCGAATTGTCCGGTGCGTGCGGACTGGGTCGCGAACGCCTTGCGAAACGGGAAAGGTTGCATAGCAGTCCACCGCATTTGGCCAGGACGACATTTGGTCAGAAATTCGTTCGGTTTTCAGCGTTCAAAAAGGATTTCAGGATTCTGCCCGACGGAAGCGTCATGCCGGGAACCTTCCTGGCGCCGGCCAGTGAAATTGGCCTGGTGGCGAGTGGCCTTGCAGCGGTTGGTCGGTATGCGCTGCCCAAGCATGTCTCAGCGATGTGGCGATTTGACATGGTGACACCGCCGGGGATTGATTACCTTTATGGAACCGTCATGCCAAATTTTGGCCAAGCCGGCGGCGGAGTCGAGGTAGAATTGAAGGGTACTCTGCCGTCTGGCAGCGTGGGAAGCCTCAATCTGTTACCAGAGCTTTAGATGCAAGTGCTGCTTGAAAGACGCTTGACAGACAAACTGGTGCACTTGCCGGAATCCGGCATGGGATACCAGATCGTGGATCTGACATTGCGGAGCGGCGCTCGAATCCAGGGGATCACCGTCCTGAATGGCCAAATCGCCGAGGTGCCGGACGACTATCCCAACCTCGGCCCGGCCGAAATTGCCGATGTCGAACTCTCGAAAGAGAGACATTGATCCTAACCGGCATCGCCAACACCGCCAATTCAGCAATCTTCGCGCCGGCAGCGTCATGGCGATTTGCGCATGCCCGATCTATCAGGGCATCCAAGATGGCGCCTTGTATTCCGGGTTTCCGAGGATCGGTCAACCACATGATCGCACCCTGTCTGCGGCCGGCCGCATGGGTCTCGATCCGCTCGATCGCCTTGAGGATGTCGAGCAGCCGGGGCAACGGGCTCTTGGCGGCCATCAGAAGGTCCTGACCTCTTCGGCCAGTATCCGATCCTTCATCATGGGATGAAGATCGGTGCGCAAGACTACCTGTGCCGGCCGACTCAACAGGCCCGACAGGTAGATTTGCAGATCGGACAACTCGATCAGGCTGAACCCGGGCGCCGACTGCCAGTCCACCTCGACGAGGAGGTTGATATCGCCGTCCGGGCGTGCCTCGCCCCGCACCATGGACCCGAACAGCGACAGGGAGCGGATGCCGCGTCTACGGATCTCGGCGGCCCGGCTGGCCAGAAGCCGGATGGCATCGGAACGGTCCACGATCTTTCCCCAAGACATCGCAAATCGAAGGCCCCGTCACACCGTAAAATACTTTGCCTTCGGGTGATGGACCACGATGGCCGAGGTGCTCTGTTCGGGGTGGAGCTGGTATTCGTCGGACAGTTCGACCCCGATCCGGGCGGCGTCGAGCAGTTTCAGGATCGGTTCCTGGTCTTCGAGGCGCGGGCAGGCGGGGTAGCCGAAGGAGTAGCGGCTGCCGCGATAGCCCTGTTGCAGCATCTTGTCCATGTCGCGGGCGTCCTCGGCGGCGAAGCCGAACTCGGCACGGATGCGCTTGTGGACGTATTCGGCCAGGGCCTCGGTCATTTCGACGCCCAGGCCGTGCAGGTAGAGATAGTCCTGGTACCTGTTCTGGGCGAACCAGTCGCGGGCGATCTCCGAGGCCTGCTGGCCCATGGTGACGATCTGCAGGCCGATCACGTCGCGCGGGGCGGTCTCGGCATCGCGGAAGAAATCGGCGATGCACTGGCCCAGCCCGTCCGGCCCGGCGGTCTCGCCCTGGTCGGGTTTGCCCTGGCGCGGCAGGGTGAAGCGGCAGACCTCCGCACCGCCCGCGGGCCCGTTTTCCGGCGCGTAGAGGATCACGTCGTCGCCCGACGCGGCGCAGGGCCAGAAGCCATAGACCGCCTGCGGGATCAGAATGTCCTCGGCGGCGCAGCGCTCGACCAGATCGCGCAGGATCGGGCGGAGTTCGCGTTGCGCCCAGACCAGATACTCGTCCAGCCGCCGCCCTTCCTTCCGGTAACCCCACTGCATCTGATAGAGCATGCGCTCGTTCAGATAGGGCACCAGCGCCTTCAGCGGCACCTTCTCGATCACCCGCGGCCCCCAGAAGGGCGGGGCCGGCACCGCGACGCCCTCGCCCAGCCGCTGCCGCCGCTGCCGCGCCAGGGCGGGATCGACGACCTCCGCGGTCGCCGCGACCGCCTTGCCGAGGCGCTTTCGGCTGCTCGGCCGGCCCTGGCGCCTGGCCTGGACCGCGGCCAGATAGGTGTCGAACTGGCCGGTCACCACCTTGTCCATCAGCCCCAGCCCGTCGAACGCGTCGCCGGCATAGGCGACCCGGCCGCAGGCATAGGTCTGCGCGCAATCCTCCTCGACATAGGCGCGGGTCAGCGCCGCGCCGCCCAGCAGCACCGGAACGTCGAACCCCTCGCGGGTCATTTCGACCAGATTGTCCTTCATCACCACGGTCGATTTGACCAGCAGGCCGGACATGCCGATCGCATCGGCCCCGTGCTCGCGCGCCGCCTGCATGATCGCGGTCACCGGCTGCTTGATGCCCAGATTGACCACCTTGTAGCCGTTGTTGGTCAGGATGATGTCGACCAGGTTCTTGCCGATGTCGTGCACGTCGCCCTTCACCGTGGCGAGCACCATGGTGCCCTTTTCCTGGCCGCTGACCCGCTCCATGAAGGGTTCCAGAAAGGCCACCGATTTTTTCATCGTCTCGGCGGATTTCAGGACAAAGGGAAGCTGCATCTTGCCGGCGCCGAACAGCTCGCCGACCACCTTCATGCCGTCGAGCAGATGGACGTTGATGATGTCGAGCGGCTTCAGCCGCGTCATCGCCTCGCGCAGATCGTCCTCCAGACCCTGGCTGTCGCCGTCGACGATGCGGTCCTTCAGCCGCTCCTCGGCGGTTTCGGCGCGCTGCTTCTTCTCCGCCTTGGCTGCCGTGCGGCCCTCGAACAGGGCCAGATAGGCCTCCAGCGGGTCGTAGCCGGGGCGGCGGCGGTCATAGATCAGATCCTCGGCGATCTGCACCTCTTCGGCCGGGATCTTGTGCAGCGGCGCGATCTTGCTGACATGGACGATGGCGCCGGTCAGGCCGCGCTTCATCGCGTGGTCGAGGAACACCGAATTCAGCACGTGCCGCGCCGCCGGGTTGAGCCCGAACGAGACGTTGGACAGGCCCAGGATGATCTGGCATTCGGGCATGTCCGCCGCGATCCGCTCGATCGCCTCCAGCGTCCACAGCGCCAGCTTGCGGTCGTCCTCGTTGCCGGTGCAGATCGTGAAGGTCAGCGGGTCGAACATCAGATCGGACGGCGGCAGGCCGTACCGGTTGACCGCGAAATCGTACAGCCGGCGGGCGATCTCGAGCTTGCGGTCGACGTCCTTGGCCATGCCGGTCTCGTCGATGGTCAGCGCGATCACCGCGGCGCCGAACTTGCGGGCCAGCTCCAGGCGCCGGGCCGGGGCCTCCTCGCCGTCCTCGAAATTGATCGAGTTGATGATCGGCTTGCCGCCATACAGCTTCATGGCGGCTTCCAGCACCGGGTATTCGGTGGAATCGATCACCAGCGGCGCGGTGACCGCGCCGATCATCGGCTTGAGCACCGCGGTCATGTCGGCGACCTCGTCGCGACCGACATAGGCGGTGCAGAGGTCGAGCGTGTGCGAGCCTTCCTGCTGCTGCTCGCGGCCCATCGCGACGCAGCCTTCCCAGTCGCCGGCCGCCTGCAATTCGCGGAACCGCTTGCTGCCATTGGCGTTGCAGCGCTCCCCGATCGACAGATAGGCGTTTTCCTGGCGCAGCGGCACCTGGGTGTAGAGCGAGGCGACCGCGGGCACCCAGTGGACGCTGCGGCGCTTGACCGCCGGACGGGTCCGGTTGCCGGCGCGGCGGCGCAGCATCCGGTCGAGCGCCTCGATGTGCTCGATGTTGGTGCCGCAGCAGCCGCCGATCAGGTTGATCCCGTCCTCCTCGATGTAGCGCTCCAGCCAGGCGGCGAGATCGGCCGGCTGGAGCGGGTAGTGGGTCTTGCCGTCGACCAGCTCGGGCAGGCCGGCATTGGGCTGCAGCGAGATCAGGCCGGGCCAGTTCTCCCCCAGCCATTTGACGTGTTCGGCCATTTCCTGCGGCCCGGTGGCGCAGTTCAGCCCGATCAGCGGCACGTCCAGCGCCCGGATCACCGTGGCCGCGGCGGCGATGTCGGTGCCGA
>CAZTNV010000220.1:0-7306 GCA_964615535.1 uncultured Mycobacteriaceae bacterium | reverse complement strand
CGCCGACCTTCGGGAATCCCCAACCCCATTAACCTGAAGCGATTGCCCTGGCCGGCCGGCGGCAATCGCTTGACACCCGGCCGACGCTAGCCCAACCTTCTGCCACAAACTAATCATCCTCGTATCCTGTCGAGGAGTCCGACCCTCCCCACCCCTGCGACCCGATCTTCACGACGGCAAACGGAGCAGTTCCGATACGGAACTCGCCTCTCGCTTGGTCATGGCGGTCTGGCAGTCGCAGGAAGACGGCGAGGATCCCGATGCGATCCGGCTGACACCGGAGTCCTCGCCTCATCGAAACGACATCCAGCGGAACGGAACGCGAAGTCATGAGCGAACTCGCAGAGTACATCGATGGCCTTCCCAATGTGGCCGGCGCCGACGACCGGATCGAAGCGGCGATCCGCGACGGCAGCAAGCAGCAGATCTATCTGAACAAGAGCGGTGTCGACCTCGGCCGTGCCAAGGCGGCCTGCGCCATCGCTCTGCATATGCATCAGCCGCTGATCCCGGCCGGCGGTGGCGATCTCCACTCCGCCGCGATTATCAGCAACCTGAAGTATATGATGGACAATCAGGGAATCGGTGACAACCACAATGCCGGCGCGTTCGTCTGGTGCTACAAGCGGATCGGCGAGTTCATCCCCAACCTGATCCGGGAGGGCAAGCAGCCACGCGCCATGCTGGAATATTCCGGCACCCTGTTCCATGGCATGCGCCAGATGGGGCTTCACGACGTGTTCGACGCGCTGAAGACCATTACGTGCAATCCGGACTATCGCCACGCTGCGGAATGGCTGGGTTGCCCCTGGGGCCATGCCGTCGCACCGTCGACCCCGGTGCAGGACTACCGGCTTCACGTCAAAGCCTGGCAGCATCATTTCGCGGCAATCTTCGGGCTCGAGGCGCTGGGGCGGGTGCGCGGCTTCTCGCCGTCGGAAATGGCCCTGCCGAACCATCCGGACGTTGCCTATGAATTCGTCAAGACACTGAAGGACTGCGGCTTCCAGTGGGTTCTGGTACAGGAGCACACGGTCGAACGGCCGGACAACGGCTGGGGTCCGGAAAAGAAGCACCTGCCACACCGTCTGGTGTGCAAGAACTCGGCCGGGGAGACCGCCGAGATCATTGCAATTCTCAAGACCCAGGGCAGCGACACCAAGCTGGTCGCCCAGATGCAGCCCTATTACGAGGCGAAGAGCCTATCGCGCTGGGACTTCGCCGGCCACAGCGTGCCGCCGCTGGTCACCCAGATCGCCGATGGCGAAAACGGTGGCGTGATGATGAACGAGTTCCCCGGCAAGTTCCACGATGTGGCGAACGAAGCCGCGGGTTCCGACACGCCGATGGTCAACGCCTCGGAATATCTCGAATACATTTTCTCACTGGGGATCAAGGAGAGCGATTTTCCGGCGCTCCAGCCGATTCACCAGAAGAAGATCTGGGACCGCCTGCCCGACGCCGCCGGTCCGGAAAAGCTGGCCGAGGTGATCGAGCAAATCAAGAAGGAAGACCACCGCTTTCACATGGAAGGTGGAAGTTGGACCGACAACATTTCATGGGTCCGCGGCTATGAAAGCCTGCTGGGTCCGATGGAGAAGGCCAGCTCGCATTTCAATGAGAAGGTCCTCAAGACCAAGGCGCCGGACACAGAAAGCCGGTATCGGAACGCTCTGTTCCATCTGATGTCTTCGCAGACGAGCTGCTATCGCTATTGGGGCCAGGGTATCTGGGTCGATTACGGCCGCGAATTGTGCCGCCGTACCGACGAAATCATCGCTCACGATTACGCTTGATCGCAACCGGCCGCGAGGGACCCTGACTACGGTACCCTCGCGGCTTGTTCGGTTTCAGGCTCGCCTTGAGCGGCCCGGCACGGGGAAAAGCGGGCTGGGCACGCGCCGACTGGCCATGCCCGATCCCTGCTCTTCATTTCAATTCGTCGCGCAGCGGACCAAGCTCAGCTCCTCGGCTCGTCCGGATTGATCCAGCCTTCCCGACCCGCTGATCCGTGACCATCTCTCTGATAGAGAACGATCGGGGTATTGGCGCTTGGCTGTCCCGGACCTGGCCGGACGTTCCGATCGGATTGAACGATCAGCGATTCCATGGTGGAGACCGTCGCCAAAGGCGGCGGTGACGCTGGAATACGGGGCATCGAGGTCGTCGATGGCGGCAGGATCGGCGCCGATGGCGCGCCTGCCGACGATTGCACAATGCCGCCGTAAGTCGATGGGTCGGCGGATACACCCCGATTGATCGGCTGCGACGGAGCGGCGCTGGCATAAACCGTGGGAGCCGGCTGTCGCGCTGGTGGCGCCGAAACGGCCGCCGTGGCCGTACCCTGAACCGGCCGGCGTGGACGAACCGCCGGGCTGCGGGAGGTCGGGGCCGACAGCAGCCCCGGGTTTGCGGCTGCGGTCAGCGCTCCCGCGAGCGAGCGCGCCGGCGCCTGCGCATAGGTCGCAGCGCCACGCGTCGAGCCGCGACCGTTCGGCTCAATGCCGGCGATCTGCGGTGCGATGATCGCCATGTACCGGCGGGTTTCCGCCGGCAGCGATCGGCCCTCATAAACATGCTGGGCATAGCGGCGCGGGCCGGCATTGTACGCGCCGAGAAAACCGGGCGAGCCGAACTCGTCGTACATTTGCCGGATATAGGCGGCGCCGGCCATGATGTTGTCGCGCGGTTCATACGGGTCGTGACCGAGGCCGTGTTGGCTCCGCAACTCCGCATAGGTTTGCGGCATGACCTGCATCAAACCCATGGCGCCGGCCGGGCTGATGATCGGCCGGCCATCGGAGAAATGGGTTCGTCCGCCGCTCTCCACCTGCATGACCGCCCGAATCCATTCTTCCGGAATGTCGAATCGCTGCGCCGAATCGCGAATATGATCGTCGATGTCACGGGGCGTATAGGCTGCTGTCCGGCCGGTCGTGGCCGTCTGGGTCGAACTGCAACCCGACACGACCATGGCCAGGAACATCCCGGCGATGATGAGCCGGGACGGAGATGTCGCGTTGCGTAATTCGGCCATGCCAGTGTTCCCCCGGAAGCCTCTGTCGCTGGATTAAAGATTCTGCCAATCCCATTGTACCGTATAACAAATCTTCTCGGAGGACTGAACTGGAAAGTGACGGATCGAGGGCATTAACGAGGCGGAACTTCGTTACGCACCGGAATCGGCGCCCCTTGCGGGCGTCGACGGTCAGGAGTCCGGCCGGCAATCGGCTGCCGGAAGCCGCACACCCGGCGGTGCCGACTCCCGACTCGGGGACGACAACACACTTTTCGTAGCATTCCCGACGTCGTTCCGCTAGTGAGATCAGCCGCCGTCGGCGGGTATCCGCGTCTTCGCCGGATATCGGGTGGAACCCGGTGCGATTCTCACCATTTCACCTTTAAGGGGTTGGCATGTCGGGCCCGATTCCCTCGGTATGGGAATCAGGGCCGCCGGTTCCGCCCGTTTGCGTCAACTGTTTTGATTGGCTTGATCGATGATTTCTGCGCTGACCGGCCTGGTCGTGATGTTTGACGTTGTGGGGATGATCGCCTTCGGTGCGCTCGACCTGCCCGATCATCGCGTGCTCGCCCAGTACCAGCCGCCCCTGGCGACCCGCTTGCACGCGGCCGACGGCCGGCTGGTCGAGGAGTTCTATATCGAGAACCGCGTTTTCGTGCCGATCGAGGCGGTGCCGCCTTTGCTCGCCCAGGCCTTCATTTCCGCCGAAGACCGAAACTTTCGGCGGCATCCCGGGGTCGATCCGGTGGGGCTCGCGCGAGCGACGCTGGCCAATCTGCGCGGCATGGCGAGCGGCCGCCGCCTCCAGGGCGGCTCGACCATCACCCAGCAGGTTGCCAAGAACGTGTTTCTCGACAACGCGCTTTCGCTCGGCCGCAAGATTCGCGAACTGGCGCTGGCACTGCGAATCGAGAGTGATTTCACCAAGGATCGGATCCTCGAGATCTATCTGAACCAGATCTATCTCGGCCGCGGCGCCTATGGCATCGGCGCGGCATCGATGCGCTATTTCGGCCGGGCGCCGGCCGACCTGAGTCTGGCCCAGGCCGCCTATCTGGCGGCACTGCCGCGCGCACCGAACAATTATCATCCGGTTCACCGAGTCGAGGCGGCGCTGGCCAGACGTGCCTACGTGCTCGACCGCATGCTGGAGGATGGCGCGATCACCGCCGCAGAGGCGGCGGCCGCCCATGCCGAACCTTTGGTGGTGCGCGACCGGCCCGCCCCCGATTCCGTCGCCGCGCCCTATTTCTCCGAGGAGGTCCGGCGCCATCTGCAGCAGGTCTACGGCAATGATGCGCTGTATCGCGGCGGTTTGTCGGTGCGGACCACGCTCGATCCGCAGCTTCAGGCGATCGCCGAGCGGGCCTTGCGCAACGGGTTGATCGCCTATGATCGGCGCCATGGCTGGCGCGGCCCGGTGGCGAACATGGCACTGATCGTCGCCGTCGAGCAGGCACCGGTTCCGCCGGAACCGCCGCTGCCGGCCAGCCGGCCGGCCCCAATTCCCGAGCCGACGGCCGAGCCGGCCGCACCGGCGGCCGGGACGCCCGGCGGCGGAGTTCTGGGCGCCTTGTCCGGTCTGGGCGATCGCCTGGGGCTTCCGGCACTGCCCGGCACTGCGGCCCCGGACGCTGCGGCAACGGCGCCCGATTCCGCGCCCGATTCCGCGCCCGGGCCGGCGCCCGACCCGCGCCCGCTCTGGCAGATCGCCCTGGCCGAAATCGAGCCGCCGCGCGGCACCGAGGGCTGGCGGCTGGCGGTGGTGCTGGAGGTCCGGTTCGATCAGGCCGGGATTGGACTGGATGATGGCAGCCGCGGACGCATTCCGTTCGGCGAACTGCGCTGGGCCCGCCCGGCGCGCGCCAACCAGTCGCTCGGACCGCAGGTGCGCCGGGCCGGCGACGTGCTGCGGGTGGGCGATGTGGTGCTGGTCGAGCCGACCGCCGAAACGAACCGCGCCGAAACGGGCCGGGCTGAAACCGGCCGGGACGCGCCGGCCGAGTATGCGCTGCGCCAGATCCCCGCGGTGCAGGGCGGCATCGTCGTGCTGGATCGGCAATCCGGTGCGGTGCGCGCGATGTCGGGCGGGTTCAGTTACGCCATCAGCGAGTTCAACCGCGTCACCCAGGCCTATCGCCAGCCGGGATCGGCATTCAAGCCGTTCGTCTATCTGGCGGCGCTGGAGCAGGGCTATACCCCGAGCACGCTGCTGCTCGACGTGCCGATCGAGATGGCTCAGGGACGGAACCTGCCGCGCTGGCGGCCGGCCAACTACAATCGCCAGTTCCGCGGCATGTCGCCCCTGAGAGTCGGCGTCGAACGGTCGATCAACGTGATGACCGTTCGGCTGGTCGAGGAGATGGGCATCGAGCCGGTGCGCGACGTGGCCACGGCCTTCGGCATTTACGACGACATGCCGCTGCTGCCGGCCATGGCGCTGGGTGCCGGCGAGACGACGCTGCTGCGGCTGACCAATGCCTATGCCATGATCGCCAATGGTGGCGCGCGTCTCCGGCCGCATCTGATCGAGCGCATCCAGGACCGCACCGGCCGGACCATCTTCCGGGCCGAGACTCGCGACTGCGACGGCTGCGGCGGCGCCGGCTGGCGCGCCGGGCAACCGACGCCGCAGGTTGCACGGCAGCGCGAGCAGGTGGTCGATCCGATCTCCGCCTATCAGATGAGCTCGATCCTGCAGGGCGTGGTGCAGCGCGGGACCGCGGCGCGGCTGGCCGCGCTGGGCCGCACCCTGGCCGGCAAGACCGGCACCACCAACGATGTCCGCGATGCCTGGTTCGTCGGGTTCTCGCCCGATCTGGCGGTCGGCGTCTATGTCGGCTTCGACGAGCCGCGGCCGCTCGGCGCCGGCGAATCGGGGTCGGGCACGGCGGTGCCGATTTTCGGCGAGTTCATGCAGGAGGCGCTGGCCGACCGGCCGGACCGGCCCTTCCCCATTCCGCCGGGGACGGTGATGGCCTGGGTCGATCGCGAAACCGGCTACCGGGCGTCGCAGGGCGGGTCCGGCGCCATCCTGGAGGCGTTCCGGCCGGGCTTCGAGCCGCGCTCCGCGCCGCCGGCCACGGCTTTCGGCGAAACCGCGGACAATGCCCTGAACGGCACCGGCGGGCTGTACTGACCGGCGGTTCATCCCGCCCGCAGCACGCGCAGCCGGGGATCGAGCAGGTCGCGCAACCCGTCGCCCAGCAGATTGAGGCCGATCACCGCCAGCACGATGGCGAGACCGGGGATGACCGCCTGGCCGGGGTGGAGATACATGATGGTCTGGACCTCGTTGAGCATGCGGCCCCAGCTCGGCTGGGGCGGCGGCACGCCCAGGCCGAGATAGCTGAGGCCGGCCTCGGCCAGGATCGCCACCGCGTACTGGACGGTGGCCTGCACGATCAGCACCCCGGCGGCGTTGGGCAGCACATGGCGCCGCGCCGCATCGAGCCGGGTGCGGCCGAGCGCCAGCGCCGCGCGCACGAACTCCCGCCGCTGGATCTGCTGCGCCGCGCCGCGGGTCACCCGGGCGAACACCGCGACGTTGAACAGGCCGATCGCGACGATGACGTTGACCGCGCCCGGCCCCCAGATCGCGGCGATCAGCACCGCGGTGAGCAGCGCCGGAAAGGCGAAGGTCAGATCCATGATCCGCCCGATGACCTCGTCGATCCAGCCGCCCGCCGTCGCCGCGGCCAGCCCCAGCGGCACCCCGCCGGCCAGCCCGATCGCCACCGCCGCCGCGCCGATCGAGATCGAGGTCCACGCCCCGGCCATCAGCATCGACAGCAGGTCGCGGCCGAGCCGGTCGGTGCCCAGCCAGTGGGCGGAGCTCGGCCCCTGAAACCGGTCGGCGATCCGCACCCCGGCGCCCTCGATCGGCCAGGGCGTCCAGACCAGGCCGAGCAGCGCCAGCCCGGCCAGCAGCCCGGTGATCGCCGCGCCCAGCACCAGGCCGGGATGGCGCAGCGCCCGGGCCATGGTGCCGCTATCCCGCACGGCGCGGCCGCGGATCGATCAGCGCGGTCAGCAGATCGACCGCGAAATTCACCGTCACCACCAGGGCGGCCAGCAGCACCACCACGGTTTCGATCACGATCAGGTCGCGCTGGGTGACCGACTGGAAGATCAGCCGGCCCAGGCCGGGCAGGGTGAACACGTTTTCCACCACGATCGCCCCGGCCATCAGGAAGGAGAACTGCAGCCCGGCGATCGTGACCACCGGGATCATGGCGTTGCGCAGCACGTGGCGGCGCAGCACCTGACCGCCGCCCAGCCCCT
>CAZTNV010000219.1:0-7329 GCA_964615535.1 uncultured Mycobacteriaceae bacterium | reverse complement strand
GCTGCGGCGTGCCCATCAACGGCGAGATGTCGCGCACCGGCCGGATATCGACCTGGCTGCCCGGCAGGAACGCCACCGCGCCCGACAGGTCGACGGTGAAGCCGCCCTTGACCTTGCCGAAGATCACGCCGGTCACGCGCTGCTGTTCGTTGAACGCGCGCTCGAGCTGCGACCACGCCTCCTCGCGCCGCGCCTTCTCGCGCGACAGGACGGCCTCGCCGTTCTTGTCCTCCATCCGGTCGATATAGACCTCGACCTGATCGCCGACCTTGAGGTCGGCGGGGGCGCCCGGCGTGCTGAATTCCTTGACCGGCACGCGGCCCTCGGATTTCAGGCCGACATCAATCACCGCCACGTCGTTTTCGATCGCGACGACCGTGCCCTTGACAACCGTGCCTTCGAAGCTGTCGGCCTTGCCGAGAGCCTCGTCCAGGAGCGCCGCGAAGCTTTCCTTGTCGACGCCCGGTGCGCCGCTGGCGGTGGCGGTGGCTGCTGCCATGAATACTCCTCAAAATCCCGAACCGTCCGGCGTGCCGCGGGTCGTCCCGCCATGAAGAGCCCGCCGGCGGTGTGCCGGGCCCTCAGGCCCGGTCTTGTCCGTTGCGATCATCCCCTCCGGCAGCGGCGGCACTGCGCCGCCCCATCCGGCCATGAATGAACGCCAGCGCCCTGGCGAACGCCTGATCGGCGTCGAGGTCGCTGGTATCCAGAAAATAGGCATCGACAGCGGCGACGAGCGGTGCGATCGCGCGTTTGCTGTCGCGTTCGTCCCGCAGTCTCATATCCCGCAGAACTTCGTCGTATATAACCGCTTGGCCGTTGGCCCGCAACTCCTCGAATCGCCGTCGCGCACGCACCGGGACGGCGGCGGTGACGTACAGCTTGGCGTCGGCCTCCGGGCACACCACGGTGCCGATGTCGCGGCCGTCCAGCACGGCACCGCCCGGCTGATGGGCGAACCGCCGCTGGAACTCGAGCAGCGCCCGGCGCACCGCGGGAATCGCCGAAACCCGCGATGCCGCCTCGGCCACCGCATCCGAACGCAGCTCCGGATCGGCGAGATCCGCGGCCGACAGGGCGCCCGCCGCCGCCGCCGCATCGGGCTCGGCGGAGGGATTGCCGCCGGCCCGGATCACCGCCCGGCCGACCGCGCGGTAAAGCATGCCGGTGTCGAGATGCGGCAGCCCGAAACCGGCCGCCAGCCGGCGCGCCAGGGTGCCTTTGCCCGATGCGGCGGGGCCATCGAGGGCGATGATCATGCGGGTATCCAGGAACGATGACTCGGCAGCGGCCATGACGCGATCATGCCGCCTGACGGTCGCAAGATACAGGATTCATTCAGCGCGGGCGGCGGTCTCGTCGGACCGAACGCAATCGGACGGCCGGCCGGGGGCCGAAGCCCGCCGCCGGCGGCGAGTCGCGCCGCGCTCTCTCGTAAACGTCCCATGCCGCTCGCCTTGTTCCTCGCCGCCCGATCGAATAAGGTGACATATCATAAGTGCCGGGGGGTGATTGGTCATGAACGATGTCGGGGAATTTCTGGCGCACGCCATCAAGCTGGAAGAGGAAGCCGCCCAGCGCTTCTCCGAACTGGCCGATGCCATGGACAGCTATGGCAACGCGGAGGTTTCGGGATTCTTCCGGCAGATGGCGAAATTCTCGCGCATGCATCTGGAGATCGCGCGCGAGCGCTCCGGCTTCCGCGACATTCCGAAGCTGGAGCCCGAGGCGTTTCGCTGGCCCGGCGGTCAGAGTCCCGAATCCGCCTCTGCCGAGGGACTTCATTATATGATGACCATCGACTACGCTTTCGACATCGCGCTCGAGGGCGAGCGGGCGGCGCACGATTTCTATGCCGGCGTGCTGGACAAGACCCAGGACCCGGAAATCCGCGCGATGGCCGAGGAATTCGTCACCGAAGAAGCTGAGCACGTCGCCGATCTGGAGCGCTGGCAGGCCCGCTATGCCAAGAGCGGCAACCCGGCCGCCTGATCGCTGGCCGGTTCGGGCGCCGGTCGGGCCCCGGCGCTCCGCGAGTTCTGTATCGAGTATCGGTCTGGACGCCGCCAGGGCCGGGCAGGGGGCCGGGCAGGGGGCCGGCGACCGGCCTGTCAGTCGCCGCCGGGCGCGTTCATCCGCCCGCCGCCGGCTCGGACATGATCTGGCGGTGCGCGGCGGCATGCAGTTCCTCGAGTTTCCGGCGCAGGCGATGGTCGGACAGGTCGACGCCCTTGGCGTTCAGATCGGCATGGAGCCGGTCGTGAATGTCCGGGCATACCCCTTCGCCGAACTGGGCGGTGATCATCGACCGGACATAGGCATCGGCCGCCTCGCCGCTCAGCCCGAGCTGCTCGGCCGCCCACAGCCCGATCAGCCGGTTGCGCCGGCACATCACGCGAAATCGCAACTCTTCATCGTGCAGGTATTTCGCCTCGAAGGCCTTTTCACGGTCTTCAAACATGGTCATGATTGCTCCTCCCCCTTTGAACGTCGCGATGCGCTTTTCTGCAGCACGACCGCTCTTGCAGGGCTCCGCTTTTCTCTTTCCACTTCATGATATTGACATAAGCGCTAAGTGAGCCGGTTCAAATGGCCGCCATGCCGCGGCCCGGACCCGCGCTCAACGCAGGGGAAAGGCCCTTGGAACCGTCATGTGCACGGTAATCACGCTGCGCCGGCCGGGTCATCCATGGCCGGTGCTGATCGCCGCCAATCGCGACGAGATGGCGACTCGGCCGTGGCGGCGGCCGGCCCGCCACTGGGACGACCGGCCGGGCGTGGTCGGCGGCTTCGACGATCAGGCCGGCGGCAGTTGGATCGGGCTGAACGACGAGGGCGTGGTCGCGATTCTACTCAACCGCCGCGGCACGCTGGGACCCGAGGCGGGCAAGCGCAGCCGCGGCGAGCTGGTGCTGGAGGCGCTGGACCATGCCGACGCGATCGAGGCGGCGCAGGCGCTGGGCCATCTCAATGCCGATGCCTACCGGCCGTTCAACCTGATCGTTGCCGACAATCGCGATGCGCTGTGGCTGGCCAATCGGGGATCGGGCGCGCGCGGCGCCGGCCGGCCCAACCGGATCGAGATGCGGCCCCTGCCCGAGGGCTATTCAATGCTGGCGGCCGACGATCTGGACGATCCGGCCTGCCCGCGCTCGATCCATCTCGGCCGGTTCCGCGCGGCGCCGGTGCCCGATCCCGAAACCGGCGACTGGTCCGGATGGGAGGCGCTGCTGGCCAGCCGGCTGCACGATCCCGATGCCGGGCCGCGCGGCGCGCTCTGCGTGCTCACCGATACCGGTTTCGGCACGGTATCGTCCAGCCTGATCGCCCTGCCGTCGGTCGACCGGGCGGGCGTGGTGCCGGTCTGGCGGTTCGCGGCCGGCCGGCCGGGCGAGGTGCCCTACCGGCCGGTCGATCTGCACCGGCCGCCGCCGGCCGCGCCGGATGATTGACCACAGGCAATTGAGACGCGATCGATGGATTGTTATATGATGGGTTTCTCCGGGGCCATCGCCGAGCGATTGCCGCGTTTTTCCCGTCGGGAGGCACACTATCATGAGCCGTCGTAGGCGGATATACGAGGGCAAGGCCAAGGTCCTGTTCGAAGGACCGGAGCCGGGCACCCTGATTCAATATTTCAAGGATGACGCCACTGCCTTCAACAATCAGAAGAAGGGCGTCATTTCCGGCAAGGGGGTATTGAACAACCGCATTTCCGAATACCTGATGACGCGGCTGGGGGAGATCGGCGTGCCGACCCATTTCCTGCGGCGCATCAACATGCGCGAGCAGTTGGTCCACGAGGTCGAGATCATCCCGATCGAGGTGGTGGTGCGCAACGTCGCGGCCGGATCGTTTTCGCAACGATTCGGAGTCGCCGAGGGCACGCCGCTGCCCCGCTCGATCGTGGAGTTCTACTACAAGTCCGACGAGCTGGGCGACCCGATGGTGACCGAAGAGCACATCACCGCGTTCGGCTGGGCCTCGCCGCAGGATCTCGACGACATCATGTCGCTGGCGCTCCGCGTCAACGACTACCTGTCGGGGCTGTTCCTCGGGATCGGGCTGCGTCTGGTCGATTTCAAGCTGGAGTTCGGACGGCTGTACAACGAGCACGGCGAGATGCGCATCGTGCTGGCCGATGAGATCAGCCCGGACAATTGCCGGCTGTGGGACGTCCAGACCAACGAGAAGTTCGACAAGGACCGGTTCCGCCACGATCTCGGCAAGGTCGAAGAAGCCTATCGCGAGGTCGCGCGCCGACTCGGGATCATGCCGGAGAACGGCAGCAACGACAAGGACAAGGTCACGGCACTGGAACCGAAGACCGCCCCGGCGCCGGTGGCGCCGTCCAGCGCGGCCTCTTCGTAACGGCGGCGCCTTCGCGACATCGACTGGACAGGCAGGGGGGCGGATCGGGTGAAGGCGCGGGTGGAAATCACGTTGAAGGGCGGCGTGCTCGATCCCCAGGGCAAGGCGATCGGGCACGCGCTCCACGGTCTGGGCTTCGCCGGGGTCGGCGAGGTCCGCCAGGGCAAGCTGATCGAACTGGAACTGGCCGAAACCGACCCCGATGCGGCGCGCGCCCAGGTCGAGGCGATGTGCAAGACCCTGCTCGCCAACCCGGTGATCGAGCGGTACGAGATCGAGATCCGCGGATAGGCGGCGGGGTGGTGCGGCACCGTGACGAACCGTGACGAACCGTGACCGCCGCGCCTGACGATCCGACGCGCGCCGCAACCTTGCTACGACTTGATGTCGCGGCACTCGCCTCTGCCGATCCGGCCTTCGCTCTGGCCGCCCGGATCGCCGGGGTGTTCCCGATCCGGCTGCGGCCGCCGGGGTTCGGCACCCTGTTGCGGATCATCCTGGAACAGCAGGTCTCGACCGCCGCCGCCGCGGCGATGTGGCGGCGCCTGTGCGACCGGCTGGGCGCGGCGGCGCCGGGGCCGCCGCTGCCGGACTCGGTGGCGCCGGGATCGGGGGCGCCGGGATCGGTGGCGCCGGGGCCGTTCCTGGCGCTCGATGACGACGCCCTGCGGGCCTGCGGCTTCAGCCGGCAGAAGGCGCGCTATGGCCGCGCCCTGGCCGAGGAGGTCCGCGACGGCCGGCTCGACCTCGAGGCGCTGGCCGGGCTCGACGACGAGGCGGCGATGGCGCGGCTGTGCGCCCTGCCGGGCATCGGGCGGTGGAGCGCGGAG
This sequence comes from uncultured Mycobacteriaceae bacterium, assembly GCA_964615535.1. Lineage (GTDB taxonomy): Bacteria > Pseudomonadota > Alphaproteobacteria > DSM-16000 > Inquilinaceae > CAZTNV01. Next base: position 2,128 of record CAZTNV010000219.1, on the reverse strand, counting down.
AACTACCTGCTCTGGGCGCTCGGCCGGCCCGACGTGCTGCCCGCCCAGGATTTGGCGCTCCAGCTCGGCTGGCAATGGCTGACCGAAACGGCCGAACGCCCGACCGCCGCCGCATTGCGCACGGCCGCCGAACCCTGGCGCCCAAGGCGCACGGCGGCATCGCTGCTGATCTGGCACTTCTATCTGGCAAGAGTGGCGGAGCGGCGGGGTTCGGCCGGACGATAACCGCAATTCGTGGGGCGCAAGGCGGATCGCCGCTTCCCGCCGGCAGAGCTGCAGTCCTGATTGCATTTGACGTGAGTCTTGCTTTATGATCTAGTTTGTTGTGTTATAATATCTTTTGTTGACTGAACTCTGGCCGGAAATTGTGGCTTTTTTTGTGAACACGAGTATCAGAATGAACACCCCCGTAGATCTTTGAAGCCCCATTAAGAAGCGACCTCAAGGGACGGATTATGTATACCCACTCTCAATCGACGACATCTGCCCCCAAAGTGTGCTATTATTGCCCCTTTTATGGGCACATCGATAGCGTTTTGCAAACCAGTGAAAAAGATTGCAAGGGTTCAAATATCCCGGTCCTCCAGACGAACTATAATATCCGAACCGGCGCCAATATAAATCAGTTGAAATCGGGAACGCATGGCCCGCTGAATGGACTGCCTTCCGAAGCTATTCTCCTGATTGATGGGCATGGCAGCATTGCCGGGAACGCGATAGTCGCGCAGTATGTGACGGGATTTGGGCCCACTGGATTGCAGAAGGGACCGCTGAGCATTTCCGCCGCTGCGCTGGCGGCGCAATTGAGGCGGGATGACCTCCCGGCCGACCACCGGCTGATCCTCATGATGAGCTGTCATGGCGGGACCGGCGACCAATTGCACACGACCTCGTCCGGCGTGGTGGTCTGGAATGCTCCCTGTTTCGCACAGCGTCTCGCAGTTGCGTTAGGCCAAATCCCCGATCGATCCTATGCAGGAACGCTGGTCGGTGGATTTCTCGGAACCGTGTTCTTTGATGGAATAAATCTTGTGATGGATGACGCGGCCCACGATCCCGATCATCGTACCTACGATCCGGAAATCCCGACCTCCGATGCGCGGTGGTTTAATACTCAGGGCCGGGAAATCGCGGACCCGTTTCTTCTGCTGCCGAAAGGGTCATCACCCTACTGAACGGTGCCCGCTTCAACCGTGATCCTGACCACCATCGGCTTCACCCAGACCACGGCGGAGGGTTTTTTCGGCCGGCTCGAACGGGCCGGGGTCCGGCGGGTGGTCGATGTGCGGCTGCACACGTCCTCCCAGCTCGCCGGGTTCGCCAAGGCCCAGGATCTGGCCTATTTTCTGAAGCGGATCGGCGGCATCGACTACCGCCATGCCGCACTGCTCGCGCCGACCGACGAGGTGTTGAAGGCCTACCGACAGAAACAGATTTCCTGGGCCGAATATCAGCGCCGGTTTCTGGACCTGATCGCCGAACGGCGGATCGAGCGGCAGTTCGACCCGGCCGAGTTCGCCGACGCCTGTCTGCTGTGCAGCGAGGCCAAGCCGCACCATTGCCACCGGCGTCTCGTCGCGGAGTATCTGCGCGAGCATTGGCCGGTCGAGCTGACCGTCGCTCACCTCTAGATCGCCGGCTCCGTCCGCGCACCGCCCTTGGACCCGGCGGCCCCTCGGCCTATGATCGGTGCCGAGATGAGCGACGATACCGCATCCGCCCCGCTCGCCGCCGCCCCGGCTGCCGGCAATGGCGCCGCCTATCGCGTGCTGGCGCGCAAATACCGGCCGGCCACCTTTGCCGAGGTGATCGGGCAGGAGGCGCTGGTGCGCACCCTGACCAATGCCATCGCCGCCGGCCGGCTGGCCCATGCCTTCATCCTCACCGGGGTGCGCGGCGTGGGCAAGACCACCACCGCCCGGATCATCGCCCGCGCGCTCAACTGCCTGGGCGCCGACGGCAGCCTGACCGGCCCCACCGTCACGCCCTGCGGCGTCTGCGAATCGTGCCGCACCATCGCCGCCGACCGGCATGTCGACGTGATGGAAATGGACGCCGCCTCGCGCACCGGCGTCGACGACATCCGCGAGATCATCGACGGCGTCCGCTACGGCCCGGTCCAGGCGCG
>CAZTNV010000218.1:0-7385 GCA_964615535.1 uncultured Mycobacteriaceae bacterium | reverse complement strand
GGCAATCCCCACTATCGTCGAACTGAACATCGGGCATTTCCTGATCGGCGAGGCGATCTTCAGCGGTCTGGATGCGGCGGTCAAGCGCATGCGCCACCTGATGAACGCCGCCCGCGATCGGGCCCCTGGCGAATGGGCCGCAAGCGAGCGCACCGCATGACTCGTGCCAGCCATCAGGCGCCATTGGCAGTCGCGGCATGATCATCGGCATCGGCAACGATCTCACCGATATCCGCCGCATCGAGCGAATGCTGGAGCGCTGGGGCGACCGCTTCACCGGTCGCGTGTTCACCGAAATCGAGCAGGCCAAGTCGGATCGCCGGATGAACCGCGCCGCCAGCTATGCCAAGCGCTTCGCCGCCAAGGAGGCATGCTCCAAGGCGCTCGGCACCGGCATCCGGCAGGGCGTGGCGTGGCGCGACATGGGCGTGGTCAACCTGAACAGCGGCCAGCCGACCCTGGTGCTGTCGGGCGGCGCTCTGGCCCGGCTTCAGGCGATCACGCCGCCGGGCAGGGTTCCGGTGCTCCACCTGACCATGACCGACGATTTCCCCCAGGCCCAGGCACTGGTGATCATCTACGCAATGGCCCCGGCGGCCGAGGGTTGATTTCCGCCGTTCAGCGGCCGATACAGGTGACGGGCCGCGGGATTCGACCGGCCGATACAGGCAAAACGTGCATCATGGCAGACCGGACCCTCATGAAAACCAAGCGATCCAGCGGCGTCGGCGAAACGCTCAGGACCATTCTCTATGCCGTCCTGATCGCCTTTGCCGTTCGGACCTTCGCCTACGAGCCGTTCAACATCCCTTCGGGCTCGATGGTGCCGACGCTGCTGGAGGGCGATTACCTGTTCGTCTCGAAGTTTTCCTACGGCTACAGCCGCTATACCATCGCCTTCGGACTGCCGCTGTTTTCCGGTCGACTGCTGTCCCAGGCGCCGGAGCGGGGCGACGTCGCCGTCTTCAAACTGCCCAGCGATCCCTCGACCGACTACATCAAGCGCGTGATCGGGCTGCCCGGCGACCGCATTCAGATGCGCAGCGGCATTCTCTACATCAACGACCAGCCGGTGCAGCGGGAGCGGGTCAACGATTACGAAACGACCGATGCCTATGGCCGGGTCGAGCACGGCACGGTGTTCATCGAAACTCTGCCCAATGGCCGCCAGCATTACATCCGTGAACTCGGCGACAACGGGCCGCTCGATCACACGCCGGTCTTTGTCGTGCCGGAGCGGCACTATTTCATGATGGGCGACAATCGCGACCGCAGCCAGGACAGCCGGACGCTCCAGGTCGGCTTCGTTCCGGAGGAAAACCTGGTCGGGCGGGCGGAATTCATCTGGTTCAGTTTGGAACATGGCGCGTTCTGGCAGATCTGGCGATGGCCCCGCGAACTGCGCCTCGAGCGCATGTTCATCGGTATCGAATAGGGTGTCGGATCGGCGAATGCAGCCCCCTGGCACCGCAGCGCATTGGGGCGACCTGGCCCGGGTGCTCGGCCACGATTTCCACCGGCCGACCCTGCTCAACGAAGCCATGATGCATCCGAGCATCAATCCGGAGGACCGTGGCACCGCCCGGTTCGGCTATGAGCGGCTGGAATTCCTGGGCGACCGCGTGCTCGGCCTGGCGATCGCGGAGTGGCTGCTGGAGCGGTTTCCGGATGAACCGGAAGGCGCCCTGGCGCGTCGGCACACCGCCCTGGTGCGCCGCGAGACGCTGAGCCGGGTCGCGGCGGCGCTCGGCCTGGGCCGCTACCTGCTGCTGTCGACCGGCGAGGAAACCGCCGGCGGCCGCGACAATGCCGCGATCCTGGCCGATGCCTGCGAGGCGGTGATCGGCGCGGTTCATCTGGATGGCGGGTTCGATGCCGCCCGGCGCCTGATTCGCCGTGCCTGGGCCGATGCGGTGGAGCGCGACGGCGGGCCGCCGCAGGACCCCAAGACCGCGCTTCAGGAATGGGCGCAGGCCCGCGGGCTGCCGCTGCCGCGCTATGAAACCGTGTCGCGCGCCGGACCCGACCACGAGCCGGTGTTCGAGGTCAGGGTCGAGGTCGGCGGGCACCCGGCGGTGACCGCCACCGGCACGACCAAGCGCGCCGCCGCCAAGCTGGCTGCTGCCAGACTGCTGGAAACCCTGGTGACCACGTGACCCCAGAGCGCTCCGACCCGGCCGCCCCCGATCAGCCGGACGAGGGCCGGCGCTGCGGCTTCGTCGCGCTGATCGGCGCGCCGAATGCCGGCAAGTCGACGCTGCTCAATGCGCTGGTCGGGACCAAGGTCGCGATCGTCTCGCCCAAGGTCCAGACCACGCGGTTCCGCATCCTCGGCATCACCATCGAGGGCGCCAGCCAACTGGTGTTCGTCGATACGCCGGGCATCTTCACGCCCCGGCGGCGGCTGGAACGGGCCATGGTCGCCGCGGCCTGGAAGGGCGCCGAGGATGCCGATCTGATCGTGCTGCTGGTCGATGCCGCGCGAAAGGAGATCGACCCGGACACCCAAGCCATCGTCGCCCGGCTGACCCAGGCCGAGCGGTCGGCGATACTGGCCCTGAACAAGATCGATGAGGTGCACCGCCCGCGGCTGCTCGATTTGAGTCAGGCGCTCAACGCCGAGGGCCGCTTCACCGACACCTTCATGATCTCGGCCCTGACCGGCGACGGCGTGGCGGATCTGCGCCGCACTCTGGCCGAGCGCGTGCCGGCGGGGCCCTGGCTCTATCCCGAGGACGAGATCACCGACATGCCGATGCGGCTGATGGCCGCCGAGGTGACCCGGGAAAAGCTGTTCCTCCATCTGCGCCAGGAGCTGCCCTATGCCCTGGCGGTGGACACCGAGAGCTGGGAGGACTTCCGCGACGGCAGCCTGCGCATCGCGCAGGTGATCACCGTCCAGCGCGACAGCCAGAAGCCGATCGTGCTGGGCAAGGGCGGCCGGATGATCAAGATGGTCGGCGAGTCGGCCCGGCGCGACCTCGAAGAGATGCTGGAGCGGCGCGTCCATCTCAGCCTGTTCGTCAAGGTGCGCGAGGACTGGATCGACGACCGCTCCCATTATCGCGACTGGGGCCTCGATTACGACGCCTGACCGGCGGGGCTCAGCCCGTCGGTCCGGCGGGGCGGTCGGTCGCCGCGGCGCCGGCCGCCTCGATCCGCTGCGCGCGGGCGCGGTCGATCGGCGGCAGGTAGAGCAGCAGCGAAGCGGCAACGAAGATCGAGGAATAGGTGCCGATCAGGATGCCCCAGGCCAGCGCCAAACTGAAATTGAACAGGATCGGGCCGCCGAACAGCAGCAGCGGCAGCACCGCCATCAAGGTCGTGCCGCTGGTCAGGATGGTGCGCGCCAGGGTGCGGTTGACGCTTTCGTTGATGACGGCCTCGAGACTGGCGGTCTTGTGCCGCCGCAGCGTCTCGCGAACCCGGTCGAACACCACGACGGTATCGTTGATCGAATAGCCGGCCAGCGTCAGCAGCGCGGCGACCGAGGTCAGGTTGAATTCGAGCTGCAGGATCGAATACAGGCCGACCGTGGTCACCACGTCGTGGAAGGTCGCGAACAGCGCCGAGACCCCGAATTGCCACTCGAACCGGAAGGTGACATAGGCGGCGATCGCCAGGACCGCACAGACCGCCGCGATCACGCCGTCCCGGAACAGCTCGTCGCCGATCCGCGGGCCGACCACCTCGACCCGGCGGTACTCGTACCCGTCGCCCAGCGCCTCGCGGACGGTCTGGACCGCCGCGTTCTGGGCCTGTTCTCCGCCGTCCTGGCGCTGCACCCGGATCAGCACGTCATTGGCGTCGCCGAACTCCTGCAATTCGACCGCACCCAGATCCAGCGCGTTGAGCCGGCTGCGCAACCCGCCGACATCGACCGGGCCGGGCGCCCGGATCTCGATCAGGATGCCGCCGGTGAAATCGATGCCGAGATTGAGACCGTTGACCGCGAGCGACACGATCGCGCCGACCAGCAAAGCCATGGATATGAAAAATGCCGGGATCTTCCGCTTGACGAAATCGTAGGACGTGCCTTCCGGCAGCACTCGAAGCAGGCGCATGATAATCCCATGTTCGGTGATCGGTCCGGGGCGATCGGGGCGCGGTCGGAACGATCATGTCCGGTATGGCCCGATATCGGGCGACGGCGCCGACGGCACCGGGCCGCCGGCCCTCGCGCCGGGGCCGAGCCGAAAGCTTGGTATCACAGCCCGGTTCCCGCGGCCATGCTTTCGCGAGCCTCGGTCGAGCAGGATCGTCGCACCGCCCGATCGTCGCACCTTTCGGGGCGCGTCCGGCGCCGTCCGGTCCCGATCCCTCAACCCTTCGGTCGAGCGTGCGTCACGCTTCGGGCATGGTGGCGTCGGTCGTGACGGTTTCGATCAGGATCGCGTCGTCGAGGTCGCATCCCGACAGGTTGGCCTCGCTCAGATCGCACAGCGTCAGATCGGCGCCGGACAGGTTGGCGCCGTGCAGATCGGCGGTGTGCAGGTCGGCGCCCACCAGTTTCGCCCCCGACAGGTTGACCGGCCAGTACCGTCCGATATCCCTGCCGCCGGCACTCCGGATCTCGACCGGACCGAGCTTGGCACCGGACAGATCGGCACGGCTGAGATTGCAGTGGCTGAAATTGGTGCCGTCCAGGATGGCGTCCCGCAGGTCGATCTTGGCCAGATCGGACTGGGCCAGATCGGCCATGACCATGCGGGCGCCCGGCAGCCGGGCATTGATCAGGCGCACGCCGCGCAGGCTGGCCCCCGACAGGTTGACGCCCGGCAGGTCGGCATGGCTCAGATCGGCGCCGTCCAGCACGGCGCGGGCGCCGCTATGGCCGTTGGACTCGATCCACCGGGAATGATCCTGCAGCAGCTTCTGGATCGGCAGCGTCAGGCCCGCGCCGATCGCCGGTGCCGGCGATCCGGACCGGGTGGTGTCGCTCAGATCGACGCAGGCCAGATCGACATGGCTGAGATCGGCATCCGACAGATCCGCGCCCTTGAAGCAGGCGCCGGCCAGGATCGCATCGGTGAGATTGCAGCCGCACAGCCGGGCGCCGCTGAGATCCGCACCCGACAGGTCGATGCCGATCAGGCTGGCCTCCTCCAGATCGGCATCGACCAGCCGGGTCTGGTTGAATTTGGCGCCGTCCAGCACCGCCTTGATCAGCGAGGATTTCCCCAGATTGGCCCGCGCCAGATTGGCATTGGCCAGCACCGCGCCGTCAAGAATGACCCGGCCCAGATCGGTGCGCAGCCGCGTGATGCCCTTTTCGGTATCCGCGTTCATCAGCGCGCCTTCGCGCAGATCGCTGTTTTCCAGATTGGCCTTGGCCAGATTGGCGCCGCGCAACTGGGCGCCGCGCAGATCGGCATTGGTCAGGTTGGCCTCGGTCAGGATGGCCTTTTGCAGATTGGCCCCGAACAGGTCGCAATTGCTGAGATCCGCACCGTGGAAATTGGCCCGCTTGAGCTGGGCCCCGGACAGCTTGGCCATGCGCAGCCGGGCCCCGGGCAGGGCGACGCTGCTGAGATCCTGCATCGCCAGATTGGCGCGCCGGCCGCCGGGTTTCTTGGACAGCCACTTCTCGTGGTCGTTCAGGATCTTGATGATATCGCCGGGCGTCATGAAAGCTGGCGCTGCCCCCCGATCGAGGTTGACCTAGCCCACCCGTTTAACCTGAAAACATAAAGAAACTCACAATGTCACCGGCAACCATGCCGGCGGACCGTCCCCGGCCGTTTTCCACCGATTCGGCATCCCGGTCTGGAGGTTCGGCGGCGCGCGAGCGCCGCCATCACCCTTGAAAAATGCTATCACATGACCTATTATGATATCATTGCAGTCATTCCTCGGAGGACGCCATCATGGCCGCCGTCACCATCCGCAACCTCTCGGACGAGGCGCATCGCGCCCTGAAAGTCCGCGCGGCGCAGAACAATCGCAGCGCCGAAGCGGAAATGCGCGCCATCCTCGAGGCCGCCGTGCGTCCCGAGGGCCGGCTGCGGCTCGGCACGACTTTGCGGGAGATCGGGCAGAAATACGACATCACCAATGCTGATATCGAAGCGATTGAACAGGTCCGAGATACGCGTCCTGCCGAGCCCATGAAGTTTGAATGACGGGACGCTTCGAATGATCCTGCTGGACACCAACGTCGTCTCGGAAGCGATGACGCGAGAACCGCATCCGCGGGTGCGCGAATGGCTCGATGCTCAGTCGGCCGAGACGTTGTTCCTTTCAAGCATCACCGTCGCCGAACTTCTGTTCGGCATTGGCGCCTTGCCGGCCGGAAAGCGTAAGAACGCCTTGGCCGCTGCGCTCGACGACGTGTTGGACGAGTTCGCCACCCGCATCCTGCCCTTCGATACGTCGGCAGCGCGGCGCTATGCCGATCACGCCGTCAAGGCGCGCGCGGCCGGAAGGGGCTTCCCCACGCCCGACGGCTACATCGCCGCGATCGCCGCCGCGCACGGATTCGCCGTGGCATCGCGCGACACCAGCGCGTTCAATGCCGCCGGCCTCACCGTGATCAATCCTTGGACCGCCGCCTGTTGACCGGCAGGCGGGGCGCCGGTCTCGGCGCTGGCGTTGCCGTCCGCATCCTCGGCAACTCGCCCGACCGGAGATCTTCAACACCGATCGGAGCCTGCACTCGCGAAGGCGGGTGGCAGCCGGTTCACCAGCCCTCGTTTCACCGGCCTCTTGACCGCAGCCGGCATCCGGGTATCGATGGATGGACGGGGCCGCTGGATGGACACCGTGTTCATCGAGCGGCTGTGGCGGTCACTGAAGTACGAGTGTGTCGATCTCCACGCCTTCGAACTGGGCAGCAAGGCGAGGACCGGGATCGGCCGGTGGATCGATTGCTACAACGTTGACCGGCCGCACTCGGCGTTCGGCGGCAAAACCCCGGCCGAGGCCCACCAGGGCGTCCCGGCCGGGATCGATTGGCGGCATGACACGGACCTGAACCAAGCCTATCCCGGCCGCAAAACTGTCCGGGCAATGGGGACCATCTCAGACGAGGAGATCGAGGAAGGGGGGGCGAATGAGCAAGGCTGAAACGATCCGCACCGGCAAACTGGGTAAGAAAGAGCTTCGGCTCGTCAGGATGAACGGCCGGTTCTTCGGCCTTGCCGATGGAGTCCAATGCACGGAAGGCGACAATGCTGATGATGTCTGGCGGCAGTTGCACGATGACGCAGGCAAAAGTGACCCGAAGTATTCCGGCTTCGCTGGCGCCCGCAGCCGCTTCCTGAAATTCTTCCCCAACGGCTTCCATTCCGATGGCTATGCGTCGCAGGAGCGCGATTACAAGCTCGCTGCGTGCGGATTCCGATGATTGCGGCCACTGATTCCGATCGAAGCCGGCCACCGATTCC
>CAZTNV010000217.1:0-7414 GCA_964615535.1 uncultured Mycobacteriaceae bacterium | reverse complement strand
GGCAAGGTGCTGGCCGCGCTGCGCGAGGCCGGGCATCACGACCTGCTGTTCGACCGCGCGCTCGGCTTCGTGCGGGAGAACCTGGAGCGCAACCGCGACACCATCGCCGAAGCCGTAGGCGCGCGCCGCCATCGCTGGATTCCGAAGGTGATCGACCGCCAGATCGCCCAGGCGATCGTGGGCGGCATCGCCGATCTGCTCGACGATGCCGCCCGGCCGGATCACGAACTGCGCCGCACCTTCGACCGCACCCTCGCCGACGGCATCATCAAGCTGCAATTCTCGCAGGCCTTCCGCGAGCGGGTCGAGGCGATCAAGGACCAGACGATCGACAGCCCGGCGGTCCAGAACGCGATCGGCGCCCTGTGGGACGAGCTGCACCGCGCGCTGGTCGGACCGGAGGGGGCCGGCAGCCCGGCGATGCGCACGGCCCTGGCCGACCGGCTCCGCACCTTCGGCGAGGCGCTGGCCACCGATGCTGCATTGCAGCATCGGGTCGACGACCGGATCGAGGGGCTGGTGCACACCATGGCCGCGTCGTGGCGCGGCGAGATCGGGGAGTTCCTGGCCGGCGTGATCCGCCAATGGGATACCGACGTCTTCGCCGACCGGATCGAACTCGCGGTCGGCCGCGACCTGCAATACATCCGGATGAACGGCACCCTGGTCGGCGCCCTGGTCGGCTGCCTGCTCTACCTGTTCGCGCTGTTCGTATTGTGAGGCCGACTGCCCGCAACATCCAGCCCGCCCGCCCTCACCGCCCGGTTTCGGAGCGGCGGCGCAGGGTTTCGGCCAGGGTGTTGAAGCTGTCATAGACCGCGCCGATCTCGTCGGTGCGCGAATGGGTGATGTGGCAGGCGTCGTTGCCGGCCGCCAGCGCCTCGAACGACCGGCGCAGGGTGCGCAGCGGCTGCAGCATGGCGTGGCGCACCACCATCGACGCGCAGACCACCGTGGCCAGGGCCAGCACCGCCAGGCAGGCGATCACGCCCAGGGTCAGGTCCGACATCTCCTGTCCCATCCGCCCCGACACGCCCAGATGGAGCCGGCCGATCCCGGCCTCCGGGCCGCCGATCGGTGCGGTGAACTGGTAGCCCGCCAGACCTGCCACGGTCTCCAGCCGCGCCACCTCGACGCCGTCCATCGCGGGCTGGGGCACCAGCCCCTCGGGCGGCACGAAGGGCCGGCCGATCCGGGCAGGGTCGATGGCGCCGCGCACGATGCCGCGATCGTCGGTCACCGCGAGGTCGGAGACCGTCCACAGCCGCGCGGTCTCGTGGATCAGCACCTGCGCCCGCCCCCAGTCCAGCTCCGGCCCCAGAATCACGCCCAGATCGCCGGCCAGATCCATGGCCAGCGAATCGCCGAAATCCATCAACTGGGCCTCGATGGACTGGGTCTGGGCGCGGTGCAGAAACCAGCCGATGCCGGCGACCAGGCCGGTCAGGATCAGCGCGGTCGCGGCGGTCCACACCATCCAGGCCGAAATCCGGCGCCGCTTCTGCCCGCTCCGCTGCTCCTCCACCAGAATGTCGAGCTCGTGGCCGAGCGCCTGGGCCAGCTCGTCGCCGGAGGCGAAGCGCCGCTCCGGCTGCTTGCGCAGCAGCTTTTCGACGATCCGCACCAGCCCGACCGGCAGGTCGGGCACGAACTCGCGCATCGGCGGCGGGTCTTCCTGGGTGATCTTCAGCAGAACCGCGGTCATGCTGTTGCCGGTGAACGCCTTCCGCCCGGTCAGCAGCTCGTAGAGAATGGCGCCCAGCGAGAACAGGTCGGACCGGCCATCGACATGCTCGCCGCGCGCCTGCTCCGGCGACATGTATTGCGGCGTGCCGATCACCATCCCGGCCTGGGTCTGATGCATCCGGTCGGCATCCTCGAACCGGGCGATCCCGAAATCGGTGATCTTGACCGTGGTCGAGTCGGGCAGCAGCAGCGCATTGCTCGGCTTGACGTCGCGGTGGACGATGCCCCGGGCATGGGCATAGGCCAGCCCGCGGGCGAACTGGATGCCGATCCGGATCACGTCCTCCACCGGCATCATCAGATCGGTTTCGATCACCCGGTCGAGCGGCCGCCCCTCGATCAGCTCCATGACGATGTAGGGCCGGCCCTCGGCCTGGCCGACATCGTAGATCGCGACGATGTTGGGATGGTTCAGCGCCCCGACCGCCTTGGCCTCGCGCAGGAACCGGGCATTGTATTCCGCGTCGTCGGCAACCTCGTGCCGCAGCATCTTGATCGCCAGAGACCGGCCGATGTCCGGGTCGAACGCCCGGAACACCTCCGCCATGGCCCCTTCGCCCAGCTTGTCCTGCACCCGATAGCGGCCCAGCCGCTCGGGACGGTCCGGCGCCCCGCCCTGCCCGGCCCAATCGCTGCCGAGCGGCGGCAGGGTCGGTTCGGAGCCCTCGTCCCCCGCCTCGATCCGTCCCGGCGCCGCCCCGGCGATCGCCTCGCCCGCGTCCTGCGCCTCCGGATCGCCGGCCGGCCGGGCCCGGGGCTCCGGGTCGGGTCCGGCGGCGGGCGAGGGCTGGGCGCGGCAGGCCACCGCGACCGCGGTGATGTTGTCGCGGCCATGGTGCCGCAGCGCCAGTTCGATCAGCCGCGGTGCCGCATCCGCGATGTCGCCGCGGCCCAGCTCGGTGGCGATCTCGGCTTCGGGCACGGTGCGGCTCAGCCCGTCGCTGCACAGCAGCAGGATATCGTCCGGCTCCAGCCGGTCGCGGCGCAGATCCAGCACGAGATGTTCGGCGGCGCCCACTGCGCGGGTGATGATGTTGGCGTGGGGGTGGTTGTCCGCCTCCTCGGCCGACAGCTCTCCCAGTTCGATCAGATCCTGGACATGGCTGTGATCGCGGGTGATCTGGACCAGCGTGCCGCGGCGGAACCGGTAGAGCCGGCTGTCGCCGGCCCAGATGCAGGCGAAATGCTGGCCGGACACCAGCACCGCCACCACCGTGCTGCCGATCAGGTGCTCCGGCCCGCGCCGTGCCGCCTCGCCGTGCAGCTCGTCATGAGCCTGGTTGAGCCGGGCCTTGACCTCGGCCAGAAACGCCGCGGGGCTGGCCGGCGGCGCGATGCCGTCCAGGGTCCGGACGATCAGCCGCGCGGCGAAATCGCCGGAATCATGCCCGCCCATGCCGTCCGCCACGGCCCACAGGCCGAGGTCGGGGCGGTCCAGATAGGCGTCCTCGTTGAGCGTGCGAACCAGCCCGAGATGGCTGGCCGCCGAGGATTCGAAGCGGAAGGCCTGCTCCAGAACCGTCATCGGTCCGGCTCCCCCAGATCGCCCGGCGCCGTGCGGGACGCGCGAAAGCCCGGCCCGCGGGCGGCGGCGGGCATCGTCATCGGCGGTTCGGAGCGGCGGCGTGCCAGCGCACCGCGACCGCGGACACATTATCGGGTGCACCGCGCTCCAGCGCCAGATCCACCAGCCGATCGATCGCCTCCCCGATATCCGGGCAGCCGAGCAGTCCGGCGATCTCCTGGTCGGACACGTTGCGGGTCAGGCCGTCGGAGCACAGCAGGAACACGTCGGACGGGTAGGCGCGCTCGTTCCGCTTGTCCAGCGTCAGCTCGTCATCGACGCCGACGGCGCGGGTGATGACATTGGCCAGCCGGTGACCCGCCGCCTGTTCGGGCGCCAGCAGGCCGCGCTCGACCAGCTCCTGGACGTGGCTGTGATCGCGCGTGATCTGCACCAGCTCGCCGCCGCGCAGCCGGTAGGCCCGGCTGTCGCCCGCCCACAGGCAGCAGTAATAGCCGCCGAAGCCGAGCAGCGCGACCACCGTGCTGCCGATCATCCGGCGGCCGTCGCCGTCGCCCGCGGTCTCGCGCAGGTGACGGTTGACGTCCTTCAGCCGGGTCCGAACGTCCGCCAGGAACGGCCCGGCGGCGGCCGGCGGCGCCACCCCGTCCAGCGACTGCACGATCAGCCGGCTGGCATAGTCGCCGGCGCTGTGCCCGCCCATGCCGTCGGCCACCGCCCACAGCCCGAGATCGGAACGGTCGAGAACCGCGTCCTCGTTGATCTGCCGGACCATGCCGACATGGCTGCACGATGCCGAGACATAGCGGAAGGACTGGCCGGGGCGGAACGACGGGCCGGAGATCATGGACCGGACGGCTCCCGTCATGCCCGGTCGTCCGGGTCGGCGGCAAGAAACGCCGGCTGGCCGGACCAGCCCCAGCGCGGCCATTGGCCGTCGATCAGCGCGGCGAACCCGCCGATCGGCGGCAGCGCCGGGCAGACCAGCAGGGTCGGCGCGATCTCCCCCGAACCGGCGGTCCACCACACACCGTAGCGCGGCAGGGCGCGGCGCAGCAGGCGATCGGTGATGGCCGCATAGGCCGGCGCGGGATCGCCGTCGATGCCGGCGCCGATCCGCCAGCCGCTGCTCGACCGCTCGCCCGCCGCGCCCGCCCAATCGCCGGCCGGGTCGAACTCCGGCGCGCCCAGCGCCTCGACCGCGGCGTCGAACCGCTCGAAATCGAAGTCCTCGTCCAGCGATGACAGTGCCAGATCCTCGGCCGACCGGTACCATCCGCTGCCGGTGACCGGCAACGCCGCCGGACTGTCGCAGCCCGGCACGGCAACCGCCAGGGTCAGCGGGAAATGCCGGTTGACCCGGTCGACGCTCGGCATCAGCACGCCGGTCATGGGGCTGTCGCCGCACAGCCCGGCGGCCAGGGCAAAACGCCAGATCGGCCCGTTGAGATAGGCCTCCAGCCAGCCCTCTCCCAACTGGTCGCGGCTGCACGCGATGGCCGATTGCAACCAGGCATCCCACGACTCGACGAAGCTGCGCGGCAGGCGGCGCGTGACGAAATCGCCCTTCGCCGGCAGCTTGCCGTGAAAGCCCGGTCCCGCTCCGGCGCCGGCCGGCGGGGTCGGGTCGCGGGCGGGCGGCCCGCCCGAGGCTAGAGCGCCGGTGGGCACTGGAACCCTCCCAGCAGGGTCGGGTTGAACGGATTGATCGCGGAGCCGATGCGGAACTCGAAGGTCGCGCTGCGCCCGCCCAGATTGAACGTCGCGTTGAACCGGTCGGGCGCCAGCATCCGCAGATTGGCGCGGCGCAGCAGGCGGAACAGCGCCCAGGGGCCGTCCTCCTGCTGGGTCGAAAGCTGCCCCGCACTGGCCGGCGAGAACGCCACCCGCGCCAGCCCGGCACCGCTGCCCGGCCAGTTCATGTTCTGGCCGCGCGGTGCGGTGTGGTTGAAGGTCACTGTCTGGCCGTCGATCTCCAGCAGCACGGCGTTGGCGGTCGGATCGAGATCGACCGGGGTCACGGTGAAGGTGATGCGCACCGCGCCGCCGCTGAAGAAGCTGTCGCGAATGTCCGCGGCGCGGCGGAACTGGGCCAGCACGGCCGGCGGAATGCCGACATTGACGCCGCTGACCTCCCGCGACACCCACGGGTTCTGCGCGGTATCGACATAGGGTCCGAGCCGGGCGGTGAAGAAGTTGTCGATCAGCCCGCCGGGCGCGAACAGCCGGGCGAAATCCTGCAGCGGCACGTCGGTGGCGCTGGCCGCGAACGGGAACCGGCCGTTGAGCGCCTGGGTGCAGGAGCGCAGGACCGAGCCCTGCCAGTTGTTGTTGAGCGTGGCCCTCAGCCCGCCGACCGCGATCGACGAGCTGTCCTGCGCCAGGGTGCCTGCCAGCCCCCCGACCAGCGGCGGCAGTTGCGGTGCCGCCGCCGCCAGATCGGCGATCGCGCCGCCGGTCGGACCGCCGCCCCCGCCTCCGCCACCCAGCGCCAGCCCGCCGCCCGGCGCCGACGGATCGGCCGAGACGAGCTGGCGATAGACGCCCTGGATCTGGGTGTTGATCAGGCTGTCCAGGCGCGACGGGCCGTTGGCCGGGGTCACCGTGAAATCGCGCAGCCAGCGGAAATTCTGCTCGAAATTGCGAAGCTGCGCCGGTGTCTGGGCCGGCGGTGCCGCGGCGCCCGCCGCTGCCGCCGGACCGCCGCCGGTGCTGCGCCACAAAATGTCGAAATAGTTCAGGGTCTGCGAACTCGACTGGGCGCTGAACTCGCGTTGTGCGATCTGCAGGCCGGCGGCGGCCAGACCGCTCGGCGGCTGGAGCCCCGCCGCCGCCACCGCGCCCGGCATGCTGCCGCTGCCGGGTGTGCCGCCGCTGCCCGGCGTGACCGGCGGGGCCGGCGGCGGCTCCCAGATCCGGATCTGATCATAGGCGCGGGTCAGGAAATTGCGCAGCGGCGACTCGACCCCGGCCAGCCGGTTGGTCACGTCGCGGGCATGGTTCAGGTCGCGGAACGGCACGATCCGGACATCCGACAGCAGGCCGTCCCAGCGGCGCTGATAATCGTCCAGATACCGGCCCAGCACGGCGTTGGCCAGGATCACCAGATCGTTGTCGCTGATCTGGCCGGCCGGCGTCAGGCCCAACACCCAGCTTTCGCTGGCGACGTCCTGGGCCACCGTGTCCAGCGCCGGCAGGAACACGGTGTAGAATCCGGCATAGGTGTAAAGCCCGTCGATGCCGCTCTCGAACGGCTCGCCGGAGGCCCGCACGAACACCTCGCGCGCGCCCGGCACCTGCTCGGCGATGGTCCAGGGCCGCAGATTGGTGTTGCTCGCCTGCGGCAACTGACGGATGCGGGCATAGGCCCGCTCCTCGCGGCTGATCCGGTTCAACTCGGTCCGCGCCCGCTCGATCAGCGCGGTGTTGAGCGCCGGCGGATCGGGCGGATTGACCGCCTGGAGCACCAGCATGGCGCTCAGATGATCGTGCAGTTGCTGGCGGCTGGCCGGATCGGGGAAGTCGCGCGCAAAGCGCTCGCTGAACCAGCTCAGCACCTGCGCCTCGTCCATCCGTTCGGGCTGGCCCAGCATCAGATAGACGCGCAGCGCGGCAAAAAGCTGCTCCGGATCGGCCATGCCGGCGCCGATCTGGCCCTCGGTATAGAGCAGCAGGCGCGGCAGCAGCAGCGTGTTCAGGGCCTCCCGATAGGCCTGGATGGCGCCGGGGCCGATCTGGTCGCCCTGGTACAGCCCGAAGCCCAGCGTCAGCGGCACCGGCTGATCGATCTGGGCATAGCCGCGCGGCAGGTCGCGCAGGATCTGCAGCGGCTGGCGCACCCGCTCCAGGTCGCCGTCCTCGACGCGGTTCAGATTGACGCCGCGGCTGGTTAGCGCCTGGATCTGGGCGTTGTAGGCATCGATGCCGCGCTCGGCGGTCTCGATCATCGCGCGATTGTTGAGATAGCTGACCGTCCAGGCCGCCCCGAAGCCGAGCAGCACCAGCGCCGCCGCGGCATAGGCGGCGCGCTGAATCCACACGCGCCGGCGCTCCAGCCGGCGGTTAGTGCTGACCACCCCGGCCTCCGGAAACACCACGGCGCGCAGCAGCCGGGTCAGGAAATAGCTGCGCCCGGCCCGGCCC
>CAZTNV010000216.1:0-7419 GCA_964615535.1 uncultured Mycobacteriaceae bacterium | reverse complement strand
TAGCGCGCCTTCGGCCCCATGTCGCGGTGCGTCAGCTTGAACCAGGCACGGGCGAAGGCGTCGGCAAACTCTTCCGGGTGCGCGTGGAAGTGGCGCGAGATCTTGCCGTAGACCGGGTCCATCCGCATCGCCATGTCCGCAGTGGTCATGATGGTGGTCACCCGCTTCGACGGATCATGCGCGGCGGGCGCGAGATCCTTCTCGTCCGGATTGATCGGCACCCACTGCCAGGCACCGGCGGGGCTTTTCACCAAATCCCAGTCATAGCCGAACAGCAGTTCGAAATAGCCCATGTCCCACCGGGTCGGGTTCGCCGTCCAGGAGCCCTCGATCCCGGAGGTGATGGTATCGCCGCCCTTGCCGCTGCCGTGGCGCGACATCCAGCCGAGCCCGATCGCCTCGAGCGGTGCGGCCTCGGGTTCGGGCCCGACATGCGCCGCACTGGCCGCGCCATGGCATTTCCCGAAGGTATGGCCACCGGCGATCAGTGCGACGGTCTCGTAGTCGTTCATGGCCATGCGCCCGAAGGTATCGCGGATGTCGCGCCCCGAGGCCAGCGCGCTCGGCTGGCCATTCGGCCCTTCAGGGTTGACGTAGATGAGCCCCATCTGCACGGCGGCCAGGCGGGTCTCCAGTTCGCGATCATCGCTGTAGCGCATGTCGCCCAGCCACTCGGCCTCGGGACCCCAGTAGATGTCCTCTTCGGGTTCCCAGATGTCCTCGCGCCCGCCGGCAAAGCCGAAGGTCTTGAAGCCCATCGACTCGAGCGCGCAGTTGCCGGCCAGGATCATCAGGTCGGCCCAGGAGATCCGGTTTCCGTACTTCTTCTTGATCGGCCACAGCAGACGGCGCGCCTTGTCGAGATTGGCGTTGTCGGGCCAGCTATTGAGCGGCGCAAAACGCTGATTCCCAGTCCCCGCGCCGCCGCGGCCATCGCTGATGCGATAGGTGCCCGCGCTGTGCCACGCCATGCGGATGAACAGACCGCCATAATGGCCCCAGTCGGCGGGCCACCAGTCCTGCGACTCCGTCATCAGCGCGTAGAGATCCTGCTTCAGGGCCGTGAGGTCGAGCGTCTTGAATTCCTCGGCATAGTTGAACGCCGTGCCCATCGGATTCGAGAGTGCCGGGTGCTGATGGAGGATGTCGAGATTGAGCTGGTTCGGCCACCAGTCCCGGCTCGACCTTTGTCCGATATTCGTGGTTCCGTGCACAACCGGGCATTTGCCCGCACTTGTCGCTTCGCGTCCGTCCATCTTTCTCCCCTCCATGCCAATGGTATTTATCTGTTTAGAATAATTCTAAACTAAACGCAAGCGTATCATGAGTCGTGTTTCGGATTGCCGGCGCTTCCCTTCGTTGGCGGAAGACAAGCCAGATCGGGCAGGCCTCGCCCTTGCCGCGGATCACGATGACGTCGAGCTGCACCACTCGGCGGGACACGATCCAAGCCGCGGCGCGCCAGCCCGCCGATTGCGGGCCGTTCTGCGACGGCGAGCGCTGGATGGGCACGGGCCCTCGAATCACTGCGGTGTTTCTGACGGGGCGCGAATTCGGTATGGATTGAGCCATGATGCAGTGTCGCCCTGCCAAACCCGCGCTGCGCCCCTTCGTATCGCTGCTGTGGGCGACGGATGCCTGGCCGCCAACGGAATCCGGCCCCACGCGCGAACGGGTGCTGCCGACGGGCGCCATGCACATCGCGATCAGGCTGGGCGATCATCCCTTGCGCCTGTTCGCCGATGCGACCGATGCCGAAGGCGAAGCGATCGGCGCCTGCGTGCTCGGCGGCGTCCGGGATAGGGCCTATATCAAGGGGATCGCCCAGCCGGCGCCGATGGTCGGTGGGATGCTGCGTCCGGGCGCCGTCGATCTGCTGTCGAACACGCCCGCCGGTGCCCTGGCTGGCCGGCACACGCGCCTCGAAGATCTCTGGTGCCCGTTCGAGCTCGCGGACCTGCGCGAGCGGCTGGCGGCGGCGCCGACTCTGGCTGTGCGCCTGGTCATCTTCGAGGAGGTTCTGTCCCGCCGGCTGCCCGTTGTGCGCGGCGTCGATCCGCTGATCAGGCACGCCTTGTTCCGGTTCGATCGCGGCATGACAGTGGGTGAGGTCGTTGCGGAGAGCGGCTTCAGCCACCGCCACCTCGTGCGAACCTTCACCGAGGCGACAGGCGTGCCGCCGAAAACCTATCTGCGTCTCAAGCGGTTCAACCGCACGATCGAGCATCTGAACGCCGTGCCGCAGGCGGCTCTCGCCGATGTCGCGGCGGCCTCGGGCCATGCCGACCAGTCCCACATGACCCGAGAGTTTCAGGCGTTCGCCGGGCTGCCGCCCGGACGCTATCGGCGCATCGCGCCCGCCGAGGCCCGCCATGTGCCGTTGACGCCCTGACACCGGCGTCACGGTCAGATTCGTTCAAGACGGACATCAGGTCCTGGCGTAGATCAGACGCAGACAAGCTGAAGGAGGCAAAGATGTCCATTCATGAAGTTTTCCCCTATCTGCGTGCCCGGAATGCCGAGGACGCCGTTGCTTTCTACAAAAAGGCATTTGGTGCAGTCGAGAAATTCCGTCTGGTCGAACCGGGCGGGCGCATCGGTCATGTGGAGATGCTGTTCGGCGCAGCAACCATCATGATTTCCGACGAGTTTCCTGAATTCGGCATCCATGCTCTCGATCCCGACCGGCCCAGTGGTTTCGTCCTCCACCTTCATGTCGATGATGCCGACTCGATGATCGCCAATGCGGCCGATGCGGGCGCGCGGATCGTCCGAAAGGTGCAGGACCAGTTCTATGGCGAGCGCTGCGGCACCGTCCGCGATCCTTTCGGTTACGATTGGATGATCGGCCACTCGATCGAAAAGGTCGAACCCGAGGAGATGCAGCGGCGTTACGACAAGATGCTCGCCGCAGAATGCCGCGGCGACGAGCGATAGGAGCGGCGGCGTTCGTTCCCCCAATTGGATGAGCCGTTCGAATTCGAATTGCTGCTCGAATTCGACGAGGCGTTCGACGTCGTGATCAGCAGGTCCGGTTGCGGCGCCAACGGCCCCGGCGCGGCGGCGGCCATGGTCGAAACGGTCATCGATTTCTTGTTCACGGTCCACCCTCACTCTGGAGACTGCCCGGACCCGGACGGCCGGCTTTCCTGCGGTATCATTGCCGAGACGCCGGCGGAAACCGCAGCGCGCGAGCGGGTCGCCTTGACCGTGATGGAGGGATGACCGGCGGTTCCCCGGGGTTTTCCGCAGCTACGGAGAATCGGTGTCGTTCAAAGTCACCGTTCAGGGATGGGCCGATCAGCGGGGCGGCTATCCGTGCGCATCCTGCGCGGCAGAAGCCGGGTCAGGAGTCCGAAAAGGCGGTCGGAGGCCACCGGTTTATGGAGCAGGCGGTAGCCGCTGCGTTGGGCTTCGGCCATGCGCTCCGGCGCAGTGTCGCCGGTAATGAGAATCGCTACCGCGACACCTCGGCTCTGTGCGAGTGCGATAGCGTCGGTTCCGACCTCGTTCCGGCCCAGTGAGAAGTCGGCAATAATGGCGTCGGGCGGGCGCGGAGCGCTGTCCAGCATGTCTGCCACCTCTTTCAATTCTCGGGCCGCGAGAACCGTGGCGCCCTGACTGCGCAACGACAATTCCAACGCTTTCAGCACCAGGGCCTCGTCATCGACGACGAGAACCGTCACACCGTTCAGCGCATCGCTCCCTGGAATGCTCGGATGCATTTCGGCGTGTTGCGGGCCGGTTTTTGCAGAGGGCAGGCGGAAGGCAAAGGTGCTGCCAACGCCGATTTCGGATTCGACCTCCACCTCAACTCCCAGCAGCGCCGAAACACGGCGCACCGTCGCCAGCCCGAGACCGAACCCTCGGCTGTGGTCTCGGCCGGTATTCTCGATTTGGACGTAATCCTCGAAAATGCGGTCCAACGCTTCGGATGCTATCCCGACACCCGTATCGACGACCGCGATGCGCACGCCATCCGCGTCGGTCGCCACATCGATGCGCACACCGCCGGACTTCGTGAACTTGATCGCATTGGAAACCAGGTTCCGGAGCAGCAACTCGACCAACAGCGGATCGGAGCGCACCGTTACCTTGGTTTGCGAGACCTCAAAATACAGCCCAGCCTCGCGGGCCTGGCCGCCGAATTCACCTTCCAGCCGGTTCAGAAGCTCATCGAGGAGGAAATTTCCGATCTTCGGCTCGACCATGCCCGCTTCGAGTCGCGTCGCCTGCAGCAGAGCCGTCAGCATGCCGGTCAGGCTGGCAAGGCTGTCGCCCAGAGGCTTGACCAGCTTGAGTTCCTCGGTGCCGAGCGGGCACCGCTTCAGCAGGTCCAGGAACAGGTTGGCCGCCGTGACCGGTTGACGCAGGTCATGGCTGACCGAGGCCAGAAAGCGGGACAGCTTGCGGTTGGCGGCCTCAGCCTTCTCCCTGGCGGCACGTTCGTCCCGTTGCCGCCGCAGATCCGTCACCTCGCGAAGCAGCATGGCGACGCCATCGCCCTTCCGGTCCACCTTCCAAACATAGACATCGAACCACTGGCCCAGCGGAGCGGCAGGCAATTCATGCTGTTCCGGATGGCCCGTTCGAAGCACCCGGGCCGGCACCTCCCACCAATGCGGCTCGAAATCCGGCGACACCTCGCTCAGCCGTCGGCCCGTGAGTTCCATTTTCATCATGCGCAACGCGGCGGGGTTGGCTTCCGAATACACGGCATCGACGGGATTGCCGGCCTCGTCCCAGATGATCCTGACCAGCACCAATCCCTCATTCATCGACTGGAACAGGGACCGGTACTGCTCCTCGCTGGCCGCCAATCGCATGATCGCCTCGCGGCGGTCGGTCACGTCGATGAAGGTGATCACCACCCCGTCGATGCGATCGTCGATGGTCCGATAGGGGCGCAGGCGCATCATCAGCCAACGGCCATCGGTCGCGCCCACTTCACGCTCGATCGGAATCAGTTCGCGCAGAACGCTCCGCGCGTCGTCCTCCAGCCCGCCGTAATCGAGGCGGTGCGTGAAATCCGTAATGGTACGGCCGACATCCGCCTCTGTAACATTGAACACCCGTTCCACTTGCGGCGTCAGCAGTCGAATACGCAGCGCGGAATCCAGGAAGATGGTTCCTATCTCCGTGGATGTCACCATGTTCTGCAAGTCGCTGTGGGCCGAGGAAATGCTTGCCAGCTTGACCTTCAGTTCGCCATTGACGGTTTGCAATTCCTCGTTCATGGATTGGAGCTCTTCTTTCGACGTCTCCAGTTCTTCCGAGGTGGATCGGTATTCCTCGTTTGTGGACTGCAACTCCTCATTGGCGGCGCGCAGTTCCTGGAGAGCGATCTCGTAATCGATGTGACTGGCCTTGAGCTGCTCCTCCGTCACGCGCAATTGCTCGGTCAGGCCACGGACCTCGTCGCCGTGGGGAAGAGCGTCAGCCGCCGCTGCGTGGTCCGCCTCGATCTCGCCGCCGTCCAGAAAGAAAACCAACGCCTGCAGTGCCGAGGCATCCTCGGTTGCCGGCGGCACCACCTGAAGCGCCACACGGTGACGCGATCCGGTAAAGGCCACCACCGTCGATGCGGTCAGGATCGTTTTTCGATGCTGCAACGCGCGACGCAGAGCAATGTGCAGATCGAGCCGCAGTTCGGGCCGGACCAGCGCGGTCAACTCGCTGCTCAACACACCGCCGGAAGGTTGGAGATAGCGTCCCGCCGTGGGCGACAGGTGCAGGACCCGCCCTTCGTAATCGACCAGCACGCTGGGTGGAGCCCCCGCTTCGAGCGCCGAGATGTGCGCCTGCACGCTCGCGGCTTCCGAGCCGGTCGGTTGAGCGGCGAGCCGGCGATCCAGCTTCAAAGAACGGTGACTGGCCAACGGCCGCGGCAGTTCCGGCAGGCGGCGTCTCGTTTCCCGCCCCAGGGCACGGTAGAGACGGGCGTCCCGATGCACGATCGAGAACAACTCGGGCACGGCATCCGCCGTCTCCGCCGAGCCGAGGAACAGGAAGCCTCCCGGATTGAGGCCATAGTGGAACAGGCAGCAAAGCTGGTGCTGGAGTTCGCGTTCAAGGTAGATGAGGAGGTTCCGGCAGGTGATGAGATTGAGCCGCATGAAGGGGGGGTCCTTCAGCGCACTGTGGGAAGCAAACAAGACGAGATCGCGCACCTCCTTGTTTACTCTGTAATTATCGCCCTCCTTGATGAAGAATCGGTTCAGGCGCTCTTCACCCAGGTCGGCCTCGATCGAAGCCGGGTATCGCCCTTCCCGCGCCGTCGCCAGCGCCCCCTCATCCAGATCCGTGGCGAAAATCTGGATCGGAACCACGACGCGGCGGCGGGCCGACTCCTCCAGCATGAGGAAAGCGAGGCTGTAAACCTCCTCGCCCGTGGCGCAGCCGACGACCCAGGCCCTGATCCCCCCCTCCGCCTCGACGTCGTCGAACATCGGCCGGATCGCTTCCTCGGCCAGCACCTTGAAAGTGCCGGGGTCGCGGAAGAACTGGGTGACGGAAATCAGGAGATCCTGGAAAAGCTCCTGTGTTTCGTCGACATCCTCCCGCAGGCGTTCAACATACGCCTTCAGGTCCACGCAACGCGTCACCTGCATGCGGCGTCCGATCCGCCGCATCACCGTCGCTCGCTTGTAGTTCGAGAAGTCGTGCCCCGTGCGAGCCAACAGAAGCCGGACGATGGCGCGCAACTGCTCTGCGGCCTCACCCTCATTGATCATCCGGATCGCCGCCTTGCTGCGAACGACCTCGGCGATGCGCTCGCCCATTTTGGAGACCGGCAGGACGAAGTCCGCGACACCCGTCGCGATCGTACTGCGCGGCATGGCGGGGTGCTCCGCCTCGCTCGGGTCCTGGACGAAGATGACACCGCCCGCCTCCTTCATCGCGCGAGCACCTGCCGCTCCGTCCGATCCGCCGCCGGTGAGGACAACGGCGATCCCGTCCCCCCGCGCGACCGCCACCGAGCGGAAGAACATGTCAATCGGGGCGCGGCAATCGCGCGGTTCGGTGAAAGGACGGGCAATGACGTCGTCGCCATTGATCACCAGCTCGCGGTCGGGGGGAATCACGTACACGTGGTTGGGCCGCAGGCGCGGGCTGTCCTCGACCTGCTGGACCGTCATCGAGGTCGCCCCGCCCAGGATTTCGGCAAGAACGCTCGGATGATCCGGAGCCAGATGCACCACCACCACGAACGCCAACCCCAGATCGTTGCCGATCTGCTCGAAGAACAGCCGAAGCGCCGACACGCCGCCGGCCGACGCGCCGATAGCGCACACGGGCGTGCAGGATTGGACCATGCAACCCGTCTTGACCGAGTAGTCCAAGGCACTCTGTCCTGATTTCTGCCATTTCCCTATCCAGCTAATGCAGGTGCTGCAACCGAACCGGATCGGCGCCGCA
>CAZTNV010000215.1:0-7454 GCA_964615535.1 uncultured Mycobacteriaceae bacterium | reverse complement strand
CGCTGACCGGCAGGATGACGCTGCGCAGGGCGCCGCGCTGGGCGGCCAGCGCCAGCGCGCCCTCGACCGCCGCCTTGTGACCCGACACCACCACCTGCCCCGGCGCATTGTCGTTGGCCGCGGCGCACACGCCCCACACCGCGGCCTGGGCCGCGATCTCCTGGGCCTCGGGCAGATCGAGCCCGAGCAGCGCCGCCATCGCGCCGACCCCGACCGGCACCGCCTGCTGCATCGCCCGGCCGCGCCTGCGCAGCAGCCGGGCAGCGTCGGTCACGGTCAGGGCGCCGCCCGCGGTCAGCGCCGAATATTCGCCCAGGCTGTGGCCGGCGACGTAGCGCGCCAGCTCGGGCAGCGTCCGCTGCGCCCGCTCCAGCAGCACGTGCAGCGCGGCGATCGACACCGCCATCAATGCCGGCTGGGTGTTCTCGGTGAGCGTCAGCTCCTCGATCTCGCCTTCCCAGATCAGGTGCGACAGGTTCTGGCCGAGCGCGTCATCGACCTCCTCGAACACCCTGCGGGCGGCGGGCGATATCCTGGCCAGCTCCCTGCCCATGCCGATCGCCTGGCTGCCCTGTCCAGGGAATACCAAAGCCCGTATCATCGATGCCACCGCCCCGCAATTCCACCCGGCACAACGCCCTCAAGTCATAAGAGGTTCACATGCCAAGTCAAGGGTTGGTGCTGCGCTGCACCCCCGTAGAGCGGCAGGCGACAGCGTTACCGCCCGGAGAGATGGATGTCCTCGATCAGCCTGCGTCCCGCCGGACCCGTGCAGTGTGGCCGGCGGGGCGCCCGGACCCGATCCGTTCGGCAGAATCCGACCGCTGCGCTGCATGGCTCGGCGCCACCATCGGGTAATCGGCAGGCAGGCCCCATTTCGACCGGTACTCGTCGGGCGTCATGCCGTAAACCATGCGCAAATGCTGCTTCAAAGTCTTCAATTTCTTGCCGTCTTCGAGACAAATGAGGTAATCGGGATGAACCGATTGCCGCACCGGCACCGCCGGCTTCGGGCGGTCCCGTTCAGGCGCCGCTTCGGATGTGGCAAGGTCGCCGCGGAGATCCCGCAGCGTGGCGGAAACGCCGGCGATCAGTTCCGGCAGCCGTTCTGCCGACACCGGATTTCGGCCGAGATAGGACTCGACGATTTCGGCAACCATGCGCAAGGAGTCCCGGTCGAACGGCGGCGGCACGCCGGGGTCGTGGCCGATTTCCTGCGCTCCGACTCGCACCCGGCAACCAGAACCAGACTTCGCCCGCGCAATGAATCCCTGCACTTCCGCGGCCAGATGCGGGCGATCGTCGAACTCGCCCAGCCGGGCGCCAAGCGATCCGGCCAAGGACATCCGTGTGCCGATCAAAGGACCACGGTCCCGACTCCAGAAGGCATGCAGGGACGGATCGCCGATCCGCGCCGTCCGCTCCTCGGTCGACTCGATGAGACCGTCCTCGTCGTCCTCGAACGGGGCAAAGCCGGCAATCCGATCGTCGGAGCCGATGATCTGCCGGGTCAGCCCGGTGCGGGAACGGAACACCGGCAGCACAAAGGTCGCATCCATCCCGATCGGGTTGTAAAACCCCGCGAGCGACTGCGCCCGATCAGGCTGAGCCCGATCAGGCTGAGCACGGTTCGATGGCGTGACGATCGGCAGGGGCATGCTAGGCAATTCCGAGATGGCGGGCGGCCTGTTGCATCATGCTACCATGGTTCTCGACGGCTTCCAGCCACTCCCAGGTGGCGTAGTCGAGGACGGTGGCGCGCCAGTCCTGCTCGATCACCGCGGCGATGGTCTTGCCATCGACCTTCGCGTCAAGCTTGGCGCGCGGAATGATGACGACATCGACGGTCCGGGCGTTCAACGGCACCGGCCGGTCATACTGCAGTTCGACGCTGAACACCCGATCGTCGTAGCGCGCCATCCGCAGCTGCTTCTGCAAGACGACATACTGGCTCGCCGCGGCGCACGTCGCCGTCATCGGGCGCAGCATCGCGGGCGGCAACATTTTTCCATTGAAATACCGGGTGTTGTCGCCGAAGAACAGGAACGGCACTTTCCGGGCCTCCAGCTTGATCGCGTCCAGCTCGAACGCGCCGCGCGGCAGCAAACCTTTCACCTGCGTGCAATAGATCGGGTATCCGCCGGTGTCGAACGGGTACAGCCGCTTCGGATCGCCAACCGCATCGAAACTCAGAATGAAACAGGTCGGGGCAATCGGCATGCCTTTCCTCTCGCCCGCTTTGCGCCGACCGCGATAGGCAGGCCGCCCATAAAACAGATAGGCCAATTCCTCCAGGAATTCAGGGCACTGGCGCGGGATCAGCCCGCCGTCGCGGATCACGCCCGGAACATGACGGGTCTTGGTGGTGTGCATCAGGGGCAGGGCCGGGGCGGACGGCGGCGGGTTGCCGCGCACCAGATCCCTCAGCTCGACCGTCGTACCGTGAACCATCCCGGAACCTCACTGATGCGGCTGCCATCGACTCGCCAATTCTAGGATGTTCGGATGCACCCGGTCCAACCTGTTTGCGAAGCGCGACGGCCGGCGCAGCGGGTTGCCGCCGGACGTCCCGGAGGCCGGGTCGTGCCCGATGCCCCAACAATCCTGCAAAACCTGCTTGATCCTCCCGGACCGGCCACTATATTGCCGCGCTTCACGACAACTCCTTGCCGGCCGTCGACGCGGCCGGCTAGGCGCGGAAGGCTGGTCCGCTCCCGACAGGGACGCAGCGCCGCGCCACGGAACAGCCACAAGGAGTCCGGAATGCCGTTGTACGAGTGCGTGTTCATTGCACGCCAGGATATCCCCGCCGCCCAGGCCGATGCGCTGGCGAACCAGTTCGCCTCCGTCATCGGCGAAAACGGCGGCAAGGTCACCAAGACCGAATACTGGGGTCTCAAGACCCTGTCCTATCGCATCAAGAAGAACCGCAAGGGCCACTACGTCCTGCTCAACATCGACGCGCCGCCGCCGGCGGTGAAGGAGATGGAGCGGCTGATGGGGCTGCACGAAGACGTGCTGCGCCAGCTCACCCTTCGAGTCGAAGCGCTGGAGGAAGGCCCCTCGGCGATGATGCAGAGCCGCGCCGGCCGCGACGGACCGCGGCGCGAGCGGGGCGACCGCGACCGCGGCGACCGGGATCGCGGCGACCGCGGCGACCGGGACCGCGGCGATCGCGGCGACCGGGATCGGGGCGACCGGGGCGACCGGGATCGCGGCGACCGCCCGGAGCGCGGCGCCCGTGACCGCGATCGCGACACCCTGGCCATGATGGCCGGCACCAGCCCCGAAGGAGCCCGGTCATGAGCCCCGCCGCACCGCGCCGCCCGTTCTTCCGGCGGCGCAAGACCTGTCCGTTCTCCGGCGCCAACGCACCGAAGATCGACTACAAGGACATCAAGCTGCTCGGCCGGTTCATTTCCGAGCGCGGCAAGATCGTTCCGAGCCGGATCACCGCGGTGTCAACCAAGAAGCAGCGCGAGCTGGCGCGCGCGATCAAGCGCGCCCGCTATCTGGCGCTGCTGCCGTACATCGTGAGCTGAGCGGTCTGCCCGATCGCCGTGCTCCCGGCGGCGCCGTGCTGCCGGCGGCACGGAATCGGCGGGACCCGGCGGGCACGCGGTCAAGGATGCGATCATGACGGGCCGGACCACGCTGGCGGCGATCGGCGGTGGCGCGATCAGCGCCCTGTTCTTCCTGTCGATCCTGACCGGGTCGCCCGGCGCCCTGATCCTCGCCTATCTGACCCCGCTGCCGCTGCTGGCCGCCGGGCTGGGCCTCGGGCTCGGCGGCGCCGGGGCTGGCCGGCAGTGCGGCGGTCGCCGTCATTGCGGGACCGGCCGGCGGTGTGGCCTACGGGCTGGGCAGCGCGGTGCCGGTGGCGCTGGCGGTGCATCTGGCCCTGCTGTCCCGCCCGGCCCCGGATGGCGGCGCGGAATGGTATCCGCCGGGCCGCCTGCTGGTCCGCCTGATCGGCTACGGGCTGGCGATGTTCCTGATCCTGCTGGTCGCGGCCTCCGGCGAGCCGGGCGGTCTGCGCGGCATGATCGAGACGCGGATGGCGGCCACCCTGACCCTGCTGATGCCGATGCCGCCGGGGTCCGACGCCGCGGCGGTGGCGGCGGCGCTGGGCGGGATCGGTCCCGGCGTGGTGATCCTCAGTTGGGTCGTCATGCTGGCGATCAACGGCGCCCTGGCCCAGGGCGCGCTGATGCGGTTCGGCGCCAATCGCCGGCCGGCCCTGCCGGTCTCGGCGATCGAGATGCCCGGCTGGGCGGCGCCGGTGCTGGCGGCGGCGGTGATCGCCGTCCTTGGACCGGGGACCCTGGGGTTCATCGCGACGACCATCGCGATTGCGCTGGGCGTCGGTTATTTCTTTGCCGGACTCGCCGTCGTCCATGCCCTGGTGCGGCGGACGGCGTACCGGATCGTCGCACTGATCGCCCTTTACGGATTGATGGTGGTCTTCGGCTGGCCCATCTTGATCGTGATCGGCCTCGGCTTTGCGGAAACCTGGACGGGACTGCGCCGGCGCGCCACGGATGGCGTCAATCGCGGCGTCGGTCGGGAGGATGGATAGATGGACGTGATCCTGTTGGAGCGGGTCGAGCATCTCGGCCAGATGGGCGAGGTGGTAAAGGTCAAGCCCGGCTTCGCGCGCAATTTTCTTCTGCCGAAGAAGAAGGCGATGCGGGCGACCAGGGAGAACCTGAAATACTTCGAGACCCAGCGCGCCCAGCTTGAGACCACCAATCTGCAGCGCCGCAGCGAGGCCGAATCGGTGGCCGGCCGCATGCAGAACGTGAGCGTCGCGATCATTCGCCAGGCCGGCGACAGCGGCCAGCTCTACGGCTCGGTGACCGCGCGCGATATCGCCGAAGCGCTCACCGAATCCGGCTATACGGTGAACCGGCAGCAGGTCTCGATCGACCGGCCGATCAAGACGCTGGGCCTGTTCGAGATCCGCCTCGTGCTGCACCCCGAAGTCCAGGTCGCGGTCGCCGTCAATGTCGCGCGGTCGCCGGACGAGGCGGCGATGCAGGCCGAGCGCGGCGGCATGGTCACCTCGGAAATGCTCGAAGCGGCCGAAGCCGAAGCCGAGGCTGCGGCCGAGGCCGCCGCGGCGGAACCCGAAGCCGCGGCCGGCGAAGCGGCGGCTGCGACCGGCGCCTGACCGCCCGGCCGATTCGGCACCGCTCGCTCCAATGGGGGAACACCGGTCCGGCCGATGGCCGGACATCCCCGCCCTGTTCGGACCTGTCGACTCAATTGCGCCGCTCGAACCTTGTACTAATTTAACCAAAAGCAGGTCAGCGGCGATGTCCTCGCAGGGAAGGGCGGCAGGATCGCCGCCTGAACCCCCTTCGCCCGCCGGTTCCACGATTCCGCGCGAAGCGGTCTAAACCATGCCGGGAATCAGGGTGGGCGGCATCCCGGGAGGCCCTGGTGGCCCGCCTTGCCCGGGTCGTGGACGCGGCCCCGATCGGAGTTCAGGCCGATCTGAGAACCATTTCATAGCTTGTTGCTATATAATATAAAATAAGCTTATCCACAGATCCGCACAGGATTGTGCACGGCTTCCACAGGGTCATCCACAGCAAACCCGTACCGGCCCGCCATGGGCTTTTGCTACGCTGGGCGCATGGAACAGAAACGACCGGACCCGCGACTGACGCTGGTGCAAGATACCGCGTCCACGCCCGCCTATCGCACTCTGCCGGCCAACGAGGCCGCGGAACAGGCGCTGCTCGGCGCCATCCTGATCAATAACGACGCCATCGACCGCGCGGTGGAATTCCTCAAGCCGGAACATTTTTTCTACCCGGCGCATGGCCGCATCTACGCCGCCTGCCTGCGGTTGCGCGAGCGTGGGCTGCTGGCCGATCCGGTCACGTTGCGGGATTATTTCGATCGCGACGGCGATCTCCAGGGCGTCGGCGGCGCGCACTATCTGGCCGAGCTGGCCGCCGGGATCGTCTCGGTGATCAATTCCGGCGATTACGCGCGCACCGTCCACGACCACTTCCTGCGCCGCCAGCTCATCGGCCTGGGCGAGGAGATCGTCAACCAGGCCTACCAGCACGACATCGACTCCGAAGCCTCCGACCAGATCCGCGAGGCCGAGGAGAAGCTCTACCGGCTGGCCGATACGGGCGATTTCCGCGGCGGCTTCCAGGCCTTCCCCGACGTGCTGAGCCGCGCCATCGACACCGCGTCCAAGGCGCTGCACCGCGACACCCGCCTGACCGGCGTGACCTCCGGCCTGATCGACATGGACCGCCTGCTGGGCGGGCTGCAATCCTCCGATCTGGTCATCCTCGCCGGCCGCCCGTCGATGGGCAAGACCGCCCTGGCCACCAACATGGCGTTCAACGCCGCCAAGGCCTACCGCCAGACCGGCGGC
Organism: uncultured Mycobacteriaceae bacterium; assembly: GCA_964615535.1. Classification (GTDB taxonomy): domain Bacteria; phylum Pseudomonadota; class Alphaproteobacteria; order DSM-16000; family Inquilinaceae; genus CAZTNV01. The sequence continues at coordinate 1,051 of CAZTNV010000215.1, read as the reverse complement.
AAGGAGGGCGCGGTGGTCGGCTTCTTCTCGCTCGAAATGTCGGCCGAGCAGCTCGCCACCCGGATTCTGTCCGACGAGGCCGAGATCCCGTCGGAGAAGATCCGCAAGGGCGAGATGAAGCGCAACGACTTCCCCCGTCTGGTCGAGGCCGCCAACCTGCTGCGCGAGGTGCCGTTGTTCGTCGACGACACCGCCGGGCTGACCATCACCCATCTGCGCACGCGGGCCTTACGGCTGAAACGTCAGCACAATCTCGGGCTGATCGTGATCGACTATCTCCAGCTCATGCGCCCCGGCGGCAGCTCCAAACAGGACAACCGGGTCCAGGAAATCTCCGAGATCACCCGCGGCCTCAAGATGGTCGCCAAGGATCTCGACGTGCCGGTGCTGGCGCTGTCCCAGCTCTCGCGCCAGGTCGAGCAGCGCGAGGACAAACGGCCGCAGCTCTCCGACCTGCGCGAATCGGGCTCGATCGAGCAGGATGCCGACGTCGTGATGTTCGTCTTCCGCGAGGCCTATTACGTGTCCAAGCGCGAGCCGCATGAGGGCACCGCCGAGCATGAGGCCTGGAAGGAGGAAATGAGCAAGGTCCATAATCTGGCCGATGTCATCGTCGCCAAGCAGCGGCACGGCCCGACCGGCACCATAAGATTGCATTTCGAAGGCATGTATACGCGCTTCTCCAATCTGGAAAAGCGGCACGAACTCGACGAGTGATTTGACCAACGATCCCGACACAATTCCGAGCCCCGACACACTTCCGGGCATCGATCCGGCGCGGGCGGGCGCGATCCTGACCATCGATCTCGGGGCGATCATCGCCAACTGGCGGCTGCTCGCCCAACGGATCGCCCCGGCCGAATGCGTCGAGGTCCGCGTCACGATGACCGATAACGAACGGATGCAGTACGCCGTCGCCGAACCCGAGGAGCGCTACCGGTTGTGTTCGACGGCGCGCTCCAAAGTCGCGGTGGTGAAGTCCATCCTGGCCAAGCACCCGGGTGAACAGACCCTGGTGATCGGGGCCTATCTGGACCAACTCGACGAACTC
>CAZTNV010000214.1:0-7470 GCA_964615535.1 uncultured Mycobacteriaceae bacterium | reverse complement strand
CGCCTGCCCGCCGCCGCGATGACCTGGCACGGCGCGGCGGCCCTGGCCGAGTCCTACACCACCTGGCTGCTGGCCAACGCTCCCGATGCCCTGCCGCGCGAGGACGGCCAGCCGGGCTTTCTCCGCCTGCCGACCGAGGCGGAGTGGGAGTTCGCCGCCCGCGGCGGCATCGCCGTGTCGCCCGAGCAGTTCCGCGGCCGGGTGTTTCCGATGCCCGAGGGCATGGCCGCCCATGTCTGGTTCCAGGGCAGCCGATCCGCAGCCGGGCAGGCCCACCCGGTCGGGCTGCTGCGGCCGAACCCGCTCGGCCTCCACGACCTGCTGGGCAATGTCGACGAGATCGTGCTGGACCCGTTCCGGCTGAACCGGCTCGGCCGGCTGCATGGCCAGCCCGGCGGTTTCATCGTGAAGGGCGGCAGCTTCCGGACCACGGAGGGCGAGATCCGCTCCGCCTACCGGCACGAGCATGCGCCGTTCGGCCCCGACGGCCCGATCCGGCTCGACACGGTCGGCGTCAGGCTGGCGATCGGCGCGCCGGTCCTGACCTCGCCGGCCCGGCTGGACGCGATCCGGGCCGAACTGGCCGCCCTGGGCCAGGAGCGTGAGCCCGGGGCCGCGCCCGCGGATGCGCTCACCGAACTCGGCCGGCTGGTCGCCCTGGCGGAAACGCCGGAGCTTCGGCAACGGCTGGAGAGCGTCGCCGCGGCCCTGCGCAGCGAGACGGAACAGCAGACCGCCCGGTCGGCCCGCGCGGCGGGCAGCCTGATCCGCCTGGGCGCCCATCTGGGCAGCCAAATCCGCAGCGCGGCAGCGCCGGTCGGGCATCTGCGCGGCATTCTGGCGGCCTTCGACCATGCCGGCAGCGACGCGGCGCGGACCGCCAATCTGCGCAACACGCTGACGGCGGCCGAAGCGTCGATGCAGAGCAGCCTCGAGGCCTATATCGATACGGCGATCGTCGCCGCGCAGAATTTCGAGCCCGCCGTGCTGGCCGGGCAGATGCGAATGCTGGGCGTCGAGCTGACGGCGCGGGAGCAGGCGGTGCTGGTGCCCTTTGCCGAGCTGTTCACCCGGCATGCCGGGCAGTTTCGCGCCAGCGGGCAGACCGACCGCGCCGCCTGGCTGAACGATCTGACCGGCGGCTAGGCCATGCCGAGGGCGACGGACGTGCCGCAACCGGCGTCGGGACGAAAGCACTGGAGGATCGGCCGGATCGCGGTCTTCGCCGCGGCGCTGGCGGCGGGCTGGGCGGGTCCGGCGCGCGCCGAGGTCAGCGGCCGCGAGTTGTTGAACTGGTGCCAGGGTGCGCTGGGCGCGGCGGTCACCGCGACTTTCAACGCCTTTCAGTGCACCGCCTATCTCCAGGCCGTACTCGACCAGCAGCAGGCGGCGGGCACCGATCTGAGTCGATGCCTGGGGCGGCCGCAACCGGGCGCCGGCGACCTGATGGCCCGGCTGGTGCCGATGCTGGAGGACCGTGCGGCGAACGCGCCGGACAGCCTGCGCGAACCGGCCAACGCCATCGTCACCGCCTGGATCGCCCAGCATTGCGGCGGCGCGGAGGCTGCCGCTCCCCCGGCTCCGGAGCCGGCCCCCGAGCCGCCCCCCGAACCGCCCGAGCAAGCGGCGATCGAGCTGGCGGTCTGGGACGCGACCCAGCGCATAGCGGAGCCCGAGCCGCAGATCGCGGCGCTCCGGCACTATCTCGACCGCTATCCGGAGGGCCGATTCGCCGAGCTTGCGCGGCTCCAGATCGACGCGCTGCGGCGGACCGCGGAGCGCGAAACCGCGCCGGCAGCGCCGCCGCCCGCAGCTCCCTCCTTGAGCAGGATGGTGGTGGGGGCGACCTTGGGCGAAACCGCGCCGGCAGCGCCGCCGCCCGCGCCTCCTGCCCCTACGCCTCCCTCACCGCCCACCGCACTCGACCGTCTCCAGGTCGAGGAGGCCGCGTTGTCCGAGGCCGAGCGACGGCGCATCCAGGAGGCCCTTCAGCGGCTCGGCCTGTATCGCACGGCGATCGACGGCGTGTTCGGTCCCGGCAGCCGGGCGGCGATCCGCGCGTTCCAGGATTCGATCGGCGCCGACCGGACCGGCTATCTGACGCCGGCGCAGCGCGACCGGCTGGAGCGCGCGGCGCCGCCCCGGCCGGCTCGGCAACCCGAAACGGTCCGCCGCTTCACCCTGATGAACCTGAGTCCGAATTCCGTGCGGTCGGTCTACATCGCAGCGACCAGCTCGTCGGGCTGGGGGGGCAACCGGTTGCGCGGCCCGGCTCTGGCCGCCTGGGAAAATGCGGAATTTGCCGTCACCGATCCCGTGACCGACTGTCGATTCGATATCCGGGTGACGGACGAAAAGGGGCGGAGCCGCGATTACCGCAATGTCGATCTCTGCCGCGTGCCGACACTTCGCTTTCCGTGATGTGACATGCCAAGGGTGGTACGCGCTCGGGGCGGCCGCTGCTGCCGCCTCATCGCCGCGGCCGCGGCACCGGCCGCCAATCGGGCGGGGCCAGCTCGAACCCGGCGAACTCGAACGCCGGACTGACCGTGCACCCGGCCAGCGTCCAGGCGCCCAGGCTTTCCGCGGTCTGCCAGGCGCCCGCCGGCACGATCGCCTGCGGTCGCTGACCGGCCGGGAGATCGGGGCCGAGATGGACCGCATGGGCATCGTGGCCGTTCGGCGACACGGTCAGCGCCAGCGGCGCCCCGGCATACCAGTGCCAGATCTCCGCGGCATCGACCCGGTGCCAGTGCGAATACTCGCCGACCTGGAGCAGATAGTAGATCGCGGTGCCGGCGCCGCGCCCGCCGCCCGGCGGCCGGTCGCGCCACGTCTCGGCGTAGTGGCCGCCTTCCGGATGGGGCTTCAGATCGAGCAGGCGGATGATGTCGGCGGGGGTCATGGCGACGGTTCGCTTGCCGGGGGCAGGGGCCGGGATCAGGTGCGGGATCAGGAGCCGGGCGGGACGGTGCGCGCCATGCTCGGCCGCCGGGCAAAACCGCCATGCCATTCGGCCAGCCGCGGACGCCCGGCGCGCCAATCCTCGTCCGGAAAGCGCAGATCGAGATAGCCGAGGGCGCAGGCCGCGGCGAGGGCACCGATGGTCGGCGTCGGCCCGTCGAGCAGATCGGCCTCGCGGTCCAGCAGGTCGCAGGCATGGGCGACCGACAGGCGCTGGCGCTCCTGCCATGCCGCATCCTGCTGCTCAGGGGGCCGGAGGCGGTCGAGCCGGCGCGCCACCGCGGCATCCATGATGCCGTCGGCCGCGGCCTGCTGGCGCAATGCCCGCCAGCGTCCCGCACCCGCCGGGGGGAACAGCTTCGGCCCGGCATGAAGGCTGTCGAGATACTCGCAGATCACCGGCGAGTCGAACAGAACGGTGCCGTCCTCGGCGGTCAGCACCGGCACCTTGCCGAGCGGATTGTGGTCGCGAAAACCGCCGCCCGGCGCCCAGGGATCGGTCGGCACGATCTCGATCCGGTCATCCAGCCCGGTCTCGATCGCCACCGCCATAACCTTACGAACATAAGGGGAATTGGGGCTGAAGCGAAGGATCATCATGATCAGCCCCGAAACCCGTCCTTGCGGGACCTGAGGGCGGCGAACGCCGCGACCGGATCGTTCTCCGGCGTGCCGATCGCCTGCTGTACCGCGGCGACATCGGCGCGCAGGAACGGGTTGGTCCGCTTCTCCTCGCCCAGCAGGGCCGGAATGGTCGGCTGGTTGCGGCTGCGGGCGGCGTCGATCCGGTCGGAACGCGCCAGAAGTTCCGGATTGTCCGGCTCGACGGTGACGGCGAATCTGGCGTTCGACTGGGTGTATTCGTGCCCGCAATAGACCAGCGCGCGGTCGGGCAGGGCGCGCAGCCGGAGCAGGCTGGCCCACATCTGCGCCGGAGTGCCCTCGAACAGCCGCCCGCAGCCCAGCGCGAACAGCGTGTCGCCGCAGAACAGCGCGTCGCTGGCATCGAACCAGTAGGCGATGTGGCCGCTGGTATGGCCCGGCGTTTCGATCACCTGCGCCGTCTGATCGCCCAGCGCGACGATGTCGCCCTGGCTCACGCGCCGGTCCAGCCCCGGAATGCGATCGCTCTCCCCGGCCGGACCGATCATCGCGGCGCCGTAACGCTGCTTGAGCTCGGCGCTGCCGCCGACATGATCGGCATGGTGATGGGTCGCCAGGATCAGGTCGAGCCCCCAGCCTCTGGCGTCGAGCGCCGCGATCACCGCCGCCGCATCGCCCGGATCGACCACGGCGACCATGCCGCTGTCCGGTTCGCGCACGAGATAGATGTAGTTGTCGCTGAACGCCGGCACGAGATCGATCGCCAATCGTCCCATCTCACCCTCCCGAGCCCCGGCCCGAACTGCGGCGTCACCATGCCAAGCGGGCGGCGCCCTGGCAACCCGCCATCGAAACCTTACATCTGGGGAAACGCCCAGGCCCCTCAAGGGTATCCGAGCCGACCGCACCAGACCTATGATTGGCGGCATCATGTTCAACGACGTCGTCGAGCTGCGCGAATTCTACGAGTCCAGCCTGGGTCAGGTGGCCCGGCGGATGATGCGGCGGCGCATCCGGCAGCTTTGGCCGGACGTCCGCGGTCAGATCGTGCTCGGGATCGGATTCGCGACTCCGTTCCTCCGGCCCTTCATGACCGAGGCCGAGCGCGTGCTGGCGGTGATGCCGGCGCGCCAGGGGGTGATGCGCTGGCCGAGCCAGGGGCCCAATCAGGTGGCGCTGGCCGAGGAGACCGATCTGCCGCTGCCCGACATGTCGGTGGACCGCGTGCTGCTGGTCCATGGCCTCGAGGTGGCGGAGAACCGGCGCGGGCTGATGCGCGAGATCTGGCGGGTGCTGGGCGGCGGCGGCCGGCTGCTGGTGGTGGTGCCCAACCGGCGCGGCATCTGGGCGCGGGTCGACCGCACCCCGTTCGGTCAGGGCCGGCCCTACAGCAGCGGCCAGCTTTCGCAGCTCCTCCAGGACACCATGTTCGTGCCGGAGCGGGCGGCGCGCGCCCTGTTCTTCCCGCCGATGCGCAGCCCGTTCATGCTGACCGCCGCCCCGGCCTGGGAAGAAATCGGCGCGCGCTGGTTCCAGGCGTTTTCCGGCGCGGTGATGATCGAGGCGAGCAAGCAGCTCTACCAGGTATCCGGGGCCGCCCAGCGGGTGGTCCGCCACCGTCCCCGGCTGGTGGCGCTCGGCGGCGCCGTGCCGGCGCGCGAGGGGCCCTTGCCGGCCCCGAGGGCATGATGCCGGTGACATTGCGGCGCGCAAAACCCATGTCTTTTCCGGGTCGGCAATCGCCGCCCGCCGCCGTCCATCCCTGTCTCGGTCCCCACCAAGGTTTGCCGCCATGCCCGAGCACCATCGCGCCAAGGTCCTGATCATCGGTTCCGGCCCGGCCGGCTATACCGCGGCGATCTATGCCGCGCGCGCCAGCCTCGATCCGATCCTGGTACAGGGGCTGCAGCCGGGCGGTCAGCTCACCATCACCAACGATGTCGAGAACTACCCCGGCTTCGCCGACGTGATCCAGGGCCCCTGGCTGATGGAGCAGATGGCGAAACAGGCCGAGCATGTCGGCACCAAGCTGGTGTTCGACCTGATCACCGAGGTCGATTTCTCCCGGCGGCCGTTCGTGTGCACGGCGGATTCCGGTGATGTCTACACCGCCGATACCGTGATCGTCGCCACCGGTGCCAGCGCCCGCTGGCTCGGCCTGGACAGCGAGCAAGCGTATCAGGGCCGCGGCGTCTCGGCCTGCGCCACCTGCGACGGCTTCTTCTTCCGCGGCAAGGAGGTGGCGGTGATCGGCGGCGGCAACACCGCGGTCGAGGAGGCGCTGTATCTCACCAACCATGCCACCCGGGTGACGCTGATCCACCGCCGCGACCGGCTGCGCGCCGAGCGGATTCTGCAGGACCGGCTGTTCCGCAACCCGAAGATAAGGGTGGTGTGGAACCGCGTGGTCGAGGACATCCTGGGCGAGGGCGACCCGGCCGCGGTGTCGGGTCTCCGCCTGCGCGATGTCGGCGACGGCAGCCTCAGCGACCTGCCGGTCCAGGGCGTGTTCATCGCGATCGGCCATGATCCCGCCACCGCGATCTTCCGCGGCAAGCTCGACATGGACTCCGACGGCTATCTGCTGACCGCGCCGGACTCGACCGCGAGCAGCGTGCCCGGCGTGTTCGCCGCGGGCGACGTCAAGGACCGGATCTACCGTCAGGCCGTCACCGCCGCCGGCATGGGCTGCATGGCCGCGCTCGAAGCGGAGAAATTCCTGGCCGAACATGGCGAGACCGACGCCATGGCGCGGATCGCCGAGCGCGCCGAGCAGCCCATGGTTCAGGCCGGCGCCTGATCCCGCCGTCCTGCCCCGTCGAAACTTCGAAACCGCTTGTTGCGTCGACGGCGGCGATTGTCGATATTCGGCATCGCACAAATCCACCGATCCGGCCCCCGGGCGGGCGCCGGACAGCCGCCGCGAGCGGGCTCGGGGAGGATACGATGCCCATGGCTTTCCGGGGGATGCGTCGGCCGTGATGGATTGGGACAAGCTGCGCGTGTTTCATGCCGTGGCCGAGGCCGGCAGCTTCACCCATGCCGGCGAAAAGCTGAACCTGAGCCAGTCGGCGGTCAGCCGCCAGATCAGCGCGCTCGAGGAAAGCCTGAGCGTGCCGCTGTTCCACCGCCACGCCCGCGGCCTGATCCCGACCGAGCAGGGCGAATTGCTGCTGAAGACCGCGCGGGACGTGTTCACCAAGCTGGCGACCACCGAGGCGCTGCTGACCGAGAGCAAGGAGCAGCCGCGCGGCCCGCTGAAGATCACCACCACGGTGGCGTTCGGCTCGACCTGGCTGACGCCGCGGCTGCGCGAGTTCCTGACGCTCTATCCGGAAGTCTCGGTCACCCTGGTGATCGACGACACCGAGCTCGATCTGGGCATGCGCGAGGCCGACATCGCCATCCGCATGTCGCCGCCGCGCCAGGCCGATCTGGTGCAGCGCCACCTGATGACCGTGCGGTTCCACTGCTACGGCTCGGTCGATTATCTGAAGCGCCGCGGCACGCCGCAGACCCTGGAGGATCTGGCCAAGCACGACCTGATCATCTACGGCGTGGCGGGCAAGCCGCCGGTCGAGAAGATCAACTGGCTGATGGATATCGGCGACCCCAAGCCGGGCGAGCGCCACGCCGTGCTTCAGGTCAACAATTCCTATGCGATCTACCGCGCCGTGCGGACCGGCATCGGTCTGGCCGCGCTGCCCGATTTCATGGTCGAGCCGAACGTCAACGTGGTCAAGGTGCTGCCGGAGATCGCCGGCCCGGCGGTCGATGCCTATTTCGTCTATCCCGACGAGCTGCGCCATTCCAAGCGGATTTCGGTGTTCCGCGACTTCCTGCTGCGCAAGGTGGCGGAGAGCCGGTTCTGAGCGTGCACCGCGCGAGCCGGGCGGCGACAGG
>CAZTNV010000213.1:0-7476 GCA_964615535.1 uncultured Mycobacteriaceae bacterium | reverse complement strand
GGCCGGCGGCGTCCGTCCTGCTGCTGGATGTCGTTGACCGTGACATATATTGCATGGTCGCTGTCCGGCCAGCGCAGTTTGTAGGTCTGGCCGGGCAGCGCCACCGGACGGTCGAGCGGTCGGGCAATGTACACCACGTCGCCGCCATCCTCGGCGTTGCGCCGGGCCAACGGTTCGGCCGGCAGGGGATCGCCCCGCGGAGGCTCCGGTTTGACTTCGAGCACTGCGCCGGTAACCGGATTGGGCCGGTAGGTGGTGCAGCCCTTGCAGCCCAGCCGATAGGCCTGGGCATAGAGGTCCTTGAACGCCTCGAAATCGAGATCGGGCGGGCAATTGATGGTCTTGCTGATGGCGCTGTCGACGGTGCGCTGTGCCGCCGCCTGAATCGCCAGATGGGCGGCCGGCGCCAAGGTCTGCGCATCGACGAACCAGTCGGGAAGGGGCGCATCCGGCCCGTACAGGCGGCGGTACCGGGCGACGGCGTAGTCTTCAACGTCTTCGACCCGGCGTGATCCGTCGGGCATCAGCACGGCCCGGCTATAGCGATAGGCGAAAACCGGCTCGATGCCGGAAGAAACATTGCCGGCGAACAGCGAGATGGTGCCGGTCGGTGCGATCGAGGTGAGCAGACCGTTGCGAATGCCGTGGCGGGCGATTTCGGTCCGAATGGCCGGATCAAGCGCTTCAATCATCGGCCGCGCCAGAAAGGCCTTCCGGTCGAACAGCGGGAACGCGCCTTTTTCCGCCGCCAGCGCCGCCGAGGCGGCATAGGCGCGGTCACGCACCATGCCCAGCCAAAGTTCGGTGAGGCGCACCGCCTCGGCCGAATCATAGCGCACCCGGCATTGAATCAGCGCATCGGCCAGCCCGGTGACGCCCAGCCCGATGCGCCGCTTGGCTCTTGCCTCCGCCGCCTGGGCCTCTAGCGGAAAGAGCGAGATGTCAATGACATTGTCCATCAGGCGCACGGCGACCGGCACGATCTCGGCCAAGCGATCGGTATCCAGCCGCGCCGAACCGGTGAACGGCTCGCGCACCAGCCTGGCCAGATTGACCGAACCGAGCAGGCAGGCACCATAGGGCGGCAGGGGCTGTTCGCCGCACGGGTTGGTTGCACAAATCGTCTCGCAGTATTGAAGGTTGTTTTGCGCGTTGATGCGGTCGATAAAAATCACGCCCGGCTCGGCATACTCATAGGTCGCGCGCATGATCCGGTCCCACAACTCGCGCGCCCGCAAGGTGCGATGGGACTTTCCCTCGAATACCAGATCCCATGCCGTGTCATCCGCAACCGCTTGCATGAAGGCATCGGTTGCAAGCACCGAAAGGTTGAACATGCGCAGCCGGCCCGGTTCGCGCTTGGCGTCGATGAACCGCTCGATGTCGGGATGGTCGCAGCGCAGGGTGGCCATCATGGCACCGCGGCGTGATCCAGCGCTCATGATGGTGCGGCACATTGCGTCCCACACGTCCATGAACGATACCGGTCCCGAGGCATCGGCGCCGACGCCCAGAACCGGCGCACCGTTCGGCCGCAAAGTCGAAAAATCGTAGCCGATTCCGCCGCCCTGCTGCAGGGTCAGCGCGGCCTCTTTCAGGTTCTCGAAGATCCCGGCCATGCTGTCCGGAATCGTGCCCATCACGAAGCAGTTGAACAGGGTCACGCGTCGGCCGGTGCCGGCGCCGGCCAAAATGCGGCCCGCCGGCAGGAATTGAAAATCGGCCATGATGTCGAAGAAGCGGCGGGCCCAGAAATCCGATTGGTCCTCCGGTGCGGCAACCGCGTGCGCCACCCGCCACCAGGTGTCCTCGACGTCAGCCTCGGCGGCTTCCGCGCCGAGATCCCGGAACCGGTATTTCATGTCCCAGATCTGGCGGGATATGTCGCTCCACTGTTCCATCGCGCAGTCATCTTCCGTTGATGCCGTAACGGCGGCGGCAATGGCCCTCGTTCGACGATACAGAAGACGCTAAGCGCACTCCCATGCCGGGTCAAGTTATGTGTTCATGTAATGTTCTTGCAATCGGTGAAGGGCAAGAGGTCCGGCAAGGAAAGTCACCGCTCAGCGCCGCCCGATACCCGAACCGCAGCGCCCGGCTGGTGCGCCGGCCGGGTCGTGGGCGGGCCGCCGGCTGCGATGACCAAACGTTCCGAAGCGGTCTCCAACTCGGATTCCAGCCGGGCCATGAATGTGCGGCGGTCCAGCCCGGGCGGGATTGGCGGCAGCAACTCGATGGTGATCGTGCCCGGACGCCTGCGGAAGCGTCGCCGCGGCCAGAATACGCCGGAATTAAGCGCCATCGGCACCACCGGCACGCTCAGATCGCGGTACAAAGCCGCGACACCCACCTGATAGGTGCGATGGATGCCGGGTGCCGTGCGGGTGCCTTGCGGGAAAATGACCACCGTCCGTCCCTCTGCGATACAGCGCTGCGCGCGGGCGATCAGCCCCTTGAGCGCCCTTGCCCGGCCGCCGCGATCGATCGGGATCATGCCGGCCTTTCTGGCATACCAGCCCCAGATCGGGATCGACATCAACTCGCGCTTCAGAACAATCGCCGGGTCGTCGAAGAGCAGATGAATCTTAAAGGTTTCCCAGGCCGATTGGTGCTTGGCAGCCAGGATGAAGGGTCCTTCGGGTATGTGCTCGCGGCCGAGCAGCCGGAAATCCAGATTCAGGAAAACGCGTTCCATAGCATACACGGAGTTCAGATAGCGCTTGACCAGCCGCATCATCGCCCGGCGCGGCAGCAACAGTATCCAAACCAGTGCGAGGCAGCAGAACGCCGTCCAGGCATAGAATGCCACGTTGAAAACCAGCGAACGGAGTGTGGTCATGGCCGACCAGGAGTTAGCAGCAATTCGGAAACGCTGCGCAGATGCGCCCATAGAAACTTGTTGTATTCCGAAACGATCAGTTCGGTCGTCCCAGGCCAGCGCCACCAGTCTTCAAGGTGAACGCTGTCCGGATTGACCGGATGCGGAACGATTTCGGCGTCGGGCAACGCGCGGGCGAACTCGAACAGGCTGCGCGGCATATGGTAGTTCGCGGTGACCAGGCGCAGCGAATGAAGTCCCTGACCGCGAATCCATTGGGCGGTTTCGCGCGCATTGCCCTGGGTGTCGTCGGCGCCATAACCGAGCATGATGCAGCAATCCAATTCGTTAGGCGCCCAGCCCCGCAGTCGCAACAACTCGGCCAGATCGACGCCTTCACTAACTCCAGAGACGAACAGCTTTGGTGCTCGCTGATCGGCCAGCAACTGCAGTCCGGTGACCAGGCGCGCACTGCCGCCGGTCAGGACCACGATGGCGTCGGTCGTGCGGCCGTCATCCGGCACGATCCGCGCGGCGGTGCCGGCGAACCACACCAGGCCGATCGCCCAGAGCAGCGGTCCCGCAAGCGCAACCAAGCTCAGCCGCCGCAACCATCGCTTTGGCCTCGCTCGTCGGCGGATCGAGAAGAACCGGCGCCGCTCTGGCGCCGAGTCCGTCCCGCCTGCCTTGGCGCCGGCCACGGCGAGATCGGGGTCCGGCAGCGTCGTCATGGGAGTTTCGCCAGGGCGCGCATGACGGTCACGAGCGCGGTGAGCATGGCCAGTACGGCACAAACCACCGGCACCAGCATCAAGCCAAGCCATTCCTCCATGCCGAACGATATCCCCGGCAGCAAAGCGTCGTTGCCGTCGGCCTGATCCAGTGCAACCAGGGTGACCAGCCCCAGGGCGAGGCCGATGGCCCCGCCCCGAGCGCCCAGGCCAAGGGCATGACGGGCGAACTGACGGGCGACGTAGCGATCCGGAGCCCCCATGATGTAAAGGATGTCGATGACTTGGCGATGGACCGCAAGCCCGGCATTGGTTACCGAAATAACCGTCGCGATCGCGGCCAGGGCGATCAGTCCCAGGGCACCGGCGGCGAACAGCTTGACCAGCCCGGCCAGAGCGACCAGATCGCTCAGCCAGCCGGTGCTGTCCTCCACCGTGGCGCCCGGCACGATGCGATCCACCGCGCTGCGCAGCGACGGGAGGTCGAGCGGCGGAGCGGCCGCTCTCTGGACGTCGATCAGCGCCGGCAACGGCAAATCGGGGATCAATAACCCGTCGCCCAGCCAGGGGTTCAGCAGTCGTGCAACCTCCGTGGCGGGAATCGGTTGCGCCTCCGAGATGCCCGGCATTCCCTCGAGGAGCGCCAGGATTCGGGCGACGCGTTCGTCGGAGACGGTCGCATCAAGACCGGCGGGAATCTGCACCGTGATCGTGCCGGTCAGCCCCGTCTCCCAATGATCAACCACGCCGGCCATGGCCATCGCGGCGGCCAGGGCGAGAGTGGCCAGATAGGCCATCGGTGCAATGATCCAGGGGGCGAAGCGGTCGGCGCCGCTCTGCCCCAGCGGCACGTCGGCCGGCCGCGACCGGCCCAGCCGGAACCGCTTCCGGTTGGCCGGGCGATCCCGGCTGGTCATGCGAACCGATTTGCCGGCGCGGCAATGCCCGTTTCCGGGTGCAGCGCGCCGTCTGTGAGATGAAGCACCGGATAGTCGAGCCGCCGGATGATCGACTGGTTGTGCGTAGCGATGATCACCGTGGTGCCGAGCTTGTGCAGCTCAACGAAAAGATGCACCAGACGCCAGGCGATGTGATCGTCGACATTCCCCGTCGGCTCATCGGCCATCAGCAGGTCCGGGCGGTTGATGACCGCGCGGGCGATCGCGACGCGCTGCTGTTCGCCGCCCGACAGCGAGTTCGGGCGGGCGGTCAGCCGATCGCCGAGGCCGACCCAGCGCAGCAACTCCCCGACATGGTCGCGGATTTCGTCGTCCTGAGCGCCGGCTATGCGCAGTGGCAGGGCGACGTTATCGATTACCGACAAATGCTCGATAAGACGGAAATCCTGGAACACCACGCCGATTCGGCGACGAAGCCGGGCCAGTTCGGGCCGCTTCAGGGCCGCGACATCCTGCCCAAACAGCCGGATGCGCCCGCGAGAGGGGCGATGCGCCATGTAAAGCAGGCGCAAAATAGAACTTTTGCCGGCGCCGCTCGGCCCGGTGATGAAGCAGAATCCACCCTGCGGTATGCCGAAGCTCAGATCCCTCAGGACCTCAGGCCCGCTGCCGTAGCGCATTCCGACGTTCTCGAACTGGATCAAGGGCTGTTGAGGCGCCTCCCGCCGCCGCTCCATTCCGTTCGGCCGAGTTGCTGAAGCCGCCCGGCACTCCAGATCATAGCACCAAATCCGAAGATGTGCCCATCCGAAGGACGACAGGAACGGATGGTTGCATCATGCTGGCGCCGATGGCTGCGGCGCACAAGCCTGCCGTAGCGACCCGCCGCAACCATATCATGTTAAACCCTTTGAAAGGATGCCAGCAGCACAATTGCTTCATGCCAAACTCTATTGATGGTCTGGATCGCGGGCGAGCGGGTTATCGGGGTAATCCGGCGGTCAAGCCTTCGGGCGGACGGGCATTCTGATCATGATTCTTAACTGTCCCGAATGCGATACCCACTTTTTTGTTGATCCCGCGGAGCTCGGTGCGGGGGGGCGACGGGTGCGCTGTGGGCGCTGCGGTCATACCTGGATGCAGTCGGGGATCAGCGACGAACCGTCGCCCGCTCTGCCGGGCACTATTGGGCCGGGCAGCGTTGGACTGTCGGTATCCGATGAGCCGGTGGAAGGTGACCCCATACAGCCTCTGCGGTTGGGCGACCAGCACTCGTTGGTGATCAGGCCGGCAGTTCCTCGGACATTGCTTATTGGCTGGGCAGGGCTGATTGCACTGATGATGGGGCTTGGCGCGGTCGGGTTGGCGGCGCGTGACGCAATCATCGCGGCTTGGCCACCGATCCTGGTGGTCTACGAAGCGATCGGCCTCGGCTTTCCTGCAGCCAATCTGATCGAAGCCGATGCCGACATGACGGGATTGGATTTGCGCGAGATCGCCCCGGAGTTCGCCGAATCGGGCAGTGAGGTGTTGCTGCGGGTGCGAGGGCGGATCGCCAACGTCGCCGCCGATCCGCTAGCCCTGCCCGAACTTCGGGCAACGCTGCTGGACCACGATGATCGGCCGTTGCAGAGCTGGGTCTTTCAGCCCGGACTGTCGCAGGACAGCGCAGCGCCGCCCGGCACGATCTGGCTGGAACCGGGTCGATCGGTGCCATTCGAGACCTCTCTCAATGGACCTGCGCCGACGGCGGCGAGGCTGGAGATCGCAATTGCCGGCACTGCTCGGTGACGGCGGACCCCGGCAACCTCCGGGCCAGGAATCAAGGTTTCATGATAAACTGATGACGAATCGGTTGTCGATTCTGACCGGGGAACCAAGCCGGCCAGGACCGCGGTTTCGATCGGGAGTCGCCGATTCTCAGCTCGGCGCAGACGGTGTGAGACGAGGCCGGCGCTGATGGCGGACAGAAAGGGACCGTTCGAGTCTGACGCAATGGTATCGGAGCCGGTGCGTGCGGGATTGAAGCCATTGATTCCGCGCGTTTTGGTGGTTGATGACGAGGAACCGATCCGCGAGTTCGTTGCGCGGGCCTTGCAACAATCCGGCCATGAAGTGCAGTCGGTCGAGGACGGGCTGCACGCCCTGGAGGTGCTGTCTTATGGCCAGTTCGACCTTCTGGTGACCGATATCGTCATGCCCGGCATGGACGGGATCGAATTGGCCCTCAAGGTCGCCAAGGATTATCCCTCGCTGATCATCCTGATGATGACGGGCTATGCCACCGAGCGGCAACGAGCCTATGGCCTCGATCACCTGATCCATCGAGTCATCGCCAAGCCGTTTTCCCTGAAGCAGATCGTCAACGCGGTCCAGGACGCACTGGCGAATCGGCGTTTCTAGCCCGGCCAGCATGTCGGAACGACCGCCCTGCCTCTGGCGGGAGTGGACGGCGCGTTCATGGCACGATTCTCGCTTCGCTTCTTCCCGCCTGCCCGCAGGTCCGGAACAAAACCGCTGCAGTCATATTCTTTGGACGTGACGAATGGCGGTTAACGCGCTTGTCAAGATTGCGTTGTTCTGCGATGGCATCGCCGAGGTGCAAGCAGAAGCGGGTGAGAGGTGAGGCAAGGAGCGCCAAATGTTTGAATTGATGGTTATCGCCTGTGTTGGAACTCATATTTGCGAATATATTTCCAGTCCGATCAGCTATCCTTCGGAGACGCGTTGTGCATATAACGCGGCCCTGGTCGCTGGTCAGGCTCGCGGCAGAATCGACGACACCTGGAGTCTTGAATACCAGTATACTTGTGTCCCCGCTGGCTCGGCCGAAACTGAATGGATCACGATCAATGCGCAGCCGATCCAGAGGCCGGATGCAATGCCGATTCGGGGCCTCGGTCTGATTGCCAAGTGATTGACGGTAAGCAGGACGCGCCAGCTCTGACCTTCGGAAGCGAGCTTCGAAATGGGGGCAGTGTCTCAGTTTGAATTTTCGACGGTCGTTTCCGTCTCGGCGCTGATGTCA
>CAZTNV010000212.1:0-7505 GCA_964615535.1 uncultured Mycobacteriaceae bacterium | reverse complement strand
CCCGCCGCGCCGCCTGCCGCCGCCGCCGCCGCCTCGGCGCCGGCCTCGCCCTCGGCCTCCAGCGTCTTGGCGGTCAGCGCGGCCAGATCGCGGCGCAGCGTCTCCGCCGGGATGCGCGCCAGCAGCGGGGAGGATTCGCGGGCCAGCGGCGCCAGGGTTTCGTCGGCCAGCAGGGCGCACAGCACATGGCCCGAGCGGATGCGCGGCGCGCCGTATTGCAGCGAGCCCAGCACCCAGGCCTCGCGCGCCAGCCGCACCAGATTGGGCGACAGCGCCGGGGCGCGGGCATTGCCGGTCTTCAGCCGGTCGAGCACGCGGGTCAGTTCGGTGATCAGCCGACCGCTGTCGATCTCGAAATGGCGCAGCAGCGCCGCCAGATCGGTGTTCGGCACTTCCAGCAGCTTCAGCAGCCAGTGCTCGATCTCGACATCGTAATGGGTGCGCGACAGGGTCAGCCCCGCCGCCCCTTCCAGCGTCCGGCGGCAGACATCGTTCAGCTTTCCGACCAGCGATTTGAGATCCACGGTGGCCACGGTCGACTCCCCTTCTTCCCTGACGATCTTTTGATTCTGAAACGACAGCCGCCCGAACCGGCGAGCAAATCGCGCCATGCTACCGCAATCCGACCGCCTTTGCAGCCCCGCCGCGCCCCCGACGCCGCAACGGCGGTCCCGACACTGGCCAGACAGACGATCACGACATTATGGCGGGGTTGAGCGCATCGCCGTTGGCCGATCCCCCGCGCCCGGTTGAGCACCGCATCATCTAGGACTATAGTCATGGTCGGACCCGATGCGGCGGATGGGCGGCGTGACGAAGCGTGACAAACCGTGACAAACGACCGAGAAAAAATTGTCCAGCAATATTGTTGCGCCGCTCGCCCGGTTTCGCGCAGCCCGGTTTCGCGCCGCCCCGTTTCGCGCCGCCCGGTTTTGCGAATGTCGATGCGGCACCGAGTTGCTTTTGGTGGCGTCGACGGGCGCGGTCGGAACCGCCATATTCGGGCGGGACGGCAATCGCCCGACGGAACAGGAGTACGCCATGATACCAACCGCCCCGGACCGCGGCCGACCGGTCCGGCATTCCGGTTGCCCTGCGTCGCCGCACCCCCCTTGCGCAAAAGGGTGCGGACATGACAAAAGCCCCCCGTCGCGCGGCGCCGGCACTGGCGCCCTTCATATCAAGGGTCGGCGGTGAGGATTCTGATCGTCAGCGATGCCTGGCTGCCCCAGGTCAACGGCGTGGTGCGCAGCCTGGACACGGTTCGCAACCATGCCCTCGGACAGGGACATCGGGTCGAAGTGATCGGGCCGGATCGGTTCCGCACCGTGCCCTGTCCCACCTATCCGCAGATCCGCCTGGCGGTCGGCGCACGGCGGCGGCTGCCGCGGCTGATCCGGCAGTTCGATCCCGATGCCGTGCACATCGCCACCGAGGGACCGCTCGGCTGGGCGGCCCGTGCCTATTGCATCAAGCACGGCCTGACCTACACCACATCGTTCCACACCATGTTCCCGGAATACGTGCATCTGCGCTTCGGGGTGCCGCTGTCCTGGACCTATGGTCTGCTGCGCCGGTTCCACCGGCCGGCGGCCTGCGTGATGGTGTCGACCGACTCGCTGGAGCGGCAATTGCGGTCGCGCGGCTTCGCCCGGCTGGCGCGCTGGTCGCGCGGCGTCGATACCGAGCTGTTCCGGCCGCGCGACAAGGCCTTCCTCAACGATCCGCGGCCGATCCAGCTCTATGTCGGCCGGATCGCGGTGGAAAAGAACCTCGACGCGTTCCTGTCGCTGCGCACCGAAGGCACCAAATACGTGGTCGGCGAGGGGCCGCAGCTCGACGATCTGCAGCAGCGCTATCCCGAGGTCCGCTTTCCCGGCACCAAGCTGGGCGAGGATCTGGCGCGCTACTACGCCGCGGCCGATGTGTTCGTGTTCCCGTCGCGGACCGACACCTTCGGGCTGGTGATGCTGGAGGCGCTGGCCAGCGGCGTGCCGGTGGCGGCCTATCCGGTGCCCGGTCCGGTCGATGTGATCGATGGCACCGGCGTGGGCTTCCTGGACGAGGATCTCGGCCGCGCCCTGCGCAACGCCCTCACCATCCCGCCCGAGCGCTGCCGCGAATACGCGCTGGGTCATTCCTGGGAGGCGTCGAACGAGCAGTTCATGAGCAACCTTCACCCCTTTCGGTAGAACAAGGCCGGATGCTCTACACCCTGTATCGCGGGCTGACCAGCCTCGCCGGACCGCTGGTTCCGGTCCTGCTCGACCGCCGCCGCGCCGCCGGCAAGGAAGACCCGGCCCGGCGCGGCGAACGGCTGGGCGTGGCGGCGCGGCCGCGGCCGGCGGGCCGGCTGGTCTGGGTCCATGCCGCCAGCGTCGGCGAGGCGCTGTCGGTGATCGAGCTGATCCGCCGCCTGCTGGCCCTGGATTCGCAGCTCTCCGTGCTGATGACCACGGGAACCGTGACCTCGGCCCGGCTGATGGCCGACCGGCTGCCCGGCCGCGCCTTCCACCAGTTCGTTCCGGTCGACCGGCTCAGCTATGTCCGCCGGTTTCTCGACCACTGGCGGCCCGATCTGGTGCTGTGGGTCGAATCCGAGCTGTGGCCCAACCTGCTGACCGAGATCGGCCGGCGCCGGATTCCCGCGGCGATGATCAATGCCCGCATGTCGGGCCGGTCCTTCGCCCGCTGGCGGCAGGTTCCCTCGACCGTCCGGCGGCTGATCGGGGTGTTCAGCGTGATCCTGCCCTGGGACGGGCAGGAGGCGGAAAAGCTGCGCGCGCTGGGCGTCACCGGGGTCGGCCCGGCCGGCAATCTGAAGTTCTCCTCCGAACCGCCGGCCGCCGATGCCGGGGCGCTGGCCGCCCTTGGTGCCGCGATCGGCGACCGGCCGCTCTGGCTGGCGGCCAGCACCCATGACGGGGAGGAGGCGCTGTGCGCCGCCGTCCACCGCACCCTGGCCGCCGAGGTTCCCGGCCTGCTGACCGTGCTGGCGCCGCGCCACCCGGCGCGCGGACCGGCGGTCGGGGCGCTGCTCGACGGCGCAGGGCTGGGCTGGCGGCGGCGCTCGGCCGGCGCGCTGCCCGATGCCGCGACCGCGGTCTATCTGGCCGACACGCTGGGCGAGATGGGCCTGCTGCTGCGGCTGGCGCCGGTCGCGTTCGTCGGCGGCTCGCTGGTGCCGCATGGCGGGCACAACCCGATCGAGGCGGCGCAGCTCGGCGCGGCCATCCTGTTCGGTCCGCACATGACCAATTTCCCCGAGATCGCGCAGGAGCTGATCGCGGCCGGCGGCGCGCGGTGCGTCGCCGACGGGGCGGATCTGGCGGCGACGCTGGGCCGGCTGTTGGCCGACCCGGTCGGGCGCACCCGCATGGCCGAAGCCGCCGCCGTCGTCGCCGCCCGCCACCGCGCCGTGATCGACACCACGATGACCAGCCTGGCGCCGCTGCTCGGCCGGGCAAACGGGTAAGGTCGTCCTCGCGTCTCTTGCCACGGTCTTGCCACGGTACCGGTTTGAATTCTCTGGCGATCGGCGGCAATGGTCGCTATGTTTGGTAGGCGGGCAGAGTATGGGCTGCGGCGTGGCCGGAGCCGTGACCGTGGCGATCGGTATGGCGCTCGCGGGTTCCGCGCGGTGCGAATGGCAAGGAGTTCGGCGATGACAAGGCACATTGTAATCGTTTAGGGAATGATCGTTCAGGGAGGAGCGGCGCGCCCCTCTGTGTGCAGGTCGGGGGCTGACCGTGCTTTTCGGATCAGATATAGCGTGTTTTCGTAGAGACCCGGCGCGGCGCCAGGCTCCTCGGCTTTCAACTTCAGGTGGACACTATAAACTTCATCTATCTGATGGATTGCGCCTAGAAAAAGATCCTGGATGTCTTGCCAATCCGCATAACCGCGCTTGACCATAAGGCCCAGCGTTTCATAAAAGCTGATCAACCCAATGCAGAGACGGTAAGAATCCAGGTCGTTTTTCTCTTTCTCGTAGAGTTTTTCGGAAAAGGCTTCCATCAGTTTCGATTTCTTGGTTCTGGCATCCAGAGATTTGTTGGCAGTGTCGACGTGTTGTTTGACCTCGCTATAGAGTTTGCGGAATTCCTTTCTGCATTCGATCATTTCGTGGCTTTCCCAACGGCGATCGATTTCAAGCAGGAAATTGGCTTTCGACTGCAATAGACCATGATTGTAGGTCTGTCTGAGCAATGATACCTGGCGGGAAGCAAGGAGTATCGCGATCGGCGTTATGATCATGAGCAGGATCTGCGAAATCCAGTAAGCCGTTTCAATCCAATGGGGTTCCGCGATCGCTTGCAGTGGCATGGTCAGGGCGCTTTCGATTCGATCATCGGGCAAATGGCGGCTCCGTCAGGCCGGGTTTAAGCCATTGGATTGATCTCGGCAACATCTATGGATCGATCGGCGCGGCGTTGCTGAACCAGGATAGGTTGCCCGATACGACAACGGCGTTCTGGAAGTATCGCGAGTGACCCCCCCTGCCTTCTGGTCCCGTCCCCCCGGCCTGGCCGCCGCGCTGCTCGCTCCCCTGGGCGCGCTCTACGGCGCGGCGGGGAGAGTCCGGCAGGCCTGGGCGCGGCCCTGGGGGGCGCCGGTGCCGGTGGTGTGCGTCGGCAATCTGGTGCTGGGCGGGGCGGGCAAGACCCCGGTCGCCCTGGCCATCGCCCGCACGCTGACCGCGGCCGGCCTCGCCCCGCACTTCCTGACCCGCGGCTATGGCGGAAGGCTGGCCGGGCCGGTGCGGGTCGATCCGGCGCTGCACGATGCCGAGGCGGTCGGCGACGAGCCGCTGCTGCTGGCCGCCGAGGCCCCGGCCTGGGTGGCGCGCGACCGCGCGGCGGGGGCGCGCGCGGCGGTCGCGGGCGGGGCCGGGGCAATCGTCATGGATGACGGGTTCCAGAACCCGTATCTGCGCAAGGATCTGTCTCTGGTGGTGGTCGATGGCGCGGCGGGCCTGGGCAATGGCGCGGTGTTCCCGGCCGGCCCCCTGCGCGAGACCGTGCGCTGCGGCATGGCCCGCGCCGATGCCGTGGTGGTCATGGGCGAGGATCGGGCCGGGATCGGCCGCAGACTGGCCGCCGCGGTGCCCGGCCGGCCGCCGCTGCCGGTGCTGCGTGCCCGGCTGGTGCCGGAGCCCGAGGCGGCGCGGCTGCGCGGCGCGGCGGTGCTGGCCTTCGCAGGGATCGGGCGGCCGGAAAAGTTCTTTGCGACGCTGGAGGCGCTCGGCGCGACCCTGGTCGGGCGCTACGGCTTTCCCGACCATCACCGGTATTCGCCCGACGAGCTGATGCGCCTGGCCGAGCGCGCCGCTGCCCTGAACGCCCGGCTGGTCACCACGGCCAAGGATCATGTCCGCCTGCCCGCCGCGGCGCGGGCGATGGCGGCGGCGGTGGCGGTGCGCGTCGCCTGGGACGACGAGGCGGCGCTGCGCCGGGTGCTGGCCACGGTGCCCGGGTTCGCCGCGGGCGCGGGCCGTCCGGCTCAGCCGTGACCGGCCCCGCCACCTGGAGGGGCGCTATCTTGATGCGCGCCCTCTTGATGTGCGAGCCCATGAAGCCGGACCAGCTCGGTGCGGGCGGCTTGCGGGTCGGCCACCGGGGCGTCGAACGCCAGCCGGGCCACCGCGCCGCCCAGCCGCAGATCGATGCCCTCCGGGTCGATCCCGGTCATCCGCCAGCCGGTGCCGGATCGGCCGAGCAGCGCCCCGGCATAGGCGTCCAGCGACGCGGCGTGGTCCTGGTTCATGTGCTCGACGATCCGCCCCTCGGCCTCGATCAGCGCGGCGTGGCCGGCGGCGTCGAACAGCAGATCGGCCGCCGCGACCCAGTGGATCGCGCCGAATCCGGCGACCAGATGGGCGCGGCTGGCCGCCACGCGATAGACCGCGAAATCCGCGAACCCGGCATAGAGTTCGGCATCGGGATGGCGGGCGAGAAAGCGGGCGCGGTGGCGCGGCTCATCGGTCCGTTCCGCCCGTCCCAGCACGGTCACCCGCGGCCCCTCCAGCGGCTGCGCGAACCCGCCGGTGCCGTCGAACAGCAGCGCGACCCGCGGATCGGCGGCAATGTCCCTGGTGTGCTGCGCCAGCGTCGAGATCATCAGCAGCGGCGCCGCATCGTGATCCAGCGCGGCCAGCACCAGCGATCCGTAAGGCGCGCCCTCCGGCGGATGCAGGGTGGACAGGACCGCCCGATCCGCGGCCCGCATCACGCGGCGGGCGAGCAGGGCAGGGGGCACTTTGGCGCTGTCAGGGATCATGGCGGCACTCCCCAGTTTCCGAACGGCCCGGATGTCCGAACGACCCGGAACCACAGAGTACCGCCGCCCGGCCGGATGGCCAGCGTCAAAACGGATTGCCGATCCGGCCGGGGCCGATGTCGTGCCCGAAACGCAGGAGCCGGTTCCGAACGCGGAAGTCCGGAAATGGCCGATCAGGGGAAAGAGCAGATCAGGGGAAACGGCAGATCAGGCAGAAGCGGCCCCTTGCAGGGCCGCCATCGTCCGAAGTCCAGCAGTCCGGAATGCCGCACACCTGTCCAGAACCTCTACACGGCCGCCCGCCGCCGCCGCCGGCCCAGCCAGCCGAGGCCCGGCCAGACCGGCGCCCAGCAGCGCCAGGGTGCCCGGCTCCGGCACCTCTTCGATCGGCGGAGTCTCGTTGCCAACCAAGTCCGGCAGCGATGCTTGCGGCTGCCATGGTCCATCGATCGATTAGGACGGCGCGGGCGCCGATAAATTCCGGGTCGGCCGATCCTGCGCCGTGGCGGTTTCCGCGGACCACTTCTCGTTTACTGCAAGGCTGTTGCGGGCATCGAGCCGTCCTGTCTCATCGACCCAGGATCGACCGTGGCGGGCTCGGCCCCGTCCCTGTCTGCCCGCCTGATACCTTCGTATCGGTCCGTTCGGCGGTGCAGAGGATCGATCCGACATCGAGTCTCCTGTCGCATAGTTTGCTCTCGATGATTCGGTTACCATCACGTTACTAGCGGATTAACGCACTCCAATGATCCTGGGAGGATCACGTCATGCTGCACCAAGCCCTCCAAACCATTTCGAGCAAGGTGACGCTGCGCTCGCGCTACGACAACTTCATTGGCGGCGGCTGGGTGGCTCCGGCCAAGGGTCAGTACTTCACCAATCTCAGCCCGGTCACCGGCCAGCCCTTGTGCGAGATCGCCCGGTCGACCGCCGAGGACGTGGAAAAGGCGCTCGACGCCGCCCATGCCGCCAAGGATGCCTGGGGCCGCACCTCGCCGGCTGCGCGCTCCATCATCCTGAACAAGATCGCCGACCGCATGGAAGAGCATGCGCCGATGCTGTCGCTGCTCGAGACGCTGGACAACGGCAAGCCGGTCCGCGAGACCCAGGCGGCCGACTTGCCGCTCGCCATCGACCATTTCCGGTATTTCGCCGGCTGCGTGCGGGCGCAGGAAGGCTCGATCGGCGAGGTCGACGACAACACCATCGCCTATCACTTCCACGAG
>CAZTNV010000211.1:0-7507 GCA_964615535.1 uncultured Mycobacteriaceae bacterium | reverse complement strand
GAATCACTGCCCGCCTTGCCTCGGAATCGCTGGCCGCTTTGCCTCGGAATACGCATATGTCACCCCAGGTTTCCGCAAACCTCCCCCGCAAAGTTTGCCTGAAACCCATCCGGGCAGCATGGCCATCTTTTAAAGGCAAGGCGTCACGATGGGGAGTTGGCCGGAGCAATACCGGAGACGGGGTTGCGGCGGGAAGCCGGGCAACCGCGAGCGGCGAGAGATGTCGCCGGTCGCCGAAGCGAGGAGAGCGGACATGATTACGATCAGAGATGTCGGCGACTTGATCGAGACCGAAAGGACTCTGGGCCGGCCGCCCTGCGTGGCGGCGGCGATCCGCGAGGGGGCGTCGCCGGGCCGCTGCCGGGCGGCGCTGGACGGCGATATCGCTCACGGTCCCGATCGGGATTTGGGAGAGGCGGCGGAGGAACTGCGCTGCCTGAGCGGCGTGCTTGACGAGTTCAAACTGTCGGGCGAAGAGATCGGATTCGAGGCTCGGTTCTGCGAACTCTGCAAAGACAGTTGCTGCCTGTACGCACAGATGAAAAACAGGTAGGGGCCTATCGCCCAGGGCCGGACTCAGGGTGCCGGGCGGCGAGGCGCCGAACGGCCCCGATATAGCTGATGCCCGGCATCGAGCATGCCCCGGTATCGAGACTGGCGGTGCGGCCGATGGCTGCCGCACCGAACTTCGGCAGAGGATCGGCGCCTGGTGTCGGTGGTGGTGTCCCGCGGCCGCGGGAACGATCTGAATCCTGCAAGAGACTTGGGCTACGCCATCCGGCAGCCCCGATTGCTGTCCAAGCGCCTGTTCCGAAACTCTACGGCCGTATCCGATTGGGCCGGCGATTCAGGCCGAGCGGCGGCCGGCCGTTTGATCCGCCGTGTGATACTCCGGCCAATGCTGGCGGACCAGTTCGCCGTCGCTGGCAAAGGCATGGCAGGCATTCAGCAGCGGCGGCGGCCGCTTCGGCCCGTTCGGCTTCTCGTGTGCCGCTCGCAGTCCGCGTTCGCGCCACAGCACCGGATAAATCGTCTGGAACGCTGTCGTCGCAATCGGCCCCAGCAACTCGCCCAAATGGGTGCAGCCATGTACTCCGCCGACCAGTTCCTTCACCCGTCGTAGAAATCCGGTTGCCATGTTGACCCCACGCAGCCGCTGATAGGCCGGGGCGATCGTGTCACAGATGTGGAATGGCGCCTTGTCGGTCACGGCCTCAATGTCGACGATGGTGAAGTCGCTGTCGACCGTAACCCTGATCCACATGTCATGGACCGGATCGCCGGCGACGATCTCGCCGCGGTCGTCGTTGTGGAAGCCATACGTCTTGATGTCGGTCATATGGCCTTCGATGTCCCACAAGCCGTCGGAGCGGCGATAGCCGCAGCACTCGACCCTGCGGGTATGCATGAGTTCACGTTCGGCGGGCGGGGACAATGGCATGGCCACCTCGGCATCGCCTCCGGCCGATTGGGGGCAGGGCGACGGCCGGCAGACGCGACTATACCTAACGTTTACGTAAACGTTAATCGACGCCGGTCATTGATACGGCGTCGGGACGCCGTCGTCAAGCCAAGAGCGCGGGAGTCTGAACCGTGCCCCGGGCCGGCCGGAGTCGGGGTTGGCAGGATGGGTCTGCGGCATGCGGGGGATGCGCTGGTCCCGAGTCGCGGCGCCACGATGGCGTGTTGACCCTGCGATGCCGATCGTGACTTTTTCTGCATCCGGTCTAACGCCATGATGGCCGGGCCGCAACGACATCAAACCCACGGATTCAAGATCCCCCCAGGCAATCGTTAAGCGAGAATGCAGGCGGAGCGAATCGCCTCTCACGCAAGCCGTTGGTCGTGCAACTGATGGTAGGCCCTATATCTGGGATGACGGGTCAGTTGTCTCATTCGCAGAGCGCATTGATCCCCTGCCGGGACTCAGTTCCATCGAGTCAATCGCAAACGTTCCGCGGAACGAACGCCCCATCGGTAGATGAAATTTTGGACATGTTTTCATCAAGCCACTGTTGCGCGCCGGCAAGGCACGATATCGATAAAGCCCGATCTGATGGGGATTGGCAGTCAATTGGGTATCAAGGCATTGCCGCCATGTTGATTGGACCGAAAACAGACCGGATCGGCTGGTGCGGTTTGGTTTTAGTGCCGACCTCAATGCTGCATCGACCGTCGAGGCAAAGAACGCCTCGTGAGTCCGTGTTCCTCCGAACTTGCCGTCCCGCCGCCTAGCACCCGCCATCTGCCTCCGCCACTCAACCCACCAACAAGATGGGCCCGCCATGCGTGTATCGAGAGTTGCCATCGTTCTGTTCATCATGCTCGGCAACATCGCCGTATGGGCCGTGGCGAACCGGCCGGCATCGGACGGGGCGTGGAGCGGCATGATCCGCAACGTCTCGTTCTCGCCCTATCAGCCCGATCAGGACCCCCGGGAGGGGCGGCATCCCACCCTTGAGCAGATCGACCACGATCTGGCCGTGCTCAGCCCGCATGTTCTGGCGGTGCGGACCTACTCGACGCAGAACGGACTGGACGCGGTGCCCGAACTGGCGCAGCGGCGCGGCCTCACCGTGACCGCGGGCGCGTGGCTGGACGGCCGGCCCGAACTCGATGACCGGGAGGTCGAAGGGCTGATCCGGATCGCGCGCACCTATCCCAACATCAACCGCCTGATCGTCGGCAACGAAGCGATCATGCGCGGCGATATCACCGTGGAGGAGGCGATCCGCCAGATCCGCCGGGTGCGCAGCGAGGTGACGGTGCCGGTCTCGGTCGCCGAGACCTGGGACATCTGGCTGGCCCATCCCGAACTGGTCCGGGAGGTGGATTACATGGCGGTGCACATCCTGCCCTACTGGGATGGCGTACCGGCCGGTCAGGCCGCCGAGTACGTGATGATGCGCTACCGCCAGCTCCGCGATGCCTATCCCGGCGTCCCTATCGTGATCAGCGAGGTCGGCTGGCCGAGCGAAGGGCCATGGCGCATGGGCGCCGAGCCGTCACTGGTCAATCAGGCGATGTTCATCCGCAGCTTCCTCAATCTCGCCCACGAGAACCAGCTCGATTACACCATTATCGAAGCGTTCGACCAGCCATGGAAGCGCACGCTGGAAGGCATGGCCGGGCCGAGCTGGGGGATTTTCGATGCCGAACGGCAGCCGAAATTCTCCATGGCGGGTGCGGTTCAGGAATATGCCGATTGGCCGATCGCCTGCGCGATCGCCAGCCTGCTGGCGTTTCCGATGCTCCTTTGGGTCATGCGACAGCGCCATCTCCACCCGGCCGGTTTGCTGTTTTTCGCGATACTGATTCAGGTGGCGACCTCGGTGGTGGCGTGGACCGGACTGGCGCTGATTCATCGCCCGCTGCTGCCGTCGATCGGGATTGCCTGGTCGGTGATGATTGCCGCTCAGATGGTGCTGGTCCTGGCGATCCTGAGCGACGGGTTCGAATTCTCCGAGGTCATGTGGACGCGGCACTGGCGCCGGCGGTTCACGCCCCTGCCGGGCGCGGCGAAGACCCGGATGCCAAAGGTATCGATCCACGTACCGTGCTACAACGAACCGCCGCAGATGGTCATCCAGACCTTGAACCGGCTGGCGCAGCTCGACTACGCCGATTTCGAAGTGCTGGTGATCGACAACAACACGCGCGATGAGGCGGTGTGGCGGCCCGTCGAGGCGCATTGCCGCTGGCTGGGCGCACGGTTCCGGTTTTTTCACCTGCCGCAATGGCCGGGTTACAAGGCCGGTGCGCTGAACTTCGCACTCAAGGAAACGGCACCCGACGCCGAAATCGTCGCGGTGATCGACAGCGACTATCAGGTCGAGCCGAACTGGCTGTCCGCCATGGTGCCGCATTTCGAACAGCCGCGGATCGGGCTGGTGCAGTCGCCGCAGGATTACCGCAACTGGCGGCGCGACGGCTTCAAGAGCATGTGCCATTTCGAATATGCCGGCTTTTTCAACATCGGCATGATCCAGCGCAACGAGCGCAATGCGATCATCCAGCACGGCACCATGACGCTGATCCGCCGGAGCGCGCTGGACCAGGTCGGCGGCTGGGCCGAATGGTGCATCACCGAGGATGCCGAGCTCGGCCTGCGCCTGTTCGAGCGCGGCTGGGAAGCCGTCTACTGTCCCGACAGCTTCGGCCGCGGGCTGATCCCCGACACCTTTACCGACTACAAGACCCAGCGTTTCCGCTGGGCCTATGGCGCCGTGCAAATCCTGAAACGGCACTGGCGCGATCTGCTGCCCGGCTCGCGCACTCTCACCCGCGGTCAGCGATTCCATTTCCTGTCGGGCTGGCTGCCCTGGTTCGCCGACGCCGCCAATCTGGTGTTCGCGGTGGCGGCCATCCTGTGGTCGATCGGGCTGGCCTTTCAAGCGCCGTGGTTCGGCTTTCCGCCGACCGCGTTCATCGTGCCGACCGTGGCGGCGTTCCTGTTCAAGCTGGTGTGCAACTTCTGGCTCTACGGCGCACGCATCCGCAGCAGCTTCACCGAAAAGCTGGGGGCGGCGGCGGCCGGCATGGCGCTCAGCCATACCGTCGCCATGGCGATTTGGCAGGGCCTGTTCACCTCCGGCCGGCCGTTCGTCCGCACCCCGAAATGCGCCGACCGCCCGGCCTTTGTCCAGGGCGTGCTGATGGCGCGCGACGAAATCGTGCTGATGCTCGGACTGTGGATCAGCGCCGGTGCGATCCTGACGATTTTCCGCCCCTCGAACCAGGAAGCCCTGCTCTGGAGCATCATGCTGATGGTCCAGTCGCTGCCCTACATCGCCGCGGTGATCACCTCCATGATCAACGCCATCCCGCGCCTCCGCATCCGTCCGCTGCCGCGGGTGGCAGTGGCGAAGCGGTAGGGGCGAAGGCCGCGCTGGCCCAAACCTCCGCTTTTCGGGTGGGGCATCGGTTGATGCCCCACCCGGCGTGTTTCATTGCCGTTCTGTCGAGGTAAAGGACCCGATTGGCGGGTGTCGATACGCCGATGCGAGACCTGCCGGGCGCCCATTCGACCACGGACACACCAGGACCATGCGCAACGATCCGAATGCCGGCCGCGGTTGAAAACCGGCCATGGTCCGGTTCCGAGCGGGTCCTGTTCATTGCGGGTCAGAAGACCGGCCCGAAACCGCAGGCCCGGGTCTCGTTCGGCACGCCTAATCCCAGGCCTCGGTGGGCGAATCGTCGGTCGTCTGCGACACCAGAATGCCGCGATCGATCAGTGCCTTGCGATAATAGGCCAGGATCGCCACCCGGATCGCGGCGGTCAGCGGCGCATCGCGGCGCACGGCATCGACACGCTCGCAGAACTGGTTGATCGTAATGCCCTCAAGGGCACGGATTTCGTCCAACGCCTGCCACATCGAAGGTTCCAGGCGAATGCTCGTGCGACGGCCATTGACGGTTATGTTGCGGCTGACCAGCGTGCTCGACATGACACTGGCTTTCCTCGACCCTCTCGCGGCAAGCGCGGGTTGCATGTTCGGAATCCCTGCGGCCTGGAATTGATACGGCCGCCACTTTATCCGAAAGAGCTATTTTTGCAACCTCAGAAATCGCCAATTTAAACGATATTCCAGCAGGGCGCGCATACAATGGCATGATGATCCGGCGTCCTGGAACCTCCTACAGCTATTAGGACATACCATGGCATGCGGCGCACCGAACCTCGAAGGCATTGCAACTTTTGTCGTTTTCCCGTTCCTCTTCTAACGGTTCCAAGTGCTTCATGGGCCTTCGAGCGGCTGATCGACGGAAGACCCAAACGCTGCATAGGTGCAGCACATTTGGAACCGGCACAACCCGTATACTGCCCGCGGCCAGCAGACCATGAATTGACCATCCCGAACCCGCTTTTCACCCTGTTATCGCCCTTCGAATGCCGTCTTTCGTCGCCTGTTGTTCAGCACCATCACCGCTCGGCATAATGCCAAAGATGCTGTTGAGATACGCCTGCTGACCGGTTTGCCAGGAGGATTTTTTGCAGAATTGGGATAAGATTTTCATGGGATAGAGGATTACAGCACTCCAGTGCCGGTTTGCAGAGCTGTACCGGGGCCGGCTACCTCAAATCGATGGCTTGAACATCTATTCTTGATACCTTCCAAGACAACCTCGCTCAGGGGGCGATCGGCCGCCTGAATGCGATGACGGTTCGCGACGCTTCTGGCCGCCACCCGAGCAGTGGGCGAATAACGAGGAGATAACCGATGCGCTTCAAAATGGCCGCAATCGTCCTGGCCCTGGCCGCATGGCCCGGAACGTCGCAGGCGGTGATCGAGGACAATTTCCTGATCCGCAACACCGACGATCTGGTCGAGATCTGTTCGACAAATGCAAATGATCCACTGTATGGCGAGGCGGTCAATTTCTGCCAAGGCTATATCCTGGGCGCCTATCACCATAGTCAGGCGGTTGCGGCCGGGCCGCGCGCCCAGCCGATCGTGTGTCTGCCCAACCCGGCACCGTCGCGGAACGAGGCGATCGCAATGTTCGTCTCATGGGCTCAGGCTCATCCGCAGTACGACAGCGAACCGGCGATCCAGAGCCTGTTCCGGTTTGCAACAGAAACCTGGCCCTGCCGGCGCTGAAAAGGGCATCCGGTTCTGCCTGGCCGCCAAAAGCGGCCAAGTATCAACTGAATTTTGGAGAGTCGGACATGAGACGTCTCGTTGCCCCCCTGGCGTTGGCCGCCAGCCTTTCACTGGGTGCCTGCGCCGATATGACCCCAACCCAGCAGCGGACCCTGACCGGTGGTGCGGCCGGGGCGGCCGGCGGTGCCGCGATCGGCGCGCTGGCCGGCAATGCCGCTCTCGGCGCTGCGATCGGCGGCGGCGCGGGCGCGCTGGGTGGATTCATTTACGACCGGCATGAACGGTCTCGCGAAGCCGCCTTTCAGCAAGGCGTTCGAGAGGGCTCGCGCCGCTGAATGCGGCGCGGCGATCCCGCAGAGTTGACCGTACCCGGGCGGCAGGGGCTCGCTTGATGCCGGATCGCCCTGCCGCACGCGGTCGCACTTCGCCGGGTGCCGGCAGAGTACACGCCGGTTCGGCAAATTTGGCCATTTCGAACGGCATCGGACACCAGATCCTGTTGCCGTTCCAGCGCTCCGGAACCAGGCCCGGCGGATGAGGGTTGGGCAGGCGGGCAGTACGCTTCGAACAGGCCAGGGATTTTCCTGTCTGTCCGCCATGGGGCGCCGCCGCGGATGGGACAGCGAGGCAACGAGCGATTCGGGGTCGAGCTGGCGAGAGGGTTTGCCGGGGCCATTCTGTTCGGCCTGCCGCTCCTGATGACCATGGAGATGTGGCAGCTCGGTTTTTATATGGACCGGGTCCGGCTCGCGCTGTTCACCGCTCTGAATGTTCCGGTGCTGATCGGGCTCTCCTATTATGGCGGGCTGCGACAGACCGAAGGCTTCCTGGATGATGTCGCCGATGCGCTGAGCGCCTACGCCGTCGGATTCGCCGCTGCGGCGGCCCTGCTGGGCCTG
>CAZTNV010000210.1:0-7515 GCA_964615535.1 uncultured Mycobacteriaceae bacterium | reverse complement strand
ACACCTCCACGATGTCAATAAATGCCGCGCCATCTTCGCCACGCATTACCACGAACTCACCGCCCTCACCGCTAAACTTCCGGCTCTTTCCTGCCACTCCATGCAGGTCAAGGAATGGCAAGGCGATATCATCTTCCTGCACGCCGTGGGCGACGGCGCCGCCGACCGCTCCTACGGCATCCACGTCGCCCGTCTGGCCGGCCTGCCCGAACCCGTGATCGCCCGCGCCGAGACGGTGCTGGAGACCCTGGAACAGGGCGACAAGGGCGCCGCGGCCGCCCGCCTGACCGACGACCTGCCCCTGTTCAGCAGCGCCGCAACCCGCCCGCGCAAGGCCCCCGACCCGGCAATGG
This sequence comes from uncultured Mycobacteriaceae bacterium, assembly GCA_964615535.1. GTDB lineage: Bacteria > Pseudomonadota > Alphaproteobacteria > DSM-16000 > Inquilinaceae > CAZTNV01. The sequence continues at coordinate 7,162 of CAZTNV010000210.1, read as the reverse complement.
CCCCGCCCGAGCCCTCGGCGGTCGAACAGACCCTGTCCGCCCTGAACCCCGACGAACTGACCCCAAAGGAGGCGCTGGAAGTCTTGTACCGGTTGCGGGGTATGATCGGCGGGTGACGGGCCGCCGGTCCGCCCGGGTGCAGCCATGCCCTCTGCTCCTCGGCAGGCCGCGCCGGCCCGCCCCGCCCTCAAAACCGCACCGATATGCTGAACGAGCCGAAGCTGTCGGGGTCTTGCTGGCCCTCGAATTCCTTGGTGCGGAACACGTGGGTGTAGGCGAGGCGGACCGTGCCGATGGTCACGGCGACGCCGGCCTGGGCGTCGCCGACCAGGACGTTGCGGCCGACGCTGGGGCTGTCGGTAAAGGTGTTGCCGTCCAGGAAGATGTTGCGGGCGACGGCGCGGCCCTCCACGCCGCCGAACAGATACCAGTCGATGGTGCCCTCGCTGGGCAGGAAGAAGGCCGTGCCGGGCAGGGCCGGCTCGATCCGCGGCGGGCCGGCATCGACGGGGAGCCGCTGGCCCAGCCGCACCATGCCGCCCACGGCGCCATAGGTGAACACGTTGCCGAGCGCGACCCCGGCATGCGGCCGGGCATCGTAGTCGAGGCCGAGCACCTCGCCCTCCAGCAGGCCGCGCCACTGGCGGTCATAGCTCAGGATGATGCCGGGCTCGTTCTCGAGCTGGAAATCCCAGCCCTCGGGCTGGTCGGAGCCGGTTATGCGGTGGACGAAGCTCTGGGTCTCTTCGCCCAGTGCGGCCGGACCGACGATGCCGAGCGACAGGCTCAACCGGTCCATCTGCCGCTCGTTCCAGGCGGTGACCAGGACCGAGCCATAGAGCCAGCCGGCATAGGGCCGGTCGTTCGGATCGGGCGGGTCCAGGGTGATCTCGCGCGGCGTGAACAGGCTCTGGCCGATGACGTAGGACACCCGCAGCTCGCGGGACTCCGGGAACAGCGGAAATCCCTCGGCGATCCATCGCGCCCAGCCGGGTATCGCCGTGCGCGACGGCATGTAGGACAGCCGGACGCCGCTGGTGTAATGCCGGTCGAGATTGGCAAACAGGTCGTTTTCCAGGGTGAAGCTGATGATCGGCCGTTCGGTATCCTCGGTAGTCTCGGTCTGCGCCGCGGCCGGGCCGCCGGCGGCAAGGCCGAGTCCGGCCGCCAGAACCACCAGCCAAAGGCGGCTCGCTCCACTCGCGGGCGCGCCGGAAGGCCTGCCGCAATCCGTCTGGCCGAACCGCCGCACCTGTTCGCTGGTCATCGGGTGATCCGGAATGATCGGCACGATTGCCTGTCAGAACCGGTCAGCCGGGCCAAGGTTCCGCGCTCCGCCGCAGAAGCCGAGGCGCCTGGCACTGCATCAGCGGCAGCGTCCCCAGCCGACCAGGGTCAAGCCTTGGCTGGCGTTCCCGCCGGAAGCGAGATTGCCGGCCCGGGCGAGGTTCATGATGGTTGCCTGAACGTCGCTGAAAAATGCGCCGCGCGCCTGAAGAAAATCCGCCATCGCCGCCTCGGTCATCGTGCAACCATGCGCTTCCATTTCTACGGCGAGATCATAGGCATAATCGCCGGGTCCGAACTGCTGGAGATAGGCACTCTCCGCATTACTCTGACCCGTGACCATGGCCAGTGCCACGCCCGACAGCAGGAAACGAGATAACAATGTCGACATCCCCACTCTCCTTGTATGCCTAAACCTTTCGACGCCTCGACCGGGATTTGATGCGCCGGGCGCGGCCCCTTGTGGCGTTGCGCGCAGGGTGGCCGGGTCTTCCGAAACAGAATCGGGACAGAGACAAGCGCGGGCCTCGGCCCCTTGCCATGCCGCGCCCGAATAGGCCCAATCCGGCATCCGCCGGTCAAGACGGACCAGATAGCGCTTCCGATTGAAAATCCGAAAAACCTGGCCGGATTGGGCGCACTGTGCATGCCGGCCACCCGGTACGGTCTCACGGCGGCCTTTTGCGGGCGGAGGCGGTGGCGGCGCCGGTCATCTCGGCGCCAGCACCATGATCATCTGGCGGCCTTCGACCTTCGGCATCTGTTCGACCTTGGCCAGCGCTTCGAGTTCGTCGCGGACCCGGATCAGCACGTTCATGCCGATATCCTGGTGCGCCATTTCGCGCCCGCGGAACCGCATGGTCACCTTGACCTTGTCGCCCTCGTCCAGAAAGCGTCGCGCATTGCGCATCTTGACCATGTAGTCGTTGTCATCGATGTTCGGGCGGAGCTTGATCTCCTTGACATCGATGATCTTCTGCTTTTTGCGCGCCTCGTTCTTCTTCTTCTGGACTTCGTATTTGAACTTTCCGAAGTCGAGAATCTTGCAGACCGGCGGGTCGGCGTTGGGGGATACCTCCACCAGATCCAGCCCGGCCTCTTCGGCCGCACGCAGCGCGTCGCGTATCGACACAACCCCGATCATTTCCCCGTCCGCGCCTACAAGTCGAACGGAGAGCCGGTCTATTTCCCGGTTTACCCGCGGCCCATCCTTGGGGGGGGTGGGCAGGTTCGGTCCTCTAACTATGAATCGCCTCCTTCATTACGTCATGATCCCCCCACGATCTGGTCATGATTCGGGTCGAATCAAGCCAAACGGCCCCTCTCGACCCGCAGCCCGCTGCCCCGGTCTCAGCCTGTGGGGGGTTTCGCCTCGGCCACCAGTGTATTTATGGCCACGTCAAGAGCAAGGATTTCTTGCGACTTGCCGCCCAATCGCCGAACCGCGACCGCGCCCTCCGCCGCCTCGCGCTGGCCGACCACCAGCATGACCGGGACCTTGGCAAGGCTGTGCTCGCGGACCTTGTAGTTGATCTTCTCGTTGCGCAGGTCCAGTTCCGCCCGCAATCCCGCCTCGCGCAGCCGGGCGAACACGGTCCCGGCATAGCCGTCGGCCTCGTTGGTGATGGTCGCAACCACCGCCTGGACCGGGGCCAGCCACAGCGGGAACCGGCCGCCGTAATGCTCGATCAGAATGCCGATGAAGCGCTCCATCGAGCCGAGCAGGGCGCGGTGCAGCATCACCGGCCGGTGGCGCTGGCTGTCCTCCGCGATATAATTGGCGTCCAGCCGTTCGGGCAGGACGAAATCGAGCTGCAGCGTGCCGCATTGCCACGACCGCCCGATCGCGTCGGTCAGATGGAACTCGATCTTGGGGCCGTAGAACGCGCCTTCGCCGGGCAGCTCCTCGAACTCCAGCCCGGCCGTGCGCAACGCCTGGCGCAGCCCCTCCTCGGCGCGGTCCCAGACATCGTCGGCGCCGGCGCGATCGGCGGGGCGCAGCGCCAGCTTGATGGCGATCCGATCGAACCCGAGGTCGCGATACACGCTCAACTGCAGCGCGCAATACGACACCGCCTCCGCCGTCACCTGATCCTCGCGGCAGAAGATGTGCGCATCGTCCTGGGTGAAGGCGCGCACCCGCATGATGCCGTGCAGCGCGCCCGACGGCTCGTTGCGGTGGCAGGCACCGAACTCGGCCATCCGGATCGGCAGGTCGCGATAGCTCTTCAGGCCCTGCTTGAAGATTTGGACATGGCACGGGCAGTTCATCGGCTTCAGGCCGAACACCTTGTCGTCGTCGGCCTTGACCTTGAACATGCCGTCGCCGAACGCGTCCCAGTGACCCGAGGCCTGGAACAGCGACTTGTCGACAAGCTGCGGCGTCCGCACCTCGATGTAATCGGCCGCGCGCAGGCGGGCGCGGATATAGTCCTCCAGCGTGCGCCACAGCGTCCAGCCCTTGGCGTGCCAGAACACGCTGCCGGCGGCCTCCTCCTGAATATGGAACAGGTCCATTTCCCGGCCGAGCCGGCGGTGGTCGCGCTTCTCCGCCTCCTCGATCTGGTGCAGATAGGCGTCCAGCTCCTTCTGGCTGCGCCAGGCGGTGCCGTAAATGCGCTGCAGCATCTCGTTGCGGTGGTCGCCGCGCCAATAGGCGCCGGCCACCTTCATCAGCTTGAAGGCGGTGCCGACATCGGCGGTCGAGCGCAGATGCGGGCCGCGACACAGATCGAGCCACTCGCCCTGGCGGTAGACCGTAATGGTGTCGGTCTCGGGCAGGTCCTGGATGATCTCGGCCTTGTACTTCTCGCCCCGGTTCTTGAAGAACTCGATCGCCTTGCGGCGGTCCCAGGGTTCGCACACGAACGGCTCGGCGCGCGCCACGATTTCGCGCATCCGGTCCTCGATCCGCGCCAGATCCTCGGGCGTGAACGGCTCCGGCCGGGCGAAATCGTAATAGAAGCCGTGCTCGATCGCCGGGCCGATGGTCACCTGGGTGTCGGGATAGAGCGACTGCACCGCCTCCGCCATGACATGGGCGGCATCGTGGCGAATCAGCTCCAGCGCATCGGGATGCTCGCGGGTGACGATCTCGACTCGCGCATCCTGGCGCAGAACCGTGCCGATATCCTTCACGGTGCCGTCGATCTTGACGGCAAGCGCCTCTTTTGCCAGCCGCGGGCCGATCGCGGCCGCGATGTCGGCCCCGGAAACCGGGCCGGCAAAGCGGCGAATGCTGCCGTCGGGCAGGGTGATGGCGATCTCTTTTTCCAGTGCCTGCGCCGTCGGCATCATCGTCCCATCGTTCGTCAACGTCCCTGATACCGAGCGGACTTAAGCGGCTTGCAGGGTCAAGTCAAGATTGCGGTCCGGCGGCGGGCGACCATCTTGCCGACCGCGCGCGGCACCCTCAATTGGCCGCCGTCCCGGCGCCGTTGCGGTAGCTCGACAGGAAATCGCGGAACACATCGACCTCGGCGACCTGCTCGCGCACCTGGGCAAGGCCGGCGATCGAGTCCAGCCCCGTGCTCGGCCGGGTCAGCAGGGCGAAGATATGGGCGTCGGGCGATCCGGCCAGCGCCGGGCCGAACCGCGCGGCCAGTTGCTCCAGCCCGGCCCGGTCTTCGGCCAGCGCCAGGGCGATGCCGTAATTCAGCACGATCTGCCGCTGCGCGGGCGTGATCGGCCGGTCCTGCGGCGGCGGTCCCGCCAGCCGGCTCAGCATGTCGGCCGCCAGCCGCCAGTCCTGGAGACGCCAGGCGATATCCAGCCGGGCGGCATCGGCCAGCCGTGAATCGATGTTGCGCAGCAGCTCCAGCGCCGCCGGGGCCTGACCCAGCTCGGACAGCGTGCGGGCGCGCAGCAGGCGGCGCTCCGGCCCGTCCTCGGCCGCGCCGCCCGCCGCGCTGCGGCTGGCCGTCCAGCAGCCGCAGCGCCGCCAGCCGCGTGCCCACCCGGGCGCGATCCGGCCCGGTCAGCCGGGTGTCGATCAACCCGTCGAGCAGATCCCCGGCCCGGCCGAGCAGGTCGATGCCGGCCAGCCGCTCGGCCAGCCGCTCGGTCATGCGGTCGCGCGCCGGGCTGGCCGGAATCCGCGCCTGATACTCCTCGAACAGCGCCAGCGCCGCCACCGGCGACAACCGGTCGCTCAGCCCGGTGCCGAACAGCCCGGCCAGACGCTCGGGGATCGACCGGTCGAGCGCCTGCGCCGCGGGCAGATCGGGAAACAATGCCGCGGCCTGCTGCCAGGTCTCCAGCCCCTGCCGGAACTGTGCATGGTCCCAATAGGCCTCGCCCAGCCGCTCCAGCAGCTCGAATTCGAGCCGGTCGCCGCGCCATGCGAAGCGCAACTGCTCCAGCCGATCGATCGCCTCCTGGGGCGACGCCGTGCCGCGCTCCCGGTCGAGCTCGATCGCGGCCAGCCCGGCCAGCCGCTGATAGCGACGATCCCGGCCGGCCAGGGCCCGCCGATACGCCGCGGCGGCCCCGTCCCGATCGCCCTGGATGCGGGCGATCTCGCCGTACAGCCAGGCCACCGCCGGCCCCTCGGCGGCGGCGCCGCGGCTGGCATCGGCCAGCCGGCCGAGCACGTATCCGGCGCGGTCGGCATCGCCGCTCCGCAGCCAGGCTTCGGCCGCCCAGATCGCGAAGCGATCGCGCAAGGGCGGCGGGTAGGCATAGAGCAGATCGCCGGCCCGGCCGAACTCCCGCGCGGCAGCCGGCCAATCCTCCGCCTGGGCCGCCACGCCGCCGCGCCACAGCGCCGCTTCCGGGGAATCGGCCAGAACCGGCCGGCCGAGATCCTCGGCCGCACCGGCCAGGTCGCCGGTCAGCGTCCGCACCGCTCCGCGCAGCGTCAGAAACTCCGGCCGGCCGCCGAGGGTCGGAACATTGCCCTCGACGAGTTGGAGCAGCCCGAGCGCCTCCGGGGCGAAGCCGTGGGCGAAATGGAACCGGGCGAGATCCAGCCTGGCACGGTCGCGATCGGCTTCAGGCGCCGTCACCGTCCGGCGCAGCAGGGCCTGACGGCGCTGGTTGAACCGGCCCGGTTCGGCCTGCCACGCCGCGGCGTCGAGCATGGCCGGCACCTCGGCCGTGCCCGGACCGGCGGCGGCATCGGCGGCGGAGGACAGCAGCAGACCGCCGGGTGCGGTGATTTCGACGCCATCGTCGATCGGGCGGACCGCGACGGTGTCGGCGATCGGCCGCACCACCAGACCCTGCGCCGTCCGCAGCAGCCCGAACTGGGCGAAGCGGCGGTCTTCGGCGATCGCCGCACCCGATTCGGTCAGGGGCACGATCACCAGCTCGTCGCCGATCTGCGGGTCGACCAGGCGCACCACCCCCGGCGGGCTCCGGCTGGGCACCACCAGACGCGGCCCCAGCGGGAAATCCGGTTGCGCCTGAACCGCCAGGGGCTGGGCCGGCGGGCTCGGGTCCGGGCTCAGCGTCACCGTCCAGACCGTGCCCGAGCGCGTCGCCAGCGGCTGCTCGCCGGTCCCGGCCCGGAAGCGGAGCGCGATCCCGGTGCTGGACGATGGCACCAGTTCGCCGTCGCCCAGGCCGCGCCGCCCCTGGGCGAGCAGCGGGTCGGGGTCGAGCCGGCCGGCCGTGGCGAACACCACCCAGACCCCGTCGGCGCGGCGGAACACCGCCGCCGCGGCCGGCTGGCCCGGATCGAACGACGCGCTGCGGCCGGCCGGCACCGCCGTTCCCGGCGCCGTGTCCGGAGACGAAGCCGGCGCAGCCGCCGGCGCGGCCCCGGCATCGGCGATCGCGGCCGGGACGCCGGGAATCGGGCCGGCGGGAGTCGGGGTTGCGGGAGTCGGGGTTGCGGGAGTCGGGGTTGCGGGAGTCGGGGTTGCGGGAGTCG
>CAZTNV010000209.1:0-7523 GCA_964615535.1 uncultured Mycobacteriaceae bacterium | reverse complement strand
AACACGAAGCCGACCCGCGCCCGCAGCCGCCGCAGCGCGCCCCGCCGCAGCCTCCGCACCTCGGTCCCGAGCAGCCGGATGCTGCCCTCGTCCGGCTCGACCAGCCGCAGGCAGCAGCGCAGCAGGGTCGACTTGCCGCTGCCATTGGCGCCGATCAGGGCGACCGACTGGCCGTGCGGCACCTCCAGATCGACCCCGTCGAGGATGCGCCGGCCGGCAAAGGCCTTGACCAGCCCGGCAACCCGCAATTCGGGCGGCGGCGCGGCCGTGGCCGGCGCGCCGCCCTCCCCGCTCGCCGCGATCTCCGCCAGCGCGATCATCCCGGCCACACGCTCATTCGCCGACGAACTGGGACAATTCCGGCCGGCCGATCGTGCGGTACATCGACCGCACATAGTCGTAATCGGCGTCGGAGATCGTCGGGATGAACTGGCCGCCGGCGAATTTCTGATTGTCCTCGCCGACCAGCATCGCCTCCAGCAGCGCCGGACCGTGCTCCGCGAAAGCCTGGCGCACCCGCTCGACCGTCTCCTGCGGCACGTGGCGGCCGGCCAGCAGGATGTCGTTGGGCAGGTCGCGGCCGCGCGCGATCACCCGGAACGGGATGTCGGGATAGGCCTGCCGCGCCCGCTGCAGATGGGTCAGGTTCATCCCGATCGCCGCGATGTCGCCGCGGATCAGCCCCTCCAGCGCGACGTTGCGGCTGATGTGCATGGCCTGGTACTGGCCGGGCGCCAGCCCCAGATCGGCCAGCGCCTGGGCCGGGCCGAGATGGGTCGAGGTCGAGCCGACATCGCCGAAGGCGACGCGCTGCCCGGCCAGATCCCCGGCGACCTGATAGGGGCTGCCGGCCAGCACCACGATGTTGGCGAAATAATCGGGCCGGGCGAAGCCGACCACCGGCACCGCCTGGGTCCGCTGACGGAAGATCACGTATTCCGCCGGGCCGGTCAGCACGAAATCGACCCGCTCGGCATTGACCGCCTCGACCGCCGCGGTGCGGCTGCTCACCGCGAAGAACTCGGTCCGGATGCCGGCGACCTCCGAGAGCACGTCGCTGAACCGCCCGAATTCGCGCTGCAACTGCTCCAGCCCAGCCAGATCGGTGACCGCGAAGCGGACGGTGTCGGCCGCCGCCGGCGCCCCGCCGAACGACAGGGCGGCGGCGGTGCAGAGACCGGCAAGTCCGGCGATGATCCGCATGGGTTTCTCCCTCTCAAGCCATCGGCGCCGGCCCCGGCCTTCCGCCGAAGCCCGACATTCATGTAAACGTCTACATGAATTCGATGACGGTTGCGTGTCGCTACCATGATTCTTGCGCGACCCGCCATTCGTACAATGCCTGCCGACATTCCAATTATATCAACACCTTGGGCCTCACCTGCCGAGTCGCTGCGGGGCCCCGCACAACCGTTCGGCGGAATTTCCCGACCGCCGCCGTCATCCATCTGTCATGCAAGCATGGTAGGACCCGAACGACCCATCCGGGTTCGGCACGGGAGGCGGCATGGACCGGCAGTTCGAAATCGACATCATGGGCGGGCGCGTGCTGCGGCCCGACGGCACCCTGGAACCGGCCACGGTCAGGATCGCGCAGGGCCGCATCGCCGAGGTGACCGCATCGGGGCCGCCCCCAGCCGGCACCGTCCGGCTCGATGCCACGGGATTGCTGGTGCTGCCCGGCATCGTCGATCTGCACGGCGACGCGTTCGAGCGGCAGATCATGCCCCGGCCCAAGGTCGCCATGCCGCTCGGCATCGCGCTGGTCGAAACCGACCGCCAGCTCGTCGCCAACGGCATCTGCACCGCCTTCCACGGCATGACCTATTCCTGGGAACCCGGCCTGCGCGGCCGCGCCTCCTGTCTGGCGCTGCTGGCCGCGCTGGAGCGCCATGCCGGTGCGCTGCTCTGCGATACCCGCCTGCATCTGCGGTTCGAAACCTACAATACCGAGGCGGCGGACGAGGTCGGCGGGTGGATCGCCCAGGGCCGGCTGGGCCTGCTGGCGTTCAACGATCACCTGCCCGACATCCGGCAGAGCCGCGGCGACCCGATCGCCAGCCTGCGCTATGCCGAACGCTCCGGCCTGACCCCGCCGGCCTTCGACGCGCTGGTCGAGGCGGTGGAGGACCGCGCGGCGGCGGTGCCGGCCACGGTCGCACGTCTCGCGGCGGCGGCCCGAAGCGCCGGCCTGCCGCTGCTCTCGCATGACGACGAAACCCCGGCGATGCGCCACGCCTACCACGCGCTGGGCTGCACCATCGCCGAATTCCCCAAGACCGAGGCGACCGCCCGCGCCGCCCGTGCGCTCGGCAATCCGGTGGTGATGGGCGCGCCCAACGTGATCCGCGGCGGCAGCCACAAGCGCGCCCAGCCCGCCGCCGCCGATCTGGTCGAAGCCGGCCTGTGCACCGTGCTGGCCTCCGACTATTACTATCCGGCGCTGCTGCACGCCGCCTTCGCCCTGCACCGCGAGCGGCAGATCGAGTTCGGCCGGGCCTGGCGCCTGATCTCCGCCAATCCTGCCGAAGCCGCCGGCCTGGACGATCGCGGCCTGCTGGAACCCGGCCGGCGCGCCGACATTGTCCTGGTCGACGCGACCGATCCGGCGCTGCCGCGGGTCGCCGGAACGCTGATCGCCGGGCGGCCGGTCATGCTGATCGATCCCGGCCGGATGGTGGGTCCGCATAAGGTGTGATGCAGGACACAGCCATGCCGATCCGACCGCCCTATTTTCCGCTTATCGGATCAGCCGGCCGGCGAGCATGCTCGATGCCGGGCCGGTTCAACGACAAGGGGCCCGAGCGCCCGGTTGACACTGGAGGATGACACGATGGTAATCTCGTGGACACGGAACGAGGCAAGGATGCGGTTGATCGAGCAGCTCGCCGGTGCGGTCGGAGTGGTGCTGGTTTCGCCGATCCTGGGGTTGCTCGCCCTGGCCGTCATGCTCGAAAGCCGCGGTCCGGTGTTCGTCCGTCACTCCGGCATCGGCCGCAACGGTCAGCCGGTTTCCCTTCTCAAGTACCGCACGACCTGCCATGACCGGCCGGCCCGAGCCGGCTTTCGCACCCGCCAGAGGATGACCCTGGTCGGCGCCTTCCTCTATCGCACCCGGCTCGAAAACCTGCCCTGCCTGATCAGCCTGACCAAGGGCGACATGAGCCTCCTCGACGACACCCGCATCGATCCGCGCCTGTTTTAGCAGCGGGTTCGAGCAGCGGGCGAACGGCCGATGAGCGGGGCGCGCGCCTGACGCGCCTTCACGCGCGGGACGCGATCTCGGCTTCGGGTCCGGCCGGACCGAAGTCGGGACCGGACGGACCGGCGGTCCGATGCCGCAAAGCTTCACTTGTCCGGGAACACGATCCGTATGCCGGGCTCCCCGGCCTTGAGCCGCGACCGGTGCAGCCGGACCAGCGGATCGCCGGGCAGGAGCCGGGCCAGTTCGTCGAACGCGGCATCGGCGCCGTCCCGGTTCGCGGCCAGAAGATGAAAGGCGGTCCGGTATGCGGCGATCGCCGGCATCGGCATCTGCCCGGGACTGACCGGTTCCAGAACCGAAATCGCCTTTGCCTTGCCCTTCAGCACCAGATCCCCGACCGGCCGGAAAACCTGCCCGGGGCAGCGCTCGGCGGTGGCCGCGCTGACCAGCATGCGCGTGCCCAGATGCTTGTTGGCGCCTTCCAGCCGGGCCGCCGTGTTGACCGCATCGCCGATCGCGGTATAGTTGAACCGTCGCTTTCCGCCGAAATTTCCGATCGTGGCCAGCCCGGTATGGATGCCGATGCGGGTCACCCCGATCCGCTGCCCGCGGCGGCGGCACACCACCTCGAAATCGCGGGCATAGCGGTCGAGATCCAGGCCGCAGCCGACGGCGCGCGGCGCGTGATCCGGCTGGTCCTCCGGCGCGCCGAAAAACGCGATGATGGCGTCGCCGACGAACTTGTCGACGGTGCCCTCATGCGCCATCACGATCGCGGTCATGCCGTCGAGATACTCGTTGAGCAGCGCCGTGAGCGCCTCCGGCGGCATGGTTTCGGAGATCGAGGTGAAGCCCTCCAGATCGGTGAAGATGAAGGTCATCTCCCGGCGCTCGCCGCCCAGCTTCAGCCGGTCGGGGTCGGCCTCCAGCCGGGCGACCACGGCCGGCGCGACATAGCGGCCGAAGGCCTCGCGGATGTAACGCCCCTGCGTGCGCTGGCGGCGCACCGCCAGACCGGTTTCCAGGCCGGCCGCGACGGCGAACCCGAACGACGGGATCATCAGCGGCAGCAGCGGACCGCCCCAGGCGAACAGCGCGAAGCCGCCGATCCACAGCACCGCGAGGCCCAGAATGCTGCCGAGCGCCTTGAGCGCCAGCGGCAGGCGCAGACGGGCCAGCCCGGCGCCCAGCCCCGCCATGCCGACCGCGACCAGCGCCTCCAGGCCGGGCCCGGCTTGCGGCGCGGGCCGCCCGTCCAGGATCTGGGCCAGGGCATGGGCATGGATCTCCACGCCCGCGGTCGCGCCGGTGGCGACCGAGAGCGGCGTGCGGTGCGCATCGCTGCCCGGAATGGTCAGGCCGATCAGCGCGATGCGCCCGGCCAGCCAGGCCGCCGGCAGCGCCGCGACGGCATGCGCGGGATAGGTCGCGAAGGCCGGCCGGACCGCATCGGGCGATCCGCGCCAGGCGATCCGCATCGGCCGGTCCGGCGCCTCGACCCCCACCGCCCGTGCGACCATGGCCGGGAAGCTCGGCATGGCGCCGGTGCCGGCGATCTGTCTCGGGTACTGCCAGCGCACCGTCGCATCGGCGACGTCCTTGGCGAGATTGGCGTAGCCCGCCGGCAGACCTTCCAGAAATGCGGCGTGGAACGCCCGCTGGCGCGGCGTCATCGGGAACGGCTCGGTCGCGGTGATCTGGACGATCGGCACCCGCGCCGTGTCGAACGCCCGGCGCAGCGCGGCATCCTTGGCCGGCTCGGTCGCCTGATCGAGCAGGATGTCGAGGCCGATGGCGCGCACCCCGGCAGCCTCCAGCGCCGTCACCACCCCGGCCAGGAACTCCCGGTCGATCGGCGACCGGTAGGGCAGCCGCGCCAGCGTGTCCTCGTCGATCCCGATGATCACGATGTCGCGGTGCTGCGGCTCCGCGGGGGTAAAGTAGGTGATGCGCAAATCCTCGAGCAGGGTTTCCATCACCCGCAGCGGCGGCAGCACGCGCGGCAGGATCACCAGCGCCGCCGCCACCCCCAGCACAATCAAGGCAAAATGGCCCCACTGCCCCCGGTTTCTCGTGCGCGATCTGCCGCCCGGCTGGTTCGACATGGAGTCCGACCGTAATGACCACTTTTTCAAAGACGTTGTTCCCGCCGGGCGGCCCGATGCTCAGCTTTGAAATCTGTCGCGCCACGGGCTGGGCAGGGGCCGATACTGATCATCATTGCGCAATGCTTCCCCCGATCGTAGGATAAAGTGGATTGGTCATCCATAAGGCGCCTGCCCCGGCAACCGTCCCGGCAGGGGCCGCTTCACCGGATCGGGCGATGGTCATGGCGGCATCGAGGGCTATCAGACTGGCGGTCGCCTGCGCCGCCGCGAGTCTCGGGGCATTGGCGACGACCGGGGCGGCCGCGGACGCCGTGATCCTGGACTCGACGGCGCCGGGCCTGTCGATCGGGCAGGTGATTGCGGAGGGCCAGCGCCTCTCGCTGCCCGGCGGCGCCTCGGTCACCCTGATGACCCGATCCGGCCAGTCGCTGACCTTGACCGGACCGTTCGACGGCGCGGTGCCGGCCGATGCCGGACCCGGCCGGGACGGCGTGGCCGACATGATGCGCAATCAGGGCGTCCAGATGCGCGATCTCGGCGCCACCCGCACGCTCCGCGGCGAATAGGCCGGGCCCCGCGAACGGCATTCGGACGGGCGGCGATCACGACGCTGCCCGCGCGGATTGACTGTCGGTCGATCTCGGAATATTTTCCTATTCCGGCCGAACCGATCAGAGGAGTCCCGCCATGCCCGCCACCCTGACCCCTCGGCAGGAAGCGTTCTGCCGGCATCTGGCGGCCGGCGGCAGCGGCGCCGCGGCCGCCCGTGCGGCGGGGTATCCGCCGGCCGCGGCGCGGCAGCGGGCCTGCGAGCTGGTGACAAACCGTGACATTCGGGACCGGGTGGAGGCCCTGCGCCGGGCCGAAGCCGACCGCCGCGCGGCCCGGATCGCCGCGGTGGTCGCCGAACTCGAGGAGATCGCGGTGGAGGCGCGCAATGACGGCCAGTTCAACGCCGCGATCCGCGCGATCGAGTTGAAGGTGCGGCTGACCGGCCTGCTGCCGGGAGGCCGGCCCGGCGGCGAACCGCCGGCGTTCGACCCGCTGCCCGACCCGGACCCCGACCCCGACCCGGCCGACGCCGAACCCGCCGGCCCCGAGGCAACGCCCGAGCCCGCCGATCCCGAACCTCCCGAGCCTGATTTTCCCGAAAATGCGGCCCCCGAAGCCCCGGCCGCGGCCAAACCGCCGCCCACCGAACCGCCGCCCCCTCGCCCGCCCCAAACGCGCCCGCCGGCTGCCCGGCACGAGCGGTGGCGTCCGGCACACGGGTCCGGGTCTGCCGCCTCAGGCCCGCCCGGCCCGCGACCGGATCTGGCCCGGACGCTCGACCGGCTGCTGATCGCCTGCGTCGACCCCGCCTGTGTCGACCCCGATCGTGCCGAACCCGATTGCTCCCGGCCGCCGGGGACGCCGCGACGCGATCGATGACCTCACACCAGCGTCGCCTTCACCCCCGTCTCGGGCAATTCGGTGCCGAAGCAGCGCTGATAGTATTCGGCGACGGTCGGCCGCTCGACCTCGTCGCATTTGTTCAGGAAGGTGACGCGGAAGGCGAAGCCCAGATCGCCGAAGATCTGCGCGTTTTCCGCCCAAGTGATCACCGTCCGCGGCGACATCACGGTGGAAATGTCGCCCGCGATGAACCCGGCGCGGGTCAGATCGGCCAGCCGCACCATGGCGCTGACCTTCTTGCGGCCGTCATCGGTGTCCAGGCCCGGCATCTTGGCCAGGATGATCTCGACCTCGGCATCATGGGGCAGATAGTTCAGCGTCGCGACGATGTTCCAGCGGTCCATCTGACCCTGGTTGATCTGCTGGGTGCCGTGATACAGCCCGGTGGTGTCGCCCAGCCCGATCGTGTTGGCGGTGGCGAACAGCCGGAAATACGGGTGCGGCCGAATCACCTTGTTCTGGTCGAGCAGCGTCAGCTTGCCCTCGACCTCCAGCACCCGCTGGATCACGAACATCACATCGGGCCGGCCGGCATCGTATTCGTCGAACACCAGGGCGCAGGGCCGCTGCAGCGCCCAGGGCAGCAGGCCCTCGCGGTATTCGGTGATCTGCTTGCCCTCGCGCAGCACGATGGCATCCTTGCCGACCAGATCGATCCGGCTGATATGGCTGTCCAGATTGATCCGGATGCAGGGCCAGTTCAGCCGCGCCGCGACCTGCTCGATATGCGTCGATTTGCCCGTGCCGTGATAGCC
>CAZTNV010000208.1:4883-7526 GCA_964615535.1 uncultured Mycobacteriaceae bacterium | reverse complement strand
ACTGGTCGTTTCAAGTTTTGTTGCATAGGCGCTTCTTCTGTCTGAGGCCCTCCCGGTTTCCGAACCGAAATACCGGTCTATGAAATACAATTCACCAGGTTTCTTGCTCATTTATTGAACTATTCTTATAAAACATTCGACGTACTTTGATGTCTCTTGACATTCGGATCGGCTCTGGATTTCAGCACCAACGGCCAGCCGCGGCCGATTATTGAAGCGCAAGACCCGTCTCCAGTCCAACGGCGGATCGCGCAACATCGTTTGACGACCATTACGAGTGTTTTCCATCGGATTTCTCCTATTTCAATCAAGCCATTGATCTTCCTTTCAAACCTCGAAGATGCTTGGCGTTGGAGGTGGTTCGGCCAGCCCGATGCCGGGCCCTTCAAGCGCCGCCCGGTCCATTGCGAAGGATTGCGATCCCCGCCCCCTGCCATGAAAGTGTAATATTAAATAATCAAGACGGCTTATCCATTGGTATATCCGTTGCAGAACTCCGCGCAAAACAGCAACTTGGAGTATAAATCCAATGAAAACCCTGATGGCCGCCGCAGCGGCATCTTTAATCGTATTTGCCGCTCCAGCGGCCGATGCGTTGATCGTGACCTCCAACACCAATGCCGCAGAGCTCGCCCAGGTCATCGGCGGCAGCGGTATTACGATCTACAATCCGGCCTTCAGCACCGATGGCGGATCGCGGATTGCGGGCCTGTTCGACGACGGCCTTGTCTCCGGCCTCGGGATCGACAGCGGAATCCTGCTGACCACCGGCTCGGTCAATTGCGCCCCGGGCCCCAACAACTCCGGACAGTGCACGGCCCGCGGAACCTATTCGCGGCTGTCCTTTCAGTTCACCTCGGCCAGCGACAAGATCTTCTTCAACTACGTGTTTGCGTCCGAGGAGTACAACGAGTTCGTCGGGACGAAATACAACGACATCTTCGAACTGAAGCTGAACGGCGTGAACATCGCCCTGCTGCCGGCGCCCGGCAACGGCGTGGTGTCGATCAACAATGTCAACAATGGCGTGAACAGCGAATTCTATCGCAACAATGTCGGTTCGGGTTCGCTGCGCCTGGATATCCAGTATGACGGCCTGACCACGGTTCTTCCGGCCGAGGCGACCGTGTCTCCCGGCCTCAACACGTTCGAGTTCCTGATCCGCGACATGGGCGACCACCGGTACGATTCCGGCGTCTTCGTCCAGGCCCAATCCTTCTCCAGCCAGTCGAGCCAGGCCCTGCCGGCGACCGATGTGCCGGAGCCCGCCACTCCGCTGCTTATGGCCGTCGGCCTGCTCGGCCTGGGCGCGCTCGCGCGCCGCCGCAGGGTTCGGCGCTGACCGCCCGCGCCGGGGCGGGCTGCACCGCGGTGGCGTGGCCCGCCCGATGCGGTTATAAGATCCGGCCGTGACCGACATCGACAACCGGCCGCCGCCGGTCCTCCCCGCCGATCCCGTGATCTACAAGATCTGCCCGGCCGAGTCCTGGGCCGAGGCGGTGGCAAGCGGTGTCTATGCAGGGTCGCCGGCCGACCGGGCCGACGGTTTCATCCATCTCTCCGCCGCCGATCAGGTGGCCGGGACCCTGCACCGGCATTTCGCCGGGCAGGCCGGGCTGGTGCTGGTGGCGGTGGAGGCGCGGCGGCTCGGATCGGCCCTGCGCTGGGAGGCGTCACGCGGCGGCGCGCTGTTTCCCCATCTGTATGGTCCGCTGCCGGCCGACGCCGCGGTCGCCACGGCGGCAGTGCCGCTGGGGCCGGACGGGCGGCATGCCGTTCCGGCACTGCCGATGCGCGAGGGCGAGGGATGATCGACGCGTTTCCGCTGGTCCGGCCCCTGCTCCATGCCCTGCCGCCGGAGGCCGCGCACCGGGCGACGCTGCTGGCGCTGTCATCGGGTCTGGCCCCGGTCGACCGGCGGCCGGAAGATCCCATCCTGGGGCAGCGATTGTGGGGACTCGATTTCGCCAACCCGGTCGGGCTGGCGGCCGGATTCGACAAGAATGCCGAGGCGGTGGACGCCACATTGCGGCTCGGCTTCGGCTTCGTCGAGGCAGGCGGCGTCACCCCCCTGCCCCAGCCCGGCAATCCCCGGCCGCGGGTGTTCCGCCTGCCGGCGCAGGGCGCGATGATCAACCGACTCGGCCTGAACAATCAGGGGCTGGCGGCGGTGGCGGAGCGGCTGCGGCGGCGGGCCGCGGCGCCGGGACGGGCATTGGGGCCGGTCGGCGTCAATCTCGGCCGCAACAAGGACAGCACCGACCCGGTGGCCGATTACGTCGCCGGGGTCCGCGCCCTGGCCGGGCTGGCCGATTTCCTGGTGATCAACGTATCCTCGCCGAACACGCCGGGGTTGCGCGCGCTGCAGGGCCGGGCGGCGCTGCATGCGCTGCTGGCGGCGGTGCTGGCGGCGCGCGCCGACACCGGGCACCGGCCGCCGCTGCTGGTCAAGATCGCCCCCGACCTGACCGAACCGGAGCGCGCCGACATCGCCGAGGTGGTGCTGGAGGCGGGCATCGACGGGCTGGTGGTCGGCAACACCACGGTGACCCGGCCGCCCGGCCTGCCGCCGGACCTTGCCGCCGAAGCGGGGGGTTTGAGCGGCCGGCCGCTGATGGCGCTGGCCACCGCGGTGCTGGCCGA
>CAZTNV010000208.1:0-4873 GCA_964615535.1 uncultured Mycobacteriaceae bacterium | reverse complement strand
AGAGAGCCTGTACTACGAGACCCTGAAGCACGACGGGCGCCTGCCGATCATCGGAGTCGGCGGCGTGGCAAGCGGCGCCGATGCCTATGCCAAGATCCGCGCCGGGGCGTCGCTGGTGCAACTCTACACCGCCCTGATCTATCGCGGTCCCGGCCTGATCGGCGAGATCAGGCGCGATCTGGCGGCACGGCTGCGTGCCGACGGCTTCGCCTCGATCACCGCGGCGGTCGGCGCCGATCTCTAGCCCGCCTTGTCCATCCCGATCGGCGGGCCGGTTCCCCAACGCACGAAACCGCCGGTTGGAGCGACCGGCGGTTCGTACTGCATGGAGGGTGCTGGTATGGGAGAGTCATGAACTGTTTTGGAAGTAGGGAGGGTTCTGATGTGACCTTGATCCAGTCTGGGTGCGTCACCTCGCTTGGTCTGTTTGTCTTGTCCGATGAAAAGATCATACATGTCAGGTGATTAACAAAACGTTAAAGGCTTGGTCTAATGCGTCTGAGAGCAGGTCGACAGATAAGATACTCGCTTAAGGTGCATCTGGTTTTCGTGACCAAGGCGGTCGGCGAGGTGTTCTCCCGGCCGGCGCTCGACGACCTGCGGGGCATGTTCGACGATGTCGGCCGGAGCTTCGGGGCGGATCTGCTGTTCTTCGGCGGCGGTTCGGACTGGGTGCGGCTCAGCCTGGCCTACCCGCCGACCCTCGACCTGCCGGCGCTGGTCAATAGCCTGAAGACGGTGTCCTCGCGGCTGATTCGGAAGGCGCCCTATCCCGAGCTGCGCCAGGCGATCGTGGCAGCGGGCGGCGCGCTGTGGTCGCCCAGCTATCTGGCGGTGGCCGGCGATGCGCAGGAGGTCGAGGAGATGGTCCTGACCTTCGTCGAGGAGCAGGATGGCGGGGCGATGCTGTGAGTCTCCGAGAGCCGCTCGAACCCGCCGCCGGCCCGCTTCGCGACATGTCTTCGCCGGCCTCCGCCGCCCGGTCGGTGCTGACCGTTGCCGGCTACGGCGCGCTCGCGCTGGCCGTGGCGGTCTTTCTGCCCGATCTCGGCCTCGGGCGCTGGATGGCGCTGGCCGCGGGCATGGCGATCCTGGTCGCCGGCGCGGCGGTGCAGGAATGGCGCCGCCGCCCGCGCCCGGCCCCGCCCGCCGGGACGGCTGCCGATCTGGCCGGGCTGCACGCCGCGGTGGCGGCCGAGCTGGCGCGGGGTCGTGACGGCTTGCGCGCCGATCCGGCCTTCCGCGCCGGCCATGCCCTTCCCGTCCGGCGAGCGGCCGAACCGCCTGACCCCGACCGGCCGCCGGACTCCGCGGGTGCGGAGGACGAGGGACCGCCCCCCCTGAATCCGCCACCCCTGAATCCGCCACCCCCGAATCCGCCACCCCCGAATCCGCCACCCCCGAATCCGGTGGCCGGTCCGGAGTCGGCCGGGCCGCAGAGGGCCGGACTTGACATGGGCGAGCTTCGCCAGCGGCTGCTCGGCCACATGTCCGGTGCCCGCGCGGACTCCCGGTCTCCGGCCGGCCACCCGCCCGGCAAGGGCGGCAAGGACTCCGCGAATGCCGTGCTCGCCCAGATCCGCGACGCGCTGCGCGACGACCGGATCGACATGGCGCTCCAGCCGATCGTCAGCCTGCCCCAGCGCAAGACCCGGCATTACGAATGCTTCAGCCGCATCCGCACCGCGGAGGGCGGGGTGCTGCTGCCCGGCCAGTATGTCGAGCTGGCCGAACGGGCCGGGCTGATCGCGACCCTGGACAACGTGCTGCTGCTGCGCTGCATCCAGTTGATCCGCAATACGGTCCGCCGCAATCTGATGGTCGGCTTCTTCGTCAACCTGTCCGGGCACACGCTGCGCGACGCCGAGTTCATCGCCCAACTGACCGACTATCTGACCGAGAATCCGGACCTGGCCCCGCGTCTGGCGTTCGAGTTCGACATGGCGAATCTGCCCCAGATGCAGGGCGGGCTGCGCGGCGCGATCGACCGGCTGGCCGGGCTGGGCGCACGGTTCTCGCTCGACCGGCTGCCGACCCTGACCGGGCTCGACATCGACGCGCTGGAGCGCAGCCATATCCGGTTCTTGAAGATCGACGCGGCGGTGCTGCTGGACGAGGTCCATGGCCCGGCCGGCGGGTTGCGGCTCGACAAGGTCAAGCAGCAGCTCGACCGCGGCGCGATCGACCTGATCGTCAGCCGGATCGAGACCGAGCAGACCCTGATCGAACTGCTCGACCTGCCGGTCGATTTCGGCCAGGGCCTGCTGTTCGGCGAGCCGCGGGCGGGGTGATCCGGCTTCAACCGATTATGGGGCCGAGCGGCCGTTCCGGAAGAATTCGTCGGAGCCGATGCTCCCCGACATGCCGTTCTTCACGACGACGGCGCCGATTCCGTGGCGATTGAGGTCGGCGACGTAGCCGGTCCGGTCGATGAAAAACAGGCAATGGAGCGTTTCCGGTCCATCGGTGCCGCGGGTCCCGATCCAGACACCTTCGGCCGTCGCAGGCTTGCTAAAGATCGGGACATCGGCAGGCCGATCGAACCGCCGCCCTTCTTCAGAATAGAAGAACTTCTGTTCGATACCGTTCACACGCATCCCGATGCCATACCGTTCGGTCAAGGCTTCCAGCACGCACAACAAGGATTGAGCCCCGGCCAAATCCAGATCCGACGGGAAGACATACACGGCGAACATGGCCGTCAGCTTGCGCCGCCGGCGTTCCGCCAGCACGAGAATGGCATAGCGCTCGCCGTCGGACGCCGTGCCGAACGAGCCGATGAACAGGGAGAACGCCTGATCGGTGGTCGCCGACACCTGCTTTGTCAGCATGTGTTGGAAGGCTTGCGCATTTCTGATGGTCGAGAAAACGGTGTCTCGCGTCATCGCATCGCCGGCCAGACCCTGATCGAGCGACTCAGATGCGGCAATATCGTAACTCGAGGTGGCGAGAAGTCCCTTCTGACCAAGACGATCCCGAATTTCTGACGGGGAAGATCCGGGCTTGATCGTCTCGGTCAGCTTTCCCGACAGAAAGTTGAAAACGCGCGACCGGTCGCGACGATCGATCCGTTGGGGATCGATTCCGAGCTGGAAATAGGCTTCGTCGAGAATCTGCCGATGTACGACCGGCGCATCCCGTGGCAGAACCAGCCGGCCGGTGACCGGATCGGTGTCGATGGCCAATACCGCACTGGCGAGCACTCTTTCGGCTTCAGATCGACTGAATGGCTTCAGTGCATCAAGCATGCGGTATCTCCATGATGTCGAATTCGCCGCCCTTGAGGTCACGGATCCGGTATTCAGGTCCCAACGCGGCTCGCTCTCCCCATTTCACTCGCTCGATTCTCGACTCCGGCAAGACCCCGTCAATCGGTACAATGTAGATCAGCGGCCGCCATAAATCAAACGATGCCTTATCGACAATTTCTATCATCTCATCGCGATCATCGGCAGTGATTCGACCGTCCACCGCCCATTGCGCAGCCAGCGCCTTCCAGGTTTTCCCGAGGCCGGCAATCTTGTCGCTGTGCCTGTCGTGCTTCTCGCTGTCGCGCCTGAGCTGGTGCCAGATCTCCGCCGGGTTGGACGAGGGTGCCACGAGGCTGGCGGGATCGAAACCCCCGGCCGTCCGCCCGTCGAACACCGGACTGCACCAGACATAATGCGTATCATTGTTGAAGTTCCTGTTGAGATACCATGAGATCCAGGCATTGGTCGAATAAAGCAGCTTGCTGGAAAACGGCATGGATGGCTTTCGAAACGTCCCGACATGGCCCGGCTTGCAGCCCGGCGCGAAGCACCGGGCATGAGGTTCCGCCGAAAGGTTGCATATCTTCATCGCCATTTTCAACAATTCTGTGCGCCCGCAAAGACCCTGGGGATACTCCGCCGATCAACCCGCAGCCCACCCCTCCGGCGCATGGCGGGCGGGGTGAGCGGTCGGGACGGGGTCTGTCCTCTTGAACGGCGGCGATTCAGCAACCATGTGGCCGATGGCACTCGGTCGTCCCGAGTGCCAAGCCGGTATTGCCGCTCGCTCCCGGCCGGGGCGAAGCGATACACGGCGACAAGAATGGCGCAGACCACGCTGGACCGACGGCCGCGGGCCGGACGGTCCGAAACCAGACCGACAGAGGAATCCGAGCCATGCCCTTCCGTCCCTTGCATGATCGCGTTGCCGTCAAGCGCGTCGAACAGGAAGACAAGACCAAAGGCGGCATCATCATCCCCGATACCGCCAAGGAAAAGCCCCAGGAAGGCGAAATCATTGCGGTCGGTGCCGGCAGCCGCGACGAGACCGGCAAGCTGGTCCCGCTGGACGTCAAGGCGGGCGACCGGGTTCTGTTCGGCAAATGGTCGGGCACCGAGGTCAAGATCGACGGGGAAGACCTGTTGATCATGAAGGAATCCGACATTCTGGGCGTGATCGCCTGACGCGGCGTGATCGCCTGAGCTTCGGCGACACCGAACCGAGGCAGGCCCGGCTTGCCCCGACGCTGGTGCCAAGTCCCGGTCCGGCCGCTCCCCTGCGAACCATTCCGAAATCGACGAGGTAATCCGACATGCCCGCCAAGGACGTGAAGTTCAATACCGATGCGCGCGATCGCATGCTGCGCGGCGTCGAAGTGCTGGCCAATGCGGTCAAGGTGACGCTCGGGCCGAAGGGCCGCAACGTCGTGCTCGACAAGAGCTTCGGCGCGCCGCGCATCACCAAGGACGGCGTGACGGTCGCCAAGGAAATCGAACTGGCCGACAAGTTCGAGAACATGGGCGCCCAGATGGTCCGCGAGGTCGCCTCCAAGACCAGCGATCTGGCCGGCGACGGCACCACCACCGCGACCGTGCTGGCCCAGGCGATCGTTCGGGAAGGC
>CAZTNV010000207.1:0-7537 GCA_964615535.1 uncultured Mycobacteriaceae bacterium | reverse complement strand
GCGATCGGCCAAGACAGAACTTTTGCAGAACCTGCCTTGCCTGGATAGGGAAATACTTATGAGTGGGTTGTTCGGTCATTCATAAATTATAGTGAGTTCATTTCACCCACGAGCATCTGCATGTTGTGGCTGCGAAATGCCGGTCAGACTTTCTCAACTGGCTCAATCAGATGCCAATCATACGATGTTGCTGTAGTTACGGAGGAGCACTGAAGTTGATGGTGGACTCGTCCACCGCCTGTTGCAGGCGCTTGCGGGTGTAGCCGCCGGGCCCGCGCAGGCCAAGCGCCTGTGCCGGGGCGGTTCGAAGCGCCAGGACCTCGTGCGGGCTGAGCGCGCGGGGCAGGCGCTTGGGCAGGCGGATGGTGGCGTTCAGGCGGTGAAAGGGGGTGATCGGCAGGACCTCGTCGCTTTCCAGCCAGCGGAACATCACCTTCAGGCAGGCGATGCGGCGCTTGATGCTGGTCTCCTTCAGCTTGCGGGCCTCGAACAGATGTTGGAGGTAGCCGCGCAGCACCGCGCGGGTGCACTCCGCCACCGGCCGTTCGGCGCCGAAGAAGGCGCGGAACTCGGCCAGGTCGGCGGCATAGGCGCGGATCGTATGGTCCGAAAGGTTCTTGGAAAAACGGCAATGCGCCAGAAACTGGGTGCTGGCCTCGTCCAGGCTCAGCATGTCCGGAACCGTCTTTTCCGAAGTCATGAAAGCGCGCTTTCGGAACGGGGACGCAATTGTTCAGCGGGTCGATTGGGGTTTTGGAACCGGGAGGCCCCTTGAGGACGTCTGAGATCGCCTTATCGGCGGCGGTGCCGCCGATGCGTGCGGGTGTCAAGACCCCGCCCTCCGCCAGCGATCCCCCGAGCAATCACGACGCTTCGAGTTTCTGTGCTGGACGGTGCCTGGGAGGCGGGATCCGGGTGATCCGTTTCAAAGGAATGGACGCTGACAGACCCTAAACTGATCCTTTTTGTCCGAATTAACCATTCGGATTTCGGATGAGCTCCCTACACCTCTAGATCAACCACCACCGGCACGTGGTCGGACGGCTTGGGTTGCCAGGCGCGGGCGGGTTTCAGGACCTGGGCGGCGCGGAGGGCGGGGGCCAGCGGCGGGGTGACCCAGATGTGGTCGAGCCGGCGGCCGCGGTCGGAGTCGGCCCAGTCGCGGGCGCGATAGCTCCACCAGGTGAACAGCTTTTCGTCGGCCGGCACGAAGCTGCGCACGGCGTCGACCCAGTCGAGAGAGCGCTGCATCGCGGTAAGCTTTTCCACCTCGATCGGGGTGTGGCTGACCACGTCCAGCAACTGCTTGTGCGACCAGACATCGTTTTCCAGCGGCGCGATGTTGAGATCGCCGACCAGGATCATCGGGCGGGCGGCGCTGCGCTCGGCCGGCCACCACGCGGTCAGCTCGTCCAGAAATTGCAATTTGTGGGCGAATTTGGGGTTTTCGGCGGGGTCGGGGATGTCGCCGCCGGCCGGGATGTAGAGATTGTGCAGCTCGATCCCGCCGGGCAGCAGCGCCATGACATGCCGGCAATCCTCGCGATCGCACCAGTGGCGCACGGTCTTGGCGGTCATCGGCAGGCGCGACAGGATGGCGACGCCGTTGTAGCCCTTCATCCCGGCCAGCGCGATGTGGCGATAGCCGGCCTTGTGAAACGGCTTGGTGGGGAACAGCTCGTCGGAGACCTTGGTCTCCTGCAGGCAGACGACATCAGGGCGGCTCTCCTCGATCAGCCGCAGCACCAGATCGAGCCGCAGCCGCACCGAATTGATGTTCCAGGTGACGATGCGCACGGGCGCGCGTCAGCCGATCCGCACGGACAGGCCGCCGACCCCGTCGACCCGGCCCTCCAGCAGATCGCCCGGCACCACCGGGCCGACGCCCTCTGGCGTGCCGGTGTAGATCAGGTCGCCGGGGCGCAGCTCGACCAGGGCCGACAGATGCGCGATGGTTTCCGGCACGCTCCAGATCAGGTCGGCCAGATCGCCGTGCTGGCGCTCGGTGCCGTTGACGGTCAGGACGATCGCGCCGGCGGCGGGGTGGCCGATCGCGGCGGCGGGATGGATCGGGCCGCACGGGGCGGAGTGGTCAAAGCCCTTGGCCATGTCCCAGGGCCGGCCATGCTGCTTGGCCTCGGCCTGGAGGTCTCGGCGGGTCAGATCGATGCCGACGGCATAGCCGAACACGTGGTCGAGCGCGCGGTCGGACGCCAGGTCGCGCCCGGCGGTGCCGATCGCCACCACCAGCTCGATTTCGTGGTGCAGATCGCGGGTGGCCGGGGGATAGGGCGCGGTGCCCCCGTCCTCGACGATCGCGTCGGCCGGCTTGGTGAAGAAGAACGGCGGCTCCCGCGTGGGATCGCCGCCCATCTCTCGGGTATGGGCGGCATAGTTGCGCGCCACGCAGAAGATGCGGCGCACCGGAAACCGAAGATCGCTGCCGGCGACCGCGAGCGAGGGCTGCGGCGGCGGGTCGATGGCGTAGGGCATGATGCGAATTGAGCCTGAGCGGGGAGAACCGACGGTAACCCTAGCCGATCGGGCGCCGGTTTGCCAGCCGGGCGGAACGGGATCATCTTGCCGCCCGAACCATGTCCCGGCCGGCGTGCGCGCCAGCCGGGTCGCAGAGCTGGCGAGGCGCTGGCGCGCCGCACCGGCAGCGCCGCCCTATTCTGCTGCCCTTAACAAGGTCCGCCGCCCCGCCCGCCGGTGCACGGCATCGCCGAAGGCGTCGATCAGGGCGGTGGAGTCGGGGTTGTCGCGGTAGCGCCATTCCGGATGCCACTGCACCGCGATGGCAAAGGTCGGGGATTTCACGATCCGCACCGCCTCGATCTGGCCGTCGGGTGCAACCGCCTCCACTGCCAGGCCGGGAGCAAGCCGGTCGATGCCCTGGCCGTGCAGCGAGTTGACCATGATCTCGGTCTTGCCGAACAGCCGGGCCAGCGCACCGTCCGGGGTCAGCCGCACGGGGTGCCGCGGTCCGTACTGCTCTTCGAGCGGCCTGTCCTCCTCGCTGCGATGGTCCAGCCGGCCGGGCAGTTCGTGGACCCGCGGATGCAGGGTGCCGCCCAGGGCGACGTTGAGTTCCTGGATGCCGCGGCAGATCCCCAGGATCGGAATGCCGGCGGCAACCGCTGCGCGGATCAGCGGCAGCGAGGTGGCATCCCGCGCGGGATCGTGCGGCGCACAGGCTTGGCAAGAGGTGGCGGCATAATGGTGCGGCTCGACATTGGACGGGCTGCCGGGCAGCAGCACGCCGTCCAGCCGGCCGACCAGATCTTGGATGTCGTACCACGGTCCGAGCGCCGGGATCGGCATGGCCAGGGCACCGGCGCTTTCGGCCACCGCCCTTACGTACTTGTCGCCCACCACGTGGAACGGGTGGCCGCCCAGTGTCTTGACGCAGCAGGGAATGCCGACCAGGGGCAGAGTCATAGCGGAACCGCCTTATCCGAACGCGACAAGCAAGCGTAGCATGATTGAAATCATTCCAACAAGCAGCGCTTTGCACAGTTGCCCGACACATTCGGTGGATCGGCGGTGGATCGGCGGTGGATCGGCGGTGGATCAGGCGGTCGGGTCAGCCGCCCTCGTTGGCGGTGCAGCCGGCCGCGGCGCCAAGCGCGCGGGACGCCGCAGGGCGGACGATGCGCGCAGGGGGCAACCATGCGGTCACCGTGGTGCCGACATCGACCTGGCTGTCGATGGTCAGGGCGCCGCCCTGCAGTTCCATGAAGCTCTTGCTGATCGCCAGCCCGAGGCCGGTGCCTTCGTATTTGCGGCTGGCCGCGGGTTCGAGCTGGAGGAACGGCGTGAATACGTGGGGCAGTTGGTCTTCCGCAATGCCGATGCCGGTGTCGCTGACTGTGATGGCGATGCCGATGTCCGGATCGACCTCGGCAGACACCGTGACCGTGCCGCCGCCCGGGGTGAACTTCACCGCGTTGGACAGCAGGTTCAGCAGCACCTGCTTCACCGCCCGCCGGTCGGCGCGGATCACCGGAAGGTCGGTGTCGATTGCCGTGCGTAGCGCGACCTTGCCGTCGCGGGCGCGGTCGCCGACCATGACCAGACAGGACCGCACGATCGGGGCAATCTCGAAGGTTTCCTCGATCAGCTTGTACCGCCCGGCCTCGATTTTCGACATGTCGAGCACGTCGTTGATGACTTCGAGCAGGTGGCTGCCGCTGTCGTGGATGTCCTTGCCGTATTCGGCGTATTTGTCGAGCGCATCGGTGCCGAACAGCCGGTCGCGGATGATCTCCGCAAAGCCCAGTATGGCGTTGAGCGGCGTACGCAACTCGTGGCTCATATTGGCGAGGAATTCGCTCTTGCCGCGATTGGCCATCTCGGCCTGGGTCTTGGCCGCCATGATGGCGTTTTCGGCGCGCTTGCGCTCGGTGATGTCGCGAATCAGCCCGATGAACAACCGCTCGCCCCCGCCGCGGCCGCTCCAGTCTTCGCGCCGGATTTCGGACACGCCGAGTTCGATCGGAAACGTCGAGCCGTCGACCCGCCGGCCGACCAACTCACGCCGCTGGCCGACCACCCTGGCCTCGTTGGTGCGCAGGTAGCGGGCGAGATAGCCATTGTGCTGCCGGGCATAGGGCTCGGGCATCAGCATGCTGATGTTGCGGCCGACCACCTGCTCGGCACCGTAGCCGAACAGCACCTCCGCCGCGGCGTTGAACGATTCGATGCGGCCCCGCTCGTCGATCACGATCAGCCCGTCGACCATGGTATCGAGCACGGTGCGGGCCTTGCGCACCGATTCGTTGAACGCCTCGGCCTCACGGCGGCGGGCGGTGACGTCGCGCAACGCCGCCAGCCGGGCCGGGGCCTCGTTCCAGACGATTTCGGTGACGCGCAGCTCGACGATGATCGGTTCGCCGTCGCCGCGCACCAGATCGAGCTCGGCGACGACCATCGCCAGCGGATTGCCGAAATCGAAGCCGACCAGTGCGGTCGCCTTGCGGCCAAGCATGACCTGGGCCGCGCGATTGGCGTAGCGCACCATGCCCGCGGCGTCGATGATCAGCATGCCGTCGCTGCTGCGCTCAATGGTTTCGGCGAAGCGCCGCTCGGCTTCGTTGGCCCGGCGCCGCCAAGTCTCGATCGCCCGGTCGCGCTCCGCCGTGGCGACCAGATGGACCAGGATGCGCTCGCCGATGCGCTGGCCCAATTCGGCCGCGCTCAGGCACTCCCCGATTCCCGCCGTGACCAGCCGTTCGACCAGGTCCGGCCAGGGCCGGTCGATCATCGCGATCATCGGCACTTGACCGAAGCGCCGGCGGACGTCGCCGACCAGGAGGTCGTCTTCCGCGCACCAGTCCAGGTCGAGCACCAGGAGCGGCAATCCTTCCGGGATCGCGACGGCCGATCCGGCGGATGGCGAGCTGGAAACCCCGCAGCGCCTGTTTCAGCGCCTCCGCAAGCACGCTCTCCCGGTCAGGGTCGCTCTCGTCGCGGACGATCACGATCTCGATCCAATCCGACCGCCGGATGACGGGGCGTCCGTCCGCCGCCTCGGTCATGCGCTAGAGCGGGACGAGCGCCTGGGCGCTGTCGCCATGGCCGGTTCCGGTATGGATCGGATTGCCCGCCAGAATGCCGGTGATGTTGCGGAACGGCAGGCCGATATGCATGCCCAGTTGATCGATGGTGAATTCGCGGATGTTCTTGTCGTGGGCCGAGCCGCGCATTTTCAACACCGTCATGCCCCGTCGCATCTGACCGTCGATTTCGACATAACGGAGCAGGATGATGGAATCCGTGATCGTCGAGATGTGCGCCTCGGTTACCGAGGTGCCGCCGAGCAGCGTCGGCGTGGTCGAGGTGAACAGCCCGGCAATCTCCTCATGCTTGATATAGGAGGTCAGGCTGATCACGAATTCGCGAAAGCCGCGCACGGTCGCGACCCGCTCGACCGCCGACAGGCTGTCGATCGCGACCCGAGTCGGGCGGAACTCCTGGATCGCCGAACGCATGGTCACCAGGTGATCCTCTAGGCCCATCACTTCCGGATAGACGCACACCACCTTGAGCAGCCCCAGATCTTCCATCTTTGCGAAATCGATGCCCCAGCCGGTGGCGTTGCGGAACAACTGCTCCCGGCTCTCCTCGAAAGCGAACACCAGACAGCGTTCGCCGTTGCCCACCCCGCCGGCCAGGAAATGGGTGACGATCAGGGTCTTGCCGGTGCCGGTCGCGCCCGACACCAGGATGATCGAATCCTGAAAGAACCCGCCGCCGCACATCTGGTCGAGCTGCGTCACGCCCGAGGTGATTCGGGTATCGGAAGAGCGCTGGCGCAGCTCCATCGCCGACAGCGGGATCACATTGACGCCCTGGCCCGGCAGGATGGTCAGGGGGAATTCGCCCTTCTGGTGATAGGCGCCGCGGAATTTGAGGATTTCGATGGTCCGCCGGCGCTTCTCCTCCTCCAGCACATTGCGCAGGATGATGACGTTGTCGGTGACGAACTCCTCGACCCCGTAGCGCGCAACATCGCCGTACTCGGCATTGCGCTCCGCGGTCATCATGGCGGTCACGTTGCGCCGCTTCAGCGTGGCGGCGACGCGAAACAGCTCGCCCCGGATCATGTTGGTGTCCTGGAACCGCGAAAAGATTGCGCCCAGCGAATCGAGCGAGACCCTCTTGGCGTCGACCCGCTGGATGGCATGCTCCATTCGCGCCAGAAGCGCGCCAAGATCGTACTGCCCGATCGCGGCGACCTGGTAATCGGTGGGCTGCGGCGAGGCGTCCACGAACACCCATTTGCCGGCCTGCTCCCAGCTCTCGATATCCCAGCCAAAACTCCTGAGATTCAAGCGAATATCGGCCGGCGACTCCTCGAAGGTCACGAACACGCCGGCCTCGTTGAACTGGCGAATCCCTTCGGCAATGAACTGTGCGGACAGCAGAGTCTTGGCGCTGCCGGCGGTACCGGCGACCAGCGTCGTCCGCCTTGCCGGCAGACCGCCATTGGCGATCGCATCGAAACCAGCCATCCCGGTGGGGATCTTGTCCACCGAGGACATGCGATGGCCCTTATCCATGTCTGTGTTCCTCATCAGGCTCGAGCTTGAGTTCGAGACCCAGTGCCGCAGCCACGGCGGCGATATCCGAAAGATCACCGATCACCCGATATGCCGGCGGCGGCGATGCCTTGATCAGTGTCGGGGCAGCAAGGAGACGCTCGCGTTCAGCCAGCTCGGGTTGCGACAGGATATCGATGACTTCGAAATCGTGTCCGCTTCCCGCCAGTGCCTTCATCAATGCCTTCAGATTGGCGATGGCCAGCTCAGACCGTGGCGTATGGCCGATGACGTAGAGCTTAAGAGAATACTTGGCCACGTCAGATCCCTATCGCGGTCGACCGGTTCACCCGCATTCCGGATATTGATTTACCCAACGCGGCAACCACGCGGAAGGGAAATCTTGCAAAAGAGTCGCCGCTCATCCCTTGCCCGGCCTTTTTCTGGAGGCGGCCGTTCCCGAACCGTGCGGCGATCGGTGCCGGAAGCGGCTG
>CAZTNV010000206.1:6402-7562 GCA_964615535.1 uncultured Mycobacteriaceae bacterium | reverse complement strand
ACAATGCCGAAGCAAGAAACCACAGCGGGATGCGCGAAGGTTGAGTTGTCATGGTCGGCACTCCATCACTATAGGTCGTTTATGTTACTCTCGACCTTGTATCCAATCAAATGGGCACATGCCTTAATCTCGGTTAGGGCCGGAAACACTGAATTCGACTTTGGCGAGGATACAAAGCGTGGCCGCTGAAATGAACCCAAATACACGGTTGCATCCCGCGATGCCCCGCCCCTGGCCGGGCCGGGAGTCGGCCCGGAGTCGGAGTGCCGTTCCATGGCGGGGCGGCGCGCCGGAGACTCCGGCGTGGCACGGGGATGGGCGGGGCGCCCGGTGATTGCCGCAAACACCGGCCGGTTCAGCGACCCGGCTCGATCCGGTCGGGCTCCGGCGCCGGCTGTTCCGGCGGCGTGGCCGGTTCCGGGAGTTCCGGCGGAATTTCCGGCGTGGGGATTCGGGCGGGGTCCTGCATCGGCTGGGGGATCTCGGTCGGCGAGGGCGGGACGGGCTGTTCGGACGGGGTTTCCGGCCGGGCGGGATTGTGCTGCAAGATCGTCCTTTCGGCTGCGGGGCGGGCCTGGGACGCGGGCGCGGGACCGCCAGCCGCCCGCCACCGCTCGCCTGGTACGGTAGCGCGCCGCCGGGCGGCCGGCACTAACCTGGGTTACCGGCCGGGGTCACCGGCCTGGGTTACCGGCCGGGAGAGCCGGTTTCGATCCGCCGTCCGGCGCCGGGCCGGGATCGCATCCCGAAACCGCCGAGCCCGGTTCCGCGCACGGCGCTCGGCAAGGGATGATGGTTGCAGGGCGCGATGGGCAGTGCCAGGGTAGGGCCATGGTGCGGTGCAGTGCGGGCGGCGCGCCGGCGCTTCGGGGACCGGACCAGCGAGCGGAGGGGACAGGGCATGGCCGCCTATTTCATCGCCAGAGTTGCCGTCACCGATCCCCATCGCTACGGCGAATACCGCACCGCCGTGTCGCGGGTGGTGGAACTCTATGGCGGCTGGTGGCTGACCCGCGGCGGCGGGGTCGAGGTGCTCGAGGGCAGCGATGACGGCCGGCGCATCGTGGTGATCGGCTTCGCCTCGGTCGACCAGATCCGCCGCTGGTGGAACTCCCCGGAATACCGCGCCGTCAAGCAGCTCCGCGAAGGCGCCGCCACCA
>CAZTNV010000206.1:0-6392 GCA_964615535.1 uncultured Mycobacteriaceae bacterium | reverse complement strand
GAAGCCCTGGCGGTCGAGGGCGTGTGACCGAGGGCGTGTGACCGGTCGCGCGCGGATGGTCCTCACCCGTACCAGACCGTCAGGCGTACCAGACCGTCAGGCGTACCGGACCGTCAGGCGTACCGGACCGTCAGGCGTACCGGACCGTCAGGGCTCCGACGGGCCCCGCCGTCTACGCGCCTCCCGCCCAGCGGATCAGCGCCACGCTGGCCACCGCCAGGGCCACCATGCCGGCGAAGATGCCGAGCAGGGTGGAGATGATCTGCGGCAGCGTCGGGAGCTGCGAGACGCGGCCTTTGAGTTCGGCCAAATCCTCGCCCTGTTTGCGCTGGCGGTCGTCCAGCCTTTCGAAACGCCCTTCCAGGGTGGCGAAACGCCCTTCCATCCAGCGGCGCAGCTCGCCGATGGCGTCGAGCAGTTCGCGGGTGGTGGGCTGGTCCGGCGGCCGGACCGAGGGGGCAGGCGTCATGTGACCATCTCCAGGGGACCATCTCCAGGACCGGATTCAGGATAGCCGCCGCCGCCTTCGGCCGCAATCCGATAGTAACCCTATACTCAAATTCGTTTTATAGGGGCAGCACGCGGCCCCGCCTGACCGCCACGGCGCTCACCCCCACGGCCCGCGCCGGCCGCCGCCCCAGGGTCCCGCACCCCCGGTCGGTCCCGCACCCCCGCTCGGCCCGGCGGGACGCGGCGGAACCCGCGACTGCGTCGGGGTCAGCCCGACCATCTGGCGCAACGCGCGCACCCGGTTTCCGGTCGCCGGGTGGGTCGAGAACAGGCTGTCCATGCTGTGGGCGTGCAGCGGATTGATGATGAACATGTGCGCGGTCGCCGGGTTGCGCTCGGCGGCATGGTTGTCGATCCGCTGCGCATAGGCGTCGATCCGCTCCAGCGCGCTGGCCAGCCACATCGGCTGGCCGCAGATCTCGGCGCCGATCCGGTCGGCCTCGTATTCGCGCGAGCGGCTGATCGCCATCTGCACCAGCATCGCCGCCATCGGCGCCAGGATCACCATCAGGATCATGCCGATCGGCCCGAGCGGGTTGTTGCGCGCATCGCTGTTGGCGCCGCCGAAGAACAGCCCGAAATTGGCCAGCATCGACAGCGCCCCGGCCAGGGTCGCGGTGATCGTCATGATCAGCGTGTCGTGATTGCTGATATGCGCCAGCTCGTGCGCCACCACCCCGGCCAACTCCTCGCGCGACAGCCGCTCGATCAGCCCGGTGGTCACCGCCACCGCGGCGTTCTGCGGGTTGCGGCCGGTGGCGAAGGCGTTGGGCTGATCGGTATGAATGATGTAAATCCGCGGCATCGGCAGCCCGGCGCGGCGGCACAGTTGCTCGACCATGCGGAACAGGTCCGGCGCCGCCTGGGCGTCGATCTCCTGCGCATTGTGCATGCGCAGCACCATCTTGTCGGAATTCCAATAGGCGAACGCGTTCATGCCGAGCGCCACCACCAGGGCGATCATCATGCCGCTCTGGCCGCCGATGAAATAGCCCAGCACCAGAAACAGGGCGGTCAGCGCCGCCAGCAACAGGGCCGTCCGGACATAGCCCGACATCTTCCCGCTCCCCCTCCGCCGATCGCAACCGGTCTGTGGACAAGGTGGGATACGCCCATCCCCGGTCAAGATATGGAATTGCCGGGCGGTACCTCCCATATCGCGGATCATGAGCACGGATGATCCCGATCAGAGCAAGACCGCTTCCATCCCGGCCCAGGGCGAGGCGCCCGCCGGGGACAAGGACGGCCGCGAACGCCCGGCCGAACCGGCCCGGAAACCGCCTGAGCAAAAGCCCCCGGTGCAAAAGCCCGGCGAGATCGGCGGGCCGGCCGGACCCGAGCCGACGCGTTATGGCGACTGGGAAATCGGCGGCCGCTGCACCGATTTCTGATCCGTCGACGCGTTCCTCCCCGCCACCCGGTTTCGCGCCGAAATCTCCGTGACACGGCCATTTGCGCCGCCCGTCGCGGCGGAGCGCGGCTGTTTGCGGACTCGTGGCCGATACCGTGCTCCCTGGGACTGCGGTCTTGATCGTTCAAGTTCCGAACCGCCGAAATTCGTCATGCCTCCCCTTTGCTGCATACATAGGAATGCAGCCCTAAAGTTCTTGCCGTGTTCTCTGGATTCGAGTAGTATTTTTTTGTTGAGCTGCGCGCCCTTAATCCAGGAGGCGGAGAGCTGGACTCTCTTACGAGCCATGTTGCCGCAGAAATCGCACATTTTTGGTTGTCTTCTGGCCCTCGCGCTGCCGATCGGGGCGCTGCCGATCGGGGTGCTGTCCGGGGCAGGCAGCGCAGCGGCGGCCGAAGAGGCGCTGGTCGGTCCGGTCCCGGCCGAGGTGGTCCGGGTGATCGACGGCGACACGATCGAGGTCCGCGCCCGGATCTGGCTCGGCCAGACGGTGGAGACGCGGGTGCGACTGGCCGCGATCGACACGCCGGAGATGAGGGGCGGCTGCCCGGACTCGCTCGCATTGGCGATTCGCGCGCGCGACCGGGTGGAAACTCTGGTCGCAAACCGGGCCGTCACCCTGCTCGACATCCGGTACGACCGGTATGGCGGACGGGTGCTGGCGCGGGTGCAAACCGCGGACGGCATCGACATCTCTGCCGCCCTGCTCGAGAGCGGGCTGGCCTACCCCTATAGCGGCGAGGGCCCACGCCACGACTGGTGCGGGGTGGCGGCCCTGCCCCAACCCTAGACTTGGCCGATGGGCCGGCCGCCTCCCTTGCGATCTATACGACCATTGGGTTGGCACCTATGCCGCCGGGAGTAGATCCCTTGACGGCGGGGCGGTTCAACCGACCTCTCCTCCCTGATGATCGGCGAGCATACCGCCATCAGACGGCTTTCCGCCGGGTGGTTTCGCAGGTATCTTAATAATTCCTTCATTGTTATGAATCGCGAACGGGGCATCCCCGAGTCGGGATTCGGAAAGCGGTTGCGGCCAATGATTTCCGAAAACGACCGTAATGAGAGCAGCTTCGGCCTGATCGTTCGGGAAACGGTGGTGGTGGTGCTCTGGCTCGGCAGCGTGTTCGGTCTGGCCATCGTCGGCTACGGGCTGACCGGCTAGCGCATCGCCCACGGCGTGGGCTCGACCGCTGTCGTCGACTGTCCGGCGGGGCCCTGGACATCCGCCCCTTGCGCGTCCGGGGCCGGCCGTGCGGTCTCGCGCTGCAGCGCCCGATACCGCCGATAGCTCAGGGGCATGGTGGCCAGATAGGCGCCGCCCGCCACCAGCAGGGTTGCCCAGGGCTCGGTCACCAGAAGCGCGGCCAGCAGGCCGACGCCCAGCAGGGTCGGCATGATCCAGCGATGCGGCACCCGGCCGCCCTTCAGGGAAAAGGTCGGCAGCGGGCTGACCATCAGCAGCCCGACCGCCACCGTCCACAGGCCGACCAGCACCGGTCCGCCCGGCACGGCCAGACCGAACTGGAAGTGGAACAGCATCGGCATCAGCACCAGACCCGCTGCGGCCGGCGACGGCACGCCGCTGAAATACTGGTTGACCCAGGGCGGCAGATCCGGCTGGCCGAGCCGGACATTGAACCGCGCCAGCCGCAGCGCGGCGCAGACGCAATAGGCCAGCACCACGATCCAGCCAAACCCGCCGGCGTCCTGAAGCGTCCAGAGATACAGAATGATCACCGGCGCGACACCGAAACTGACGAAATCGGCCAGACTGTCCAGCTCGGCGCCGAATTTCGACGACACCCGCAGCAGCCGCGCCAGCCGGCCGTCCAGACCGTCCAGCACCGCGGCGATCAGGATCGCGATCACCGCCACCTGCCAGCGCTCCTGCACGGCATAACGAACCGCCGTCAGCCCGGCGCACAGCGCCAGCGTGGTCAGGATGTTGGGCAGCATGCGGTTGATCGAAATGCCGCTCAGCCGCGAGGCGCGGGCGCGACGGCGCCGCATTCTCATCGTCGTCATCGACTCTCGCCCTGGCGCGCCGGTTCGGCACCGAACAGATCGGCGATCACGGTCTCGCCCCCCACCATTCTCTGGCCGACCGCGACCAGCGGGGCCACGCCCTCGGGCAGGTAAACATCGGCCCGGCTGCCGAACCGGATCAGCCCGAACCGGTCGCCGGCCCGCACCGTCTGATCGGGTTTGAGCGTGCAGACGATGCGCCGCGCGACCAGCCCGGCGATCTGCACGAAAGCCAGACTGCGCCCGTCGGGCAGGCGCATCGCGACCGCCATCCGCTCATTGTCTTCGCTCGCCTTGTCCAGCGCCGCATTGACGAACGTGCCGGGCCGATAGGCGGTGCGCAGGATCATGCCGTCCGCCGGCACCCGGTTGACATGCACGTCGAACAGGTTGAGGAAGATGCTGACTCTCGGCCGCGCCGCGCCGTCCAGCCCCAGCTCGGGCGGCGGCACCGCGTTGCCGATCCCCTGCACCAGCCCGTCGGCCGGGCTGACCACCAGACCGGGCCGTACCGGCACCACCCGGGGCGGATCGCGGAAAAAAAACACGCACCATGCGGTCAGGGCCAAGCCGAGCGCGCCGAGGGGCGCCCAAATCCAGGCGAGCACCAGGGTTGCCGCGGCGAAACCGCCGATGAACGGCCAGCCGGCACGATGGATCGGGACCAGCACGCTGTCGAGCGCGGTAACCTTTATGATCGGGACTCCTCACCCTCGCGGAGCCGCTCGGCCCCGCCTTCATGAACTTCATATTACATATTTCAGTCCAATATGCGACGCCTCAAGCGATCGCCCAAGGGTCATGCCGCAGGTCGGCCATGACGCCCGGCGGTGCCGCCGGACCGCGCCGGCCGCCGCGCATGGCGGTGCCGGAGCCGGCGGCTAATTCGGCTGGGCCTGCCGATCGCGCAGCCGGCGCCAGACCGCGACGTTGCGATTGTGCTCCTCCAGCGTGCGGGAGAAGGCGTGGCCGCCGGCCCCGTCGGCGACGAAAAACAGATACTCCGTTTCGGCCGGATGCAGCACGGCCTCCAGCGCGGCCCGGCCGGGGTTGCAGATCGGCCCCGGCGGCAGCCCGGCCACCCGATAGGTGTTGTAGGGCGACTCGACGCCGAGATCGCGCCGGGTCAGCTCCCGCCCCAGCGGCGCCCGCCCCAGGGTCAGGGCATAGATCACCGTCGGATCGGTTTCCAGCCGCATGCCCTGCTCCAGACGGTTGCGGAACACCCCGGCGACCAGCGGCCGCTCCGCCGCCACCGCGGTCTCCTTCTCCACGATCGAGGCCAGGATCACCGCCTGTTCCGGCGTGGCGAGCGGCAGCCCCTCGGCCCGGCCGGGCCACAGCGAATCCACCGTCCGGGTCATCGCCGCCCGCATCCGCGCGATCAGCTCGGCGCGGGCATAGCCGCGGGTGAAATTGTAGGTCTCCGGCAGCAGCGACCCTTCCGGCGGGATCTCGGCAAGGTCGCCGCTCAGCCGGTCATCGGCGCGGACCTGCTCGACGATCTCGGCCGAGGTCAGCCCCTCCGCGATGGTGATCGCGTGCAGGATCGACCGTCCGTCGCGCATCATCGCCATCGCGCCATAGGCGCTGATCCCGGCCGGAAAGCGGTATTCGCCGGCCTGCAGGGCACCGCCCTGCCGCTCGATGAAGCGCGTGCCCCAGATGAAGACGGTGTCGTCGCCGATCACGCCCGCCTGCACCAGACGGTCGGCGATGCCGTGCAGGCGCCAGCCGCGCGGAATCTCCACCACGACCGGCTCGGCCAGCGGTCCCGGCCGGTGGAACTCCCACACCAGCCAGCCGACCCCGGCCGTAGCCGCGACCGCCACAACGGCCAGAAAGGCGAAAAGCTGGGCCAGCGCCCGCATCATCGCGGCTCGGACAACTCCCGGAAAATCAGTGACGCATTGGTGCCGCCGAAGCCGAAGCTGTTCGACAGAACCGCCCGGACCCGCCGCTCCTGCGCCTCGAGCGGCACCAGATCGACACCGGCGCAGCCATCCGAAGGCTCGTGCAGGTTCAGGGTGGGCGGCACCACGCCGTTGCGGATCGCCAGGACGGAATAAATCGCCTCCACCGCGCCCGCCGCGCCCAGCAGATGCCCGATCGCGGATTTGGTGGAGGACATCGCCACGCGCGCGATCGCCTGCCCGAACAGCCGCTTGACCGCGCCCAGTTCGATCTCGTCGCCCAGCGGCGTCGAGGTGCCATGGGCGTTGATATAGTCGATGTCGTGGGGGTCCATGCCCGCCCGCTTCAGCGCCGCGCGCATCGAACGGAACCCGCCATTGCCGTCGTCGGGCGGCGCGGTGACGTGATAGGCATCGCCGGACAGGCCGTAACCGACCACCTCGGCGTAAATCTTCGCGCCGCGGCGCCGGGCGTGCTCCAGTTCCTCAAGCACCAGAACCCCGGCGCCCTCGCCCATCACGAAGCCGTC
>CAZTNV010000205.1:0-7574 GCA_964615535.1 uncultured Mycobacteriaceae bacterium | reverse complement strand
ATCCCGTGCTACGAGACCCCGACCGGCTGGAAGTTCTTCGGCAACCTGCTCGATGCCGGTCAGGTCACCCTGTGCGGCGAGGAGAGCTTCGGCACCGGCTCCAACCACGTCCGGGAAAAGGACGGGCTGTGGGCAGTGCTGTTCTGGATGAACGTGATCGCGGCGCGCGGCGAGCCGGTGTCGGACATCGTTCGCGCCCACTGGAAGACCTATGGCCGCAACTACTACTCGCGGCACGATTACGAGGGCATCGAGCTGGCCGGCGCCGAGGGGCTGATGGCCCATCTGCGCGACGCCCTGCCGGGCCTGCCCGGCCGGGCGCTGGGCAGCTACACCGTCGCCGCGGCTGATGATTTCGCCTACACCGACCCGGTCGATGGCAGCGTCAGCACGAAGCAGGGCATCCGCGTGATGTTCTCCGACGGCTCGCGCATCGTCTATCGCCTGTCCGGCACCGGCACCGAGGGCGCCACGCTCCGCGTCTATGTCGAGCGCTTCGAACCCGACCCGGCCAAACAGGACGGCGACACCCAGCAGGTCCTGGGCGAACTGATCGCGATCGCCGGCGATCTGGCCCAAATCCCCACCCGCACCGGCCGCGACAAACCGACCGTAATCACCTGAAACGCGCGAGGGGACGGGCGGCGGTCCACAAGGGCAGGCCGCCCGTCCCCTCCGCACTGCCTGGCCCCCCCGGCCGATCCCGGCTCCCGCGGCACCTTCGCCGCGGCGTGACCGAAGCCACGGGCGCCCGCCGCGTCCTGCGGGATCTGCTCGCCTCGCGCGCCGCCGCGATCCGATGGGATAATCCAGTCCGCAGCGGAACGGCCGATGATCCGCCGACGCCGGCGCATTGGCCATTGGCATGCGTCGACCGACCCCGCAATTCCTGGTTGACTTCGCCGGAACAGATCATAGAATACCAACGCGTGCCGGATCGCGGGGCGCATGTCACCTGAAAGCGTCGTGGTGTGCAAGGGTTCGGACGCGGGCGCATGGGCGTCGGCATGATTCGGTTGTCCGGGTTCGATTCCTTTGCCGGTTGAAGCCCCGCCGAAGCGAAGGCGGTGCATTTGCTTGCCGGCCGGTGCGGGAACGCGAGCCGCGGGTTTTCGTCCACCGCTATCAACTGACGGGCGGGCACCCCTGGCCGCTGCTGCTTGCCCGGCATTTTGCCCCATGCCGGGTGGTGGCGCGCGGCGAGGCCGCCCGGGCGGGATTCATGTCGTTTGGGAGAGCGAGAAATGTCAGGGTCGTTCGTCATGCAGACTGTCTCTGCGCTCCGGTGGCGCCGGAATGTTGCGTATGTGTTGTCCATAGTTCTTTGCGGCGCTCTGGGGTATGGGATGTACTATGTCCTGTTCGGACTTCCAGAATCCCTCAGGAGTCCCCAAGAGCGAATCATAGAAGCCCGAAGAAATATTCATGACCGGGTAGTAGGAATTTATCGGGATTTGAGTGTACGACTCGAAAACCCGATATGGCTTGATCCGAGCTATTATCATGTATCATCACAAGGTAATCTCGCTCCGAATACCGGGCCACGTGTACCCGTATCTCGCATTAATGAATTGATGAACGGATCGGATTTCAATTTTCAGGCGATCCATGTTCATGTTAACCGCCAGGATTCTCTCGACCCGGTTAGACGGGTTAGGGATGTCCTGATGGCTGGCAGCCGCAATGCCTTTATTCAAGGGATCTGTGACCCGAGCGACACGCAGCCTGGAGGCGGAGTGAACGCCGGACCTTATGATCAACGAAATAATTGCCATTGGTCCTGGCACAGAGTGCCTTATAGAGCTACTGACCGACACTTCCTTCAGGAGTTTTTGGTTGAGGAGAGAACAGGTAGGGCTGCACGCCGGCGCGATGATCTGCTCTATATAAATGACATTGCGTTTCTGAACGACTTCGAAGGGTACATGGTGGGCGGCTACGCAGGAATGGGAATCATCTTGAAAGTGGCGCGGAACCCTTCTGTAAGCGATGAAGGAAGATATACTATTACGGATTGCTACGGTGTATCGCTGAATCAGGTCTTGACATGCCAAGGATGGAATGATGAACGGAATCATTACGATGAGTACAGCGGTCCATATCTTAATTCGATTAGCTTCGCTCAGAATACCGCCAATCCCGCCAGTGGCTTAATTGTCGGAGCTACCGCCAATGGCCGCAGCAGCATACTGGCTTACCAACTTGGCGGCGATCAAGGCGGCGGCGTCCCATGGCGCGTCGTAGCGCCAAGGTCGCATTGCGAATCGCGCCCGGTACAATCGGCCGGCAATGGATCCGATGGGGTGGATTGTCCCGAGGACGGCGGATCGAACGGCCGTTCCATTGCGGAGAACGAACGCGGGTTCGATCTGACCCACTATGCGCTCACTGGCGTGCAGATGATTGACAACAACTCCGCTTGGGCTGTTGGTTATCGGGTCAATGGAGCTGACGAATTCGGTGGTGTCGTGCTTCGGGTCACCCTAACTGTACAACCAACAGGATCATCCGGCCAACCAGCGGAGTTATCGGTTCGGCAACTAGACATGTGCCGACAAGAAGGCAGTGCTGGCTGCATTAACTACCCAGGATTAGGCAGTCTCGGGCTTCCGCACATTCGCTCAGTCAATGTGCCTCATGCTGCTCAAGGTCGTGGTGAAGCTTTGACATTCGCCGCTGGCAACCTGGGCATGTGTTTACAAACTTCAGGTCCCCATCAATCTGGGTCGTCAACGTCTAGTTGGACGCAATGCCCCGGTAGTCCGGACGGCGCCGCAAACATGTTCGGCCAGAGCCCTCTTGGTAGCGTGCACTTTGCCAATGCCAGTAACGGAATAGTAGTGGGTAGCGGTGGGACGCTTTACCTTCAAACCAGTAATGGTTGGCATAGGGAAAGCATTGAGGCACCGGTGGGAGAGCTCAAGGATGCATGGATGGTTGATAACGAACAGGCTTGGATAGTCGGTAACAACGGCGTGCTTGCCCAGCGCCGCCAGGTTCGGCTTCCGCCGGTCGACATTACTCACGAAAACTCAGACCATTCATCGGGTAGTAACTCGCCCCATTATCGTTACACAGACCGTTACATTGATGCGATACAGCAGGCAATCCAACAGACACCGGCGCTCGGCGCCCTGCGAACCAATTCCCCGACGGAGTCCTTTGTTGAGACGTTGGGTCAAACTTTGGACTACCTCAATCAAATCGACGAGGCGATCCGAAATGATTCAGCAGCCGGTGAAAGGGACAATCGAGGTAGCATCAGGTTCAGTTTCGATGTGGAGAAAGTGTTTTTCCTGGTCATCATTTTGTTCGCGCTC
Source organism: uncultured Mycobacteriaceae bacterium (assembly GCA_964615535.1). Classification (GTDB taxonomy): domain Bacteria; phylum Pseudomonadota; class Alphaproteobacteria; order DSM-16000; family Inquilinaceae; genus CAZTNV01. The sequence goes on along the minus strand of CAZTNV010000205.1, from coordinate 4,254 downwards.
TATGTAGTCTACGTTCTCTTGCGGTATAGCCTGCGCATGGCAGCTCAATATGGGGCCATGGCAGACATGCTGACGTTGAAACAGCCCGGTAAAGAAGGGGCAGAAGATTGGCTGAAGGACAGCAGCCTTCGTGAACTCAGGGACGTCATGACGCCTGCGGAGTCCGGTTCGGATTGGCACAACCCCTTCCATTCAGACGGCAAGTCGGACGGCAAGCCGTCGAAATAGGCGATGCTTGCGCAAGCCGGAGCTTGTCGGCACCCTCACCATTGGCCGAACCGGCGCAGAAGCGGCGATCCGGCCGCGCTGCGCCGCCTGAGGCCGGGGGTCGGGCGAGGGTGCCGCACCTGCCCACGAACGGTCAGGTCGTTCGCACTCTCACCTCACCTCCCCGAACGTCACCGCCACCCGGCGGAAGCCCGGCAGGTTGGGCAGCGCGCTGTCGACCCGGCCGATCACGGACCCCGCATAGTAGTAGGGCCGGGCCTCGGCATCGGTGTGGCCGGAGGGGAAGGCGAAGAAAAGCTGCACCGGCTCCCCGCGGATCGCGCGGGTGGTGATATAGGCGATCAGGGCGTGTTCCGCCGTATGGAACCCGTTCTTCCAGAGGTGCAGCTTGGTCAGGCCGGGCGCCATGTCGGGCGGCACCACCTCGTGCCAGACCTCGCCGTGCTCCCGATCCACCATGCGGCTCAACCAGAACCGGTAGGTGTCGGGCAGGAACCTCAGCAAGGCCGGGTCGGCCAGGCCGAAGGTGGCGGCCGCCTGATTGAGTTCGGCGGATGCCCACCAGGTGCTGGTGCGGTTCACGCCGTCGCCGCACAGCGGCTGGGTTGCCCAGGACCCGGTTTCGTTCAGGAAGGCGCGCCCCAGGATGTCGGTCGCGCCGGTCTGGGCGAAAGCGGTCAGGGTATCGTCCTGGGCCAGCCGGCCGATCAGGTAGATCATCCAGTAGGTCTTGATGGTGTGGCCGAAATCGGTGTGGTCGCGATCTAGGTCGCATCGTTCCGCGGGCGCCGCCGGGTTCGGTGCCAGCGCGCCCAGGAACATGCCGGACGCGGGATCGTAGAAACGATCGCGCATGATTCGGGCGATGGCGACAAGCTGATCCCGCCATCCCGCCCGGTCTTCCTCGGGCATCAGCGGCGCCAGCATCAGCAGATAGGCATTGGCCTGATCGAGCTGGGCAACCAGCTCCTGCCGCTGCGCTTCGCCTCCGGACAGCGTCCAGCGATACATCCCCCAATCGCGGCCGTAGTATTGCTCTGCGATATGGTTGCGGATCAGCCGGATTTCGTCGAGCACCTCCGGGTCGCGGGTCAGGTAGTAGTAGAAGGCCGGGCCGAGCAGGGCATAGGCCAGATCCTGGCTGGTTCGTTCGCCCGGTGCGGGTCCCGCTTGGCCGTCTTCAAAATAGGTGACGACGCTGCCGGTCTCACGGTCGAGGGCGTGGTCGATGATGTACCGCGCCCCGGCGCGGGACCAGAGCAGATACTCCTCGTCTCCTGTCAAATGATACGCCACGCCGTACAGGAAGGTCTGACGCGACGCCATGCGGACATAGTGGCGATCCAGCCCGTTCCGAATCCATTGCGGAGCCCGGACGAACTCCGGACAGGGCGCGTCGGCCCGATAGACCGAGCCGTCGTTGCAGCGGTTGGTCGGGAAATTGCCGACCGGATCGCCCAGTGCCGCTGGCTGTCGCCAGAACGGCAGGATGTCCCGCTCGAGATGTGCGATCCACTCCGCCGGCCGCGGCAACTGACCGGCAATGTCCGCCCGGTCCTGCCCATGGCCGTTCGAAGGGATGCCCAGCACCAGCAGAACGGCACCAGGCAGTAAGAGTTTCAACCAGTGCCGGAGCATGCGTTCCTCCTTCAGTTTATCCGCCCCTGTGTCACGATCCCGGCGCATCAGCTTTTCGTTGGAGAGCCGGAGTTCTCCGCCGATTGCGCGGATTTCCAGGTTTCGCAACCGAGCAACTTATCCGGTTGATGCGCGTGAAGCCGGACAATCTGCGGATAGCCCAATTCGGTGCGGTCGGCAAGGTCGTCGTCCTGCCGCGGGCGGTCCGGCCGCCTTGTCACCCGACGGCCCAAGGAATATCCTCCTGTCCGGGCGCCGCAGCCGGTCGGCGCTGCGGGCGGGTGTGACGAACCGTGACGAACCGTGACAAAAAGGGATTTCATGGAGCAGCCCCGTCAGAATAGCCAAAATAGACAAAATGTCTATTTTGCCCATTCTGGAGGTTGCGTATGAAACGGTTTACCTTGAGCGACGTGCGCAATCGCCATGGCGAGGTGTTCGACCATGCGCTCGTCGAACCGGTGCTGCTGACCAAGCAGGACCGGCCGAGCCATGTGATCCTGTCGGTCCGCAGCTACCGGATGCTGATCGACCGGCTGGCCGCGCTGGAGGCGCGGGAGGCCGCCGCCGTCGAGAACCCGGCGGCCGGGGCCGGCGCATAGCCGCCGGTCGCGTCCACCCGCGCGCGCCCGGCACTGCGGGGTGGAAAATTGCCGCCGCTCCCCGTAAACCTTGGCGGCCGGCTGCCCCATGGAGGGCGCGATCACGAGAGGCCCAGCCCGCCATGACCGAGACCCACCAGTTCCACCCCACCGTGCTCCGCGAATACGACATCCGCGGTATCGTCGGGCAGACCCTGACCGCAGCGGATGCCCGCGCGGTCGGCCGCGCCTTCGGCACCATGATCGCCGGGCGCGGCGGTTCCACGATCTGCGTCGGCTATGACGGCCGGCTCAGCTCGCCCGAGCTGGAGCTGGCGATGGTCGAGGGGCTGGCCGCAACCGGGCTGGCGGTCGAGCGGATCGGGCTCGGCCCCACCTCGATGCTGTATTTCGCGGTCAAACACCGCGGCGCCGCGGCCGGCGTCATGATCACCGGCTCGCACAACCCGCCCGAATACAACGGCATCAAGATGGTTGCCGCGGAAGGGCCGGTCTATGGCGACCAGATCCAGGAGATCGGCCGCATCGCCGCCGCCGGCACTTGGATCGCCGGCCAGGGCGAGGTGATCCCCTGCGCGGTGCACGAGGATTATATCGAGCGTCTGCTGCGCGACTACGACGGCACCCGCGCGCTGACCGTGGCCTGGGATGCCGGCAACGGCGCGACCGGCGACATCCTTCGCGCGGTCACGGCGCGGCTGCCGGGCCGGCACCTCGTGCTGTTCTCCGAAATCGACGGCCGCTTTCCGAATCACCATCCCGATCCCACCGTGCCGGCCAATCTGGTCGATCTGCAACGGCTGGTGGCGGAGCAGGGCTGCGACATCGGCATCGCCTTCGACGGCGATGGCGACCGCATCGGCGCGATCGACGAGAAGGGCCGGATCGTCTGGGGCGACCAGCTCGTGGCAATCTATGCCGAGGACGTGCTGAAGACCCATCCCGGTGCCACGATCATCGCCGACGTCAAGGCCAGCCAGACGCTGTTCGACGAGATCGCCAGACTCGGCGGCAAGCCGCTGATGTGGAAAACCGGGCACTCGCTGCTCAAGGCCAAGATGGCGGAAACCGGCTCGCCCCTGGCCGGGGAAATGTCGGGCCACATCTTCTTCGCCGACAAATGGTACGGTTTCGACGACGCGCTGTATTGCGGCATCAGGCTGGTCGGCCTGGTCAGCCGCTCGGGCGGGCCGTTCTCGGCGCTGCGCGACCGGCTGCCGCCGGTGCTCAACACGCCGGAAATCCGCTTTCAGGTCGATGAGAGCCGGAAGTTCGCGGTGATCGACGAAGTCCGCGACCGCCTCGCCGCCGATGGCGCAGAGGTGACCGCGATCGACGGCGTGCGGGTCAATACGCCCGACGGCTGGTGGCTGCTGCGCGCCTCGAATACCCAGGACGTGCTGGTCGCCCGCTGCGAAAGCCCGTCGGAGGAGGGGCTGGACCGGCTCAAGGCGCTGCTCGGCGATCAGCTCCGCCAGAGCGGGATCGATCCGGCGGAAATCGCGGCCGGGGCGCATTGAGGCGTCACGGCAGACCTTGAATCGGACCGCCCCGGTCGTCTTTCCGGGGCGTTCGTCCGGTACGATATCACAGGGGTGATTGCGGCCGATGCATCGCCGCCGCAGTGTGGGGTTTCGACGCCATGCCCGATCAGACCATCCAGCAGAACCTGCTCGACCCGCTCCGGCACGAGCTGCCCGTCGCGCTCGGCCGGTTTGATCCTGCGGTCAAACCGACCGGTCTGGTGATCGTCGACGAGGTCAACGGCTTCGCCACGGTCGGCTGC
>CAZTNV010000204.1:6898-7576 GCA_964615535.1 uncultured Mycobacteriaceae bacterium | reverse complement strand
GAAGGCCCATCAGGACGTGTTCAACGTGCTGTTGCAGGTGCTGGACGACGGCCGGCTGACCGACGGCCAGGGACGCACGGTGGATTTCCGCAACGTGCTGATCGTCATGACCAGCAATCTGGGCAGCGAGCATCTGGCCGCGGCCTCGGGCGAACCGGACGCGATCGCGCGCGAGCAGGTGATGATGGCGGTGCGCGCCCATTTCCGGCCCGAGTTCCTCAACCGGCTGGACGAGATCATCGTGTTCCACCGGCTGAGCCGCGAGAACATGGTGGGTATCGTGGAGATCCAGGTGGGCCGCCTGCGCCGCCTGCTGGCCGACCGCAAGATCGTGCTGGAGCTGGACGACGCCGCCAAGGCGTGGCTGGCCGAGGCCGGCTACGACCCGGTCTACGGCGCCCGGCCGCTGAAACGCGCGATCCAGCGCGAATTGCAGAACCCGCTGGCCACCCGGATTCTGGAGGGCCGGATCGTCGATGGCGACACGGTGCGGGTGACCGCGGGCGAAGGCGGTCTGACGATCCAGCCGGCGGAGCGGCTGGACCGGGCAGCGGCGGCCTGAGGCACCGGCCGGACCGTTCGCGCGGCAGATTCAGGCCCGCGCGGGCGGTCCGGCCTCAAGGCCCGGCCGGGGCCGCCGCGTCGGGGTCGGGCGGCTGCGGCGCGCGCGACGCAGGG
>CAZTNV010000204.1:273-6888 GCA_964615535.1 uncultured Mycobacteriaceae bacterium | reverse complement strand
AGGGCGGCCGATGGTCCAGCGCCTCGGCGACCCGACACACGGCATTGCCCATGACGATCTGGTGACCCCCGCTGGCCGGCGCCATCGCCTGCGGCCGGCCGTCGATCAGTTCGTACTTCGTATCGCCGGGCGGGATCCAGCCGAGGAAGTCCTCCAGCGTGATCGCCCGCCCTGCCGCCTTGGCCATCGCTGTCGCTCCCATTGAGAGGTCCCCATCTTGCGGCACCGGGCCGCTCCTGTCCCGGTGCGCGGAGGCGCGCAGCCCAGCCTGTGTTCCTGTGTCCCCCGGCGACGAACCATGAACAATCCGAAACGCTTGATCGGCGCCCTGCCTTGTCGCAGGGTTACGCCAACAGACGATCTTTTTGCGGCATTTCGGCAAAACAGAGATCACCATCATGATTGCGCGCTCGCTTTGCATCCTCTCACTCGCTGCAGGTCTTGCGGTGCAGGCATCACCGCTTGCCGCGCAGGGCAACCTCACGCTTCTGATCGAACCCTACACCGGGTCCGTGGAACGCGAGAGCGAGCGCGTGTCAGAGGAATTTGGCCGCACCATGCGGATCACCGGGTTCGAGGACGGCCAGGTTCTTGCCGAGACCTTCGAGGGACGCATCCTTCTCATGCGATTCCGCAATCCTGCCGATCGCTCCCCGTTCGAGATCATGGCCAATTACCGGCAGGCGCTTGAGGCTCGTGGCTTTTCCGTGGAGTGGCAGTGTTCAACCCGCGCGCTTTGCGGCAATCAAAGTGACGGCGGCTGGAACCGGCGCAACGGCATGAACCTCGGCATCGGGCGCGAGGTCGATTACTTCACCGGACAGATGCCCCATGAAGGTGGAACGGTATTGGTCTCGGTTGGGGTGGAGCGGTCCAACCACTATGTCCAGGTGCTGCAATCAGATGATATGGACACTGGACAGGTCAGAATTCTGGATGCCGAAGCAATGGCCTCGTCGCTGGATACGCAAGGACGGATCACGGTCGAGAACATCTATTTTGATTTTGGCAGGGCTGACCTCTTACCAGAATCCGGCGAGGCCATCGCCGAGATCGCCCGTCTTCTGTCAGACCGGGCCCGGATCGGTCTTTATGTCGTGGGCCATACCGACAGCGTCGGCAGTTTCGAGGCGAATATTGCGCTATCGCGCGCAAGGGCCGAATCAGTCGTCCGGGCGCTTGAAACCCGTCACGGGGTGGCAGTGGGTCGCGCTGTTCCCGCAGGCGTGGGGCCGCTGGCGCCCGTGGCCAGCAATGCGACCGATGCGGGCCGCGCGCTAAATCGAAGGGTCGAGATTGTCTTGCGGTAACGCCGCTCCTCCCTTGGGCGGGAGTCTCCGAACAGCTTCCAGTCGTCACTGCCGGCCAGATCAGTCTCAGGCTCGCAGGCCCTTCAGGCGTGAAGCACACTAACGCCTCAAAACTCACATTGGCATGCTCCGGGGAATATTGGTTCAGACGACGGGCGTTCAGCCCGGCCGATTTGGGTCGTGTCTGGAGGCGCGCCGGCAGCTTGGCCTGCCGCAGAGGGTTTGGTGTTGCGCGCGTGATCGACCGGTTCCGGGACGCTACGCCGACGCTTTGCGCGAGATCGAGAGACTGGTCGATCGGCGGAACAATCGCCCGCGGGGCGGCGCCCGGCCCCGCTTCGCCGCCTTTCACGACGAGGTCGAGCCGGAAATCGACAAATCCGATTGGGCATATGAGCTGCGCAATCGCCTTGGGCTGACGCATCTCAACCCGGTGCCCGCCGGTGCTCGACAGCGATACGCATCCCGATTTCTTTCCGTCGCCCGGCGGGGTCCAGCCGAGGAAGTCCTCCAACCCCATCGACCGCCCTGCCGCCTTGGCCATCGCCGCCGTTCTCCCCGATCCGAGCCCGAGGGTCGGGCTCCACCGTTCGCATTCTGTCCAGAATGGCGATGTCCCGCGGCGCGGCGGCAGAGCGTAACGGTTTGTCACGCTTTGTCACATCGGCGGGGCATGCCCGACCGGGCGATGCGGATGGCTGTCACGGTTTGTCACGCCCCCTCCTGCACGCCCCTGCCCGGCCCTCGGCCGGACCTAGGATGATAATCCTGGAAACCGGCCGGGTCCACGGGTTTCGGGCGGTCGGTTTGGCTTGGGCGATTGTGGTGTTAGAGTGACGGCGCAGAATGCCCGTGCGGTCCGGGCGGGCTGTCGGTGATTCCTGAAAAGAGGCTGATTGCCCTATCAACTCAGCAGGCTGCTGCTACAATGATGTTTCGCGGTCACCGAATTCTCTATCTAAAATTGCAGAGGCATTTACTCACCCAATTTAACGGTCAGGTCTCTATCGATTTGTATAGATGAGACATGGCAGGCCATCTCAATAATTTTTCTAATCGTCGCTCGGCTGTGATTTGTACTTAGCCACCATCCAGAACTCAGTTTTCTTGAGTGGTCACGGGCTAAATCTGGACGACCTGGGTATAGATCGTCGGAACTCCGTGAAAGGTATCGACGCGTACGACCATGTTTCGGCAGCGACGCAAATCGCTCCGGAAATGACGGATCACGAGCTGTAAGTGTCTCAAGAACCTTAACAAGGACTTCACTCGCATTGCGCGCGGAGTAGTGCTTTCCATCAATTGAGAATCCGATTGTAATTAATGGCTGATTTATTTGCGAAAGAGCTGGCGCCAAAGCAGGAATACGTGGTCGCTGTGATGAAATATATGGCGCGGGACTGTTTGATGGTAAGTTAACATATGCCTTTAAGAATGACGCAACCGTATCAGGGTCCGGCTTGTAGCCGCAAAGGCTTTCGACTTTGTCCGACAGCAATTCCAGCAAGAGTTCGTCTTCAGCCTCGACAAGCTGTTTCCATGCCAGAGGCAGGGTGGATTTCATTTCTCGTTCGCGAGATACATTGCGATAGTCCTCTCTAGCTGCATTAATAGCAATGCCGGTGAGGTACGATTCATACTTAAGGTAGCGTTTCAGCCTACGGGTACATTCCTCGATCTCCCGTTCGATAATATCGAGCTTATATAAGCGACGTTCACCGTAATCCCCTTGCTCGCCCGGAAGAAAGAAGTTCCATTCCTGGCCATCTGTAAGAATCGCGAGTTGTACCCCCTTGTGGAATGCATATTCAAACAATTGCCGTTCGGCATTATCACTTTGCCCAAGTTTTTTTTACCTCGACGAAGGCGATCGGCTTGTCCGATGGATGACATAACGCATAATCCACGCGCCTCTCTTCAAGTGGGTACTGCGGACTGACCGTCTGCGTGTCGTCTATCGGCCAGCCCAATGCGCGCAACAACCGAAGAACGATTCCTTGACAAACCGTGGCCTCATTTACAAATTTGCCGGCTCTAATGCCATTGCGAATATCCTCTATGTGTCGCTCTAGCTCCATTCCGACGTCCCCCTACACATAATTGTAACTCAGAGCCGCGAGAATGCTCTTCACACCGGCGGCACTTGAAACGAAGTCGCTGATCAAAGACGAAGAGTGAGTTCTGCCGCGCGAGATCTCCCAATCACGCCCTGGTTAACACGCTCGTTCCGATAAGAGTAACCTATCATTTTCAACACACGATAACAATCAGAAGCTTGCGAGGAAGACGCGCGATTGCTAGTCAGGTTGTCGGAGTGTTGAACTGAAAGAACCTTTCGATCCGGGCGGGGCGTCAGTGATGCCCGCAGGCGGCTTCCCGAAGCTGACTGCGGCACGTCCCGCTGCTCAACGGCTCCGGCCTGCGCCCGCCCCGGCGGCGTTGACAAGGGGGGGAGGGGGCGGCGATAAACCGCGCCATGGGAGTTGATGCGTTGGCTGTGCTTGCCGCGATCTATCGCTACCCGGTCAAGGGGTTGAGCGGCCAGGCGCTGGACCGCGTCGAGCTGGCGGCGGGGGAGGGCGTGCCGCAGGACCGGCGGTTCGCCATCGCGCATGGCGCCAGCCAGATCGATCCGGCCAGCCCGGCCTGGCACCCCAAGCGCCAGTTCCTGACCCTGATGGAGCATGAGCGGCTGGCGGTGCTGGACACGCAGTTCGACGACGCCACGGATGTGCTGACCATCCGGCGCGGCGGCAAGATCGTGGTGCGCTGCTCGATCGCCACCGCGCTCGGCCGCGACATCCTCAACCAGTTCTTCGCCGCCTATATGCGCCGGGAGGCGCCCGGCGCGCCCAAGCTGGTCGAGGCGCCGGGCGTGATGTTCGGCGACCGGCCGGACAAGCTGGTCTCGATCCTGTCCCTGCCCTCGATCCGCGATCTGGAGCGGGTGGTCCGGCGGCCGGTCGATCCGCGCCGGTTCCGCGGCAACCTGCTGATCGACGGGTGCCGGCCATGGGAGGAGTTCGACTGGGTCGGCCGCACGCTGCTGGTCCGGGGGGACGGTGCGGACGGACCCGAGGCGGGCGGGGTGCGGCTGCGGGTGGTCGAGCGGATCGCGCGCTGCGCCGCGACCAACGTCAACCCCGACACCGCGGAGCGCGACCTGAACATCCCCAAGGCGCTGATGGCCGGCTTCGGCCATGCCGAATGCGGCGTCTATGCCGAGATCATCGGCGGCGGCACGATCGCCCTGGGCGACCGCCTGCAACCGGAACCCTGAGGCCGGCGACACCGAGGGCCGCACCACCGAAATCCGCAGGGCGCCGCCGGGATCGGGCGGGCGCGCGGGATCGGGCGAGCACGGCCGGGGCCGCGCTCAGTCCCCCATCGGGTCCGAAGCCGGTCCTTCGGAGCCGCCCGAAGCGCCATTGGCCAGGCCGTGGCGGGCCCTGGGCGTGCGCCGCCGCGGCCGCGGCCGGGGCGGCTCGTGACCGTTCAGGCCGTCGTCACCGCCGTCTTCGCCGCCCGCCGGCTCGGCCGATTGCGGCGCCCCTTCCATGCGGCCGGAGTCGAGGCGGCCGGAGTCCATGCGGCCGGAGTCCATGCGGCCGGAGTCCATGCGGCCGGAGTCCATGCGACCCGGTTCCGCGCGGCCATGATCGGTACGGTTATGATCGGTGCGGCCGTGATCCGTGCGGCCATGGTCCATCCGAGCCGGCATCGGGCCGGTGTCCACGCCGTGGTCGTGATCGTTCGCCCCGCCATCGTCGTAACCGCGCGGGTCTTCCCCGAAATCCAGTTCGCGGCCGCCCAGATCGCGCGGATCGAAATCGCGCTGCCCGATGTCCCGCTGGCCATTGTCCTGGCCGGCACCGTCGCGCTGGGCGCCATTGGGGCGGGCGCCGCCCTCGCGCGGCTGGCCGTCATACTGCTGCTGGGCCTGGGCATAGGCCTCGTTGATGGCATTGATGATGCGGTAGTAATGCTCGGCGTGCTGAAGGTAGTTTTCCGACATGACCCGGTCGCCGGAGGCCGAAGCATCCCGCGCCAGCGCCAGATATTTCTCGTGAACCTGATAGGCGTTGCCGCGGATGCGAACCTCGGGGCCGTTGCTGTCGAACGTCTGGTTCCGGTTGGGAAGATTGGACCGACGGCCAGGATTGTTGTTCCGGCCTCGGGTACGTCTCTGGTTCGGTCCCTGTCTCATTACCGACCTGCTCCGCCTCGTGTGGACAATGGCTGTCGCGGTTCCGACGAACGTATCGCTAAAGCTGCACGTCGCGCGTGCCGTTCGCGGTAGGTGTCGTTCGCGTCCCGCCGTGGGGGGAAAGCCGATCGGCGGGGACACTGTGCCTGGCGAACGCGATGCGGCAGGCTCTCCCGGAGGCTTTCCAGCGCTCCGGCCGGCACCGTCCGGCCCGGTGCCACTCTCTGCGCCGACCCTAGCGGCATCCGTTCGGGATGCCAACCCTTTTTTGCCCCATTTCCTGAACTATGACGCACCGCACCAACCCGCTCAGATCGCGCCGCGGCGGCCGGGGGCGCAGTCCCGTCGCGGCCAGCAGAGCGGTCACTTCGGCGGCCTGATCCGCCCCGATTTCCAGTACGGCATGACCGCCGGGCCGGATCAGGCGCGGCAGGGCCGGGGCGATCCGGCGGTACGCCTCCAGCCCGTCGGCCCCGCCGGCCAGCGCCAGCCGGGGATCGAACCGCGCCACTTCCGGCGCCAGACCGGCAATCTCGGGCTCCGCGACATAGGGCGGGTTGGCCACCACAAGGTCGAAACCGGGCAGGTCGGGGCCGGGCGCCTCGGGGCCCGATCCCCCGAGCGGCGCAGCCCAGTCGCCGACCACGAACCGGGCGCGGCCGGCCAGCCCCAGGCAGCGGGCATTGTGCCGGGCGGTCCGCGCCGCCGCCTCGCTGCGATCGAGGCCCAGGCCCCAGGCCGCCGGCAATTCGTGCAGCAGCGCCAGCAGCAGGCAGCCCGACCCGGTGCCGAGATCCAGCAGGCGCAGCGGCGCGGCGCGATCGGCCACCAGATCCAGCGCCGCCTCGACCACCGTCTCGCTGTCCGGCCGGGGATCGAGCGTCGCGTCGGACAGTTCGAACTCCAGACTCCAGAATTCGCGCCGGCCGATGATCCGCGACACCGGTTCCCGCTCCGCCCGCCGGCTCACCACCGTGTCCAGCCGCGCCAGCTCGGCCGCGCCCAGCCGGCGCTCGCGGGCGGTCAGCAGGCCGGTGCGGTCCAGCCCCAGCACGTGGCGGGCGAGCAGCCGGGCATCGGCCCCGGCCTCCTCGATCC
>CAZTNV010000204.1:0-263 GCA_964615535.1 uncultured Mycobacteriaceae bacterium | reverse complement strand
GGCAGCGGCGGCGGTCGCCTCGGCCAGGGTCGGCAGAGCGTTTGCCGGCGGGGCCGCCGCGATCGCGATCCGGTTCAATGCAGTTCGGCCAGCCGGGCCGCCTCGTCCTCGGCGATCAGGGCATCGACCAGCTCGTCCAGCGCCTCGCCCATGATCACCTTGTCGATCTTGTACAGGGTCAGATTGATGCGGTGATCGGTGACGCGGCCCTGGGGAAAATTGTAGGTGCGGATGCGCTCCGAGCGGTCGCCGCTGCCGACCTG
>CAZTNV010000203.1:513-7614 GCA_964615535.1 uncultured Mycobacteriaceae bacterium | reverse complement strand
CTCATAACCTGAAGGTCAGAGGTTCAAATCCTCTCCCCGCAACCAGAATTATGGCGCTAAGCCTTTGGCTTAGCGCCATTTTTCTTGTGTGGCTTGTGTTGCAAGCGAACGCAGCACGAACCCCAGCGATTCCATACACTTACGGCCATTCCCGATTACTCCGTGCGACACGGGGCATGTCAATGTCCGCGCTGTGCCCGTGGCCATGCGTGGCCTTTCGAGGTAGCGGCGCTCCATAACAAGGCGAAGCCGTCTCAACACTTCTGGTAGCGTTATCCCTCTCGTTGTGGTATCGAAAGCGGACATTTACTCCTTAAAAACTCTATTTTCTGCTGGGGGGACGAATGACGCTCAAGCTGGTCCATGAGCCAAAGAAAAAGAAGCTTGCCCAGGCTAAGCTGGAGCGCGCGCTGAAGGCCGAGCTAAAGGATCAAGGTTCTCTGAATATCGGTTTTCCGGGTGGTAATGATAACCTGACTATCTATTCATCAGGAGAAGGAAAGCTTTGGGCCGCGTTTGGCGGTCCGATCCGGGGTCCCGCCGGGTTGCGGTTCTGGAATCCATTCGGCATCTATAGCCCGGATCGACCCTCGCAGATGATTACAGTCGAAATTAACATCCCGACCGATGGCAATAACGCGCAGGTTGCGGGCTTTTTTGCGGAAGATGCCGACACCGGCGACATCTTCCTGATGCATAGCGGCAGAGTCGGTGGCGGCCGTCCGGGAATCGGGAAATCAGCGTTTCTTGTTTGGTCGAAGGCGAAGCTTGTGGAGGTCTCTGACCCGGACGGAGGCGTCCGTAACGGCATCGCGGTTGGCCGGCTCGGGGACGATGATCTTGCTGGTCGGATCTGGGCGTTTGTAGATGACGTCCAAGAATTCAAAAAGAAGGCTGCTGCAGGCGAGTTGGACAAGGCTGATTTCAAGCGCCGTGTCGATGAGTATAACCGGTATAGCAAGGAGTTTTCAGGGACGAAGAAAGGCGAACTATATGGTAAATTCAAGTATATAACGTATCATGGCGATATCGTCCACGCGCTGTATGAGGAGAGAAACGCATGCGTGGCGCTTGGCGAGGAGGTGTTCAACTCGGCCCTAATCGATTTATTCGTGAAAAAGAATGGCGTTGTTTCGGAGGTTTACGAAGTCAAGACCGGTGTTGGCCGGCAAGTTCTCTACACTGCCATTGGGCAGCTCGTGACTCACGCAGCAACCGGCTGTGACGAAGTGAAGAAATATCTCGTGGTTCCTGCCGATGAGGCCATCGCCCAGGATTTGCAGAAGGCCTTGGAGGTTCTCGGCATAGAGGTCCGCTGCTTTCAGCTCACTGGGAACGGCCGCAAGAGGACCGTAAAACTCCTTTAGGCTAGCGGCATTTATGATTACGCCGCCTCCGTCGTAATCCTGTCGAGCCGTATGGCGCACCGTGGTGATGCCGTCGCTGGCTGCCTCGGTGGCGATGCCGACCGGGTAGAGGCCGGTGTCGCGCAGGGCGATCCGCTTCTCGGTGCCGTCCCACGCCACCTGCGCACCGGCCGCGATCGCGGCGGTTGGTTCCTTCGGCAGCATATGGACGCCTCGCGTCGCGATCTCGGCGGCCGTGAAGGCGGCGACCCGGTCCGGTCCATACCGCGCCAAAGCCGTGCGCTGTCCGGATCGGCAAGACCGGGCCATCGCCGGACCGGCGGCCACCCGCCATGCTCCGGCAAGCAGCCGCGCGCCTCGTCATTCGCCTCGATAAAGATGATACCGCCCCTCCGCCACCCCCGGCGGTTCCGGCAGGGGATGCCAGCCCGGCACCGACAGCGGCTGGTCGCTCAGCACGATCCCGCCCGGCACCAGCAGGGGGGCCAGCAGCGGGCCGAGCAGCGCCGATTGCGCCGCATTGCGCCCGGCCTCGCCGCTGCCGAGATCGGCGTGGATCAGCGCGGCGGTCCGGCCGAGCCGGGCCGCGGCCAGCGTCAGGGTTTCGGCCAGCTCGCCCAGGAACAGCCGGTCGGCGGGCGGAATGCAGGCGGGATGGGCGGCGATCCGCCGGTCGAACACGTAGATCGTCCGCTCGGGCAGCCGCTCGCGCAGATGGTCATAGGTCCGGCCGTTGCCCAGCCCCAGCTCCAGCACCACCCCCGGCACGCCCGCCTTCGATACCCCTGCGCCCGGCAATCCTGTGCCCGGCGTGCCGGTGATCGCCGCCGCCGCCCACTCCAGACATGCGCGCTGCGCCGTCAGCCGCCGGATGGCGCTGTCCAGCCGGCTCATGCCGCCACAGTGCCGCCGGTCACGCGCCGTCGCCGGCGCCGTCGCGCACCGGCCTGGGGCCCCGGGTCACCGCCAGGGTGGTCCGGTGCAGGCGCTGGGCCAGCACGCGCATGATCTGCACGGCCATCTGCGGGAATTCGGCGACCAGCCGGAAGAACAGCTCCTTGGAAATGCACAGCGTGACCAGATCGGTCCGCGCCTGCACCGTGGCGGTGCGCGGCACGTCGCACAGGATGGCGATCTCGCCGACGAAATCGTTCTTGCCGACCGTCGCGATGATCACCGGGCCGGCCGGCGTCTCCACGATCACATCGGCCTCGCCGCACATGATGATATAGGCGTTGGTGCCGGTCTCGTTCTGGCGGAACAGCGCCTGTCCGGCCTTGAAGGTCACCCGCTCGCTGGTGAAGGCCAGCAGCTTGAGCTTGGACAGCTCGATATTGGCGAACAGCGGGATGTTCCGGAGCATCTCGACTTCCTCGGTCAGGCTCACCGCATCCTCCCTGGCCTCAGGCCGCGACCTGCTCGGCCTTGAGCAATTCGTGCAGCGCGCCGCCGTCGCGGTCAAGCTGGTCGAAGCGGCCATGGGCCGCCACCCGCCCGGACTTCAGCACGATCACCTCGTCGAAATCGCGCGCCAGACCGGCCCGGGGCAGCGCCCAGATCAGGCCGCGGCCCTGGCAGTGCCGGCGGACATTGGCCTGGACCGCGGCCTGGCTGGCGCCGTCCAGGCTGGATGTCGCCTCGTTGAGGATCAGCAGCTCCGGCCGCTTCAGCAGCGCCCGGGCCAGCGCCAGCTTCTGGCGCTGGGGGGCGGCCAGCCGCGCTCCGCCGACTCCGACCGAATGGTCCAGCCCGACCGCGATGATCGCCGGCCGCAACTCGAGTCGGTCGATCGCCTCGCCGATCAGCGACTGAACCCGTTCCTGCCCGCCGGACTGGCCATAGCGCAGCTTGCCGAACAGGATGTTGTCCTGCAACGTGGCCGCGGCATTGTAGCGCCCGGTGTCGAAGAACTCCACGCAGGGCCGCAGATCGGGCGGCAGATCGGCGGCGAAGATCCGCCGCGCCGCGACCAGCCGGTCCATCATCGCCTCGTCGATCAGGCCCAGCCGGTGACGCGACGGAATCAGCCGGAACGGCAGCGCGATCAGCCGGGTCTGGTCGTCGGGCCGCAGGTTCCCCGGCCCGTCCTTGGCCACCCGCGCGACCAGCGGCTGATACTCCGGCAGCTCGTCGGAGCCGATGAAGCTGAACTGCTCGAAGAATTCATGGCCGGGCGGCAGGTCGGCGAACAGCTCGATCATGGTCCGCGCCGCCTCGGTGCCGATGCGCAGGAAATCCTCGCGCAGTCCGACCTTGTCCAGCACCTTCAGCACATAGGGGTGCCGGGCCAGCGCATCCGGCGCGAAGGCGGCGCCGACCGGCGTGCCGAACAGCAGGTTTTCGGCCACCGTGGCGCTGGTGTTGTAGCGCGCCGGGTCGAACAGCTCGACCAGATCGCCCAGCGCCGGATCGGCCAGCCGCTCGCGCACCACCACCCGGGCCGACAGAATCGTCTCCGCGACCTGGGGGTCGGCGGCGGGGTCGATGGTGCCGTTGAGACCCAGGCGGTACACGTCGGTTTCCATATCGGCCGCGCGCAGCGCCTCCAGCGCCCGGTCCTGGAGATCCTCGGGTCCGGCGGCGCCGGCCGCCCGGTAATCCAGCCAGTCGGCGTCGATATCGTGGTCGATATTGCCGGAAACGCGGGCCTCCAGCTCCCGGTTGCGGCGCCAGGCCTTCTGCCGGTCGTCATAGCTGCGGGCGTGCAGCGGCCGGTGCTTCAGCCCGTAATACAGATTGGCACGCAGCGAATCGGTGAACAGGTAGCTCTGCGGCCCGACATAGGCGACGGCACGGCCGGTCACCGCCTCGGGCAGCTCGGCATAGTCGTGTTCGCCCAGCCGCACCCGGCCGGCGGTGGGCACCAGCAGCCGGGCCAGGATCATCATCAGCTCGTCCCGCCCGTCGCCGGCCGCGCCCAGCACCGCGATATGCCGGCCGGTGCCGAGCGACAGGTTGACGCCCTCCAGCGCCGGCAAGGCGTTATCCTCGGCATAGCCGACATTGGACAGGGTCAGCACCGGCGGGAACGGCCCGTCGAGCACGCGGTCGCTCAGCAGGATTTCGGCCGGCCGCAGATCCGGTGGATGAAACTGCTCCACCACCTGCTCGTACTTGATCCGAATGTCCTCCTTCATCTGATAGTAATTGAGCAGCTCGCGCCACGGCCCGGCCAGATCCTTGTAGGCCGCGAGCACCGCCACCAGCGCGCCGAAGCTCAGATCGCCGACGATCACCAGATAGCCGCCGATCGCATAGAAGAAGAACGGCGTGAGCTGATTGAGGAAATTGTTCAGGAACTTGATGAAGAATTTCCGCCGGTAGATCTCGAACCGGATGTCGTAGATATTGCCCAGCCGGTGGGCGAAATCGGCCAGGTGGTGATTGGAGGCGTCATGGGCATGGATCTCGGCCACGCCCGAGACCGACTCGCCGATCTTGTCGGAAAGCTGGCGGACGGCGCGGACCCGCTGCTTGCCGAGCTGGTTGACCTTGCGCTGCAGTTTCGGAATCAGCCAGCCCTGGAGCGGGTAGAGCGACACCGCCGCCGCGCCCAGGAACGGGTCCTGGATGAAGATGAAGGCGATGTAGACCAGCAGCGTGCCGCCCTGGAACACCGGCAGGGCGAACGCATCGCCGATGAAGCCGCCCAGCGGCTCGACCTCGGCGGTGATCATCGGAATGATCTCGCCCTGCGACATCTTCTTGAACTGGGGCAGCGGAAAGCGCAGCACCCGGGCATACAACTCATAACGCAGACGCCGCAGCATCCGCTCGCCCAGCCGGCCCTTGTAGACATTGATGTAATACTTGAACCCGCCGTTGATGAACACCATCAGCAGGAACAGGCCCGACAGCAGCATTAGATACGGGATCTGCTCGAACTCGGCGCCGAACGCCTCGACCGGCTGAAACTGGCCGTTCACGGCGCCGCCGATCGCCTCGTTGACGATCAGGCGCGGCAGGTCGAGCGAATAATACAGGAACGGGAAGGACAGCAGGGTGAATAGGACGACGACGACCTGCTGCCGCTTGCTGTGGCGCCAAATGAAACCGTAAATGCTCTTGTTCATTGAAGACGGGTCCGATGCCAGGGACGGCAGCGATCCGGCGGCGGCCCGGCGGTCGTCCGAAATTGTCGATCGAGGATAACCGTTTGCCGGTTCCCGCGTAAACCTCGTGGTTTGACGATCCGGCTTCGTGATACAAGACGCCGGTCGGTTCCGCCGCACCGTGGATCGGTAAGGCAGCAGAGCGGGCAGCCGGTACGATCATCTCGAAACGGGCCATGTCGAAGCGGGCCGATCACAGCCGCATCCTGATCTACAGCCATGACAGCTTCGGCCTCGGCCATCTCCGCCGGTGCCGGGCGATCGCCCATGCCCTGGTCGGCCGCCATCCCGACATGTCGGTGCTGATCCTGTCGGGCTCGCCGATCATCGGCAGCTTCGATTTCCGCAGCCGGGTGGATTTCGTCCGCGTGCCGGGCGTGATCAAGCTGCGCAACGGCGAATACACCTCGCTGAACCTGCACATCGACATCGAGGAGACGCTGGCGATGCGCGCCTCGATCATCGAGCATACCGCCGATATTTTCGACCCCGATCTGCTGCTGGTCGACAAGGAACCGCTCGGCCTGCGCGGCGAGGTCAAGCGGACGCTGGAAATGCTCAAGGGCCGGGGCACGCCGCTGGCGCTCGGCCTGCGCGACGTGATGGACGGGCCGGCACTGCTGGCCCCGGAATGGCAGCGCAAGAACGTGCTGCCGGCGCTGGAGGAGCTCTACGACGCGATCTGGGTCTACGGCCTGCCCCAGATCTGCGATCCGCTGGAGGGCATCGAACTGCCCGAGACGGTGCGGGGCAAGATCACCTATACCGGCTATCTGCGCCGGACCGTCGCGACCACCGCGCGGCCGGCCGTGCCGCCCTTCGACCGGCCGTTCATCCTGGTGACGCCGGGCGGCGGCGGCGACGGCGACGGGCTGGTCGATTGGGTGCTGTCGGCCTACGAACGGGATCGCGCGCTGCCGCATCCGGCGCTGATCGCGCTGGGGCCGTTCATGCAGATCGAACGGCAGGCCGGCTTCATCGCCCGCGCGGCGCGGCTGGACGATGTCGAAGTGATCACCTTCGATGCCCATCTGGAAAACCTGATGCAGCAGGCCCTGGGCGTGGTCGCCATGGGCGGCTACAATACCTTTTGCGAGATCCTGTCCTTCGACAAGCGGGCGGTGCTGGTGCCGCGGGTGGCGCCGCGCCTGGAACAGTACATCCGGGTGTCGCGCGCCCAGGCGCTCGGTCTGGTGCGCATGCTGCCCTATTCCGACGGCCCGCGCGATCCGGCGGCCATGGTCGCGGCGTTGCGGGCATTGCCGCAGCAGAACCTGCCGTCGGAGATCACCGTGCCCGGCCTGATGGACGGGCTGGACACGCTCGACCGGCTGGTCGCCGCGGCGATCGAGGGCGCGTCCGCGGTGCTGGCCGAAGACCCCGCGCCCCGCCACCGGATCGCCTGACTTGATGGATCGGGCCCGTGTTGCCGTGGTGGTCAAGGGCTATCCGCGGCTGTCGGAAACCTTCATCGCGCAGGAGATCCTGGGCCTGCAGCAGCGCGGGCTGGATCAGACCATCGTCTCGCTGCGCCGCCCGACCGACGGCAAGATCCACGATCTGCACCGCCGGATCACGGCCCCGGTGCTCTATCTGCCGGAATATCTGCACGACGCGCCGCT
>CAZTNV010000203.1:0-503 GCA_964615535.1 uncultured Mycobacteriaceae bacterium | reverse complement strand
CGCTGCGCGTGGTGCGCGGCTGGCGCTGGGCGCGGCGGCAGCCGGGGTACATGGCGGCGCGCGCCGCCTTTCTGGCCGATCTGGCGCGCGACCGCAGCCGCAACCGGGTCCGCCGGTTCGGCCAGGCCTGCGTGCTCGCCCGCGAACTCGCCCCCGACATCGGCTGGCTGCACGTCCATTACCTCCATACGCCCGCCTCGGTCACCCGCTATGCCGCGCTGATCCGCGGGCTGGGCTGGAGCTTTTCCGCCCACGCCAAGGACATCTGGACGACCCCGGACCGGGAGCTGCGCGACAAGCTGGCCGATGCCGCCTGGGGCGTCACCTGCACCCGCGCCAATCTCGACCGTCTGGCCGGGCTGGCGCCGGAGCCGGACCGGGTCGCGCTGGTCTATCACGGCCTGGACTTCGCCCGCTTCCGGGCGCCCGAGCCGCGCCCGCCGCGCGACGGCACCGATCCGGCCGATCCGGTGCGGCTGCTGACCGTTTGCCGGGCGGTCGAG
>CAZTNV010000202.1:6806-7645 GCA_964615535.1 uncultured Mycobacteriaceae bacterium | reverse complement strand
GCTGCTGGGCGTGATCGTCACCGGATTGTTCGTCGCGATCTCGATGACCGCGGGCGGCGGCGCCTGGGACAATGCCAAGAAGTACATCGAAGACGGCCATCATGGCGGCAAGGGCTCGATGGCCCACAAGGCCGCGGTGACCGGCGACACCGTCGGCGATCCCTACAAGGACACCGCCGGCCCGGCGGTCAACCCGATGATCAAGATCACCAATATCGTGGCCCTGCTGCTCCTGGCCATCCTGGCGCATTAGCCGGAGCCGAAACGGGCCCGCTGCCGGTTGCCGGCAGCGGGCAACAGGAAACCCCGGAACCTTGCGGTTCCGGGGTCTTTTTGTTGGCTTGGCGAGGGGGTGTGCGGCTGCGGCGGATCAGCGGCCGACGGTGGCGCGCGTCTCGCTGCCCCGGAACCGTCCGAGATTGCCGACCATCTGTTCGAGGAACCCCATCTCGCGGCCCAGCGTCGGTGTCTGCCGATCGACCAGTTCGATGTCGCGCGCGTCCTCGACGCCCAGCTCCTGCATCTCCTGCAGCACGCCATTGTCGTCGAAGCGGACGACCACGACCCGGCGTTCGACGACTTCGGGCTGGAAGAATGCGGTCTGCTCGGTCCGCTGGCCGATATAGTACCAGGTCGTCGGATCGAAGGTCGCGACGGTGGACGGCGTGCCCAGCGTCTCCATCACCTCCGCGGCGGTGCTGCGCCCAACCTCCACCTGCGCAAGTCGCCGGTCCTCGACCAGGTTGCCGCGCATCGCGACGGTGGGCGAACAGGCCGCCAACATCACCACCAGCAGCCCGGTGGCGATGATGATGATGTTGGCGGCCTATTCGCCCACC
>CAZTNV010000202.1:0-6796 GCA_964615535.1 uncultured Mycobacteriaceae bacterium | reverse complement strand
GCCCGGTGGCGCCCGCCAATCGGAGTTTCGCCATTCCTGTCTCTGCCATCGGTCCCTTCGGCTTCGGCCATCTTCAGTCGATACGCGGGCGATCTGATCGCCCGCGGCGGGGGCAGGGCGTTGACGCCAGGGCCCGGGCCTCGGACGACCGGCGCCCGGGCAGCACGCTATGCCCCCGACGTGGCGCGGCTCGATTGACGCAGGGCCGCATCGCGCCTATCTGCCCCTCAGGTCGGATGGTGGCCAGATCGGCGCCATGCTTGTCAAGGATTACGAGCGTCCCGTGATTGCCAGACTGTTCAGCCGTCGCGGTCGCGAGGATGCCGTCCCTGCGATCTATCTGGCTTTGGTCGAGCAGGCCCGGCGGCCCGGTTTCTACACCGCATGCGGTGTGCCGGATACGGTCGATGGCCGATTCGACCTGCTCGTGCTGCATGTCTTTCTGGTCATGCATCGCCTGAAAGCCGAAGGCGGAACGGCGGCGGCGTTTGCCCAGAAGCTGTTCGACTACATGTTTGCCGACATGGATCAGAGCCTTCGGGAAATGGGGGTCGGCGATCTCAGCGTCGGCAAGAAGGTCAAGCACATGGCCCGCAGCTTTTACGGCCGCGTGGTGGCCTATGAGAAGGGTCTGGAGGCCCCCGAGGCGGAGCCGCTGGAGGCGGCGCTGCGGCGGAATCTGTTCGGCACGGTGGAACCCGATGCCGATCGGTTGGCGTTGATATCCGCCTATGTCAGGCGCGAGGCCGGAGCTCTGAGCCGGCAACCGGCCGAACGCCTGCTGGCCGGCGAGCTGACGTTCGGCCCCCCACCGGACGGCCCCCCACCGGGCGGCCCCCCACCGGGCGACGACCGGGGCTGAGGCGCGATCGCAACCGGACAAGGTGCGATACCGGCCCCGAAACCGCGACCGCCGGCCCAACAAGATGCAGCATCCTGCAAAGGAGCGAGAGGAGGCGACGGCATGATCCGTCATATCGAACCCGAGTTCAGCCGCCCCGTCGCGGTCGAGCCGATCGGCCGGGGCGAAGCGGTCGAAACGATCGAGGCCAGTCCGGCGGAACGCGCCGCCCTGGCCCGCCGCTTCGGGCTGAACGGTTTGGACCGGCTGGCAGCCGAACTCCGCCTGCGGCGCGGACCGGGCGGACAGATCATTACGGTCGAGGGTCGGCTGGAGGCGGATGTGGTTCTGACCTGCGTCGTGACGCTTGAACCCTTTCCGGCGCATATCGAGGACTCGTTCTCGGCACGCTTCATTGAACCGAAGGGCGGACGGAGACTTGCCGAAAGCGATTTCGGAGATGAACTCGAGGAGGCGCCGGAGGAGATCGAGGGCGACTCGATCGATATCGGAGAACTCGTGGCACAGCACCTCTCGCTGGCGATCGATCCTTACCCTCGGGCGCCGGAGGCGCGGTTCGACTATCGGCATGAGAGTGGAGCCGCGGACACGCCGGAGTCGATGCTGATCACGCCCGACCGGTTCCGGGGTGGTCGCTGAACGAACCATGATCCTTGCTACCCTTGGGCTTTTCCATTAAGACACGGGCTTTACGAGGCGGCCCCGCTGGGAGCCGCCTTTAGAATCGAGAGATTGCAGCAATGGCTGTTCCGAAGAAGAAAACGTCGAAGTCCCGTCGCGACATGCGGCGGTCCCATCACGCCCTGACCGCCAGCCCCCGGGTGGAATGCCCGAATTGCGGCGAGTTGAAGCGTCCCCACCACGTCTGTGCATCGTGCGGCTACTATGATGCCAGGGCCGTGGTGATAGCGTCAGAGGCCTGAGATTCCCAATCGCCAACCGAACCGGACCGGCCGATCATGACCGCGCGCCCTGCCGCGGAGCGGCTGACCATAGCGCTTGACGCCATGGGGGGCGACCGTGCCCCGGCCATGGTTGTGGCGGGCGCTGATTATGCACGCAAAAATTTTCCGGACATCGAGTTCGTGATGTTCGGGGACGAGGCGAAGATTGCGCCCCTGCTGGCCCGCCGGCCGAAGCTGGCATCGATCAGCCGTCTGGAGCACACCGTCGAGACGGTCGCGAACGATGCCAAGCCGAGTACCGCTCTGCGATCGGGACGGCGCTCCAGCATGCGACTCGCGATCGATGCGGTCGAGGCCGGACGGGCGCAGTGCATGATCTCGGCCGGCAACACCGGCGCATTGATGGCGATGGCCAAGATGGTCCTGAAGACCTTGCCGGGCATCGACCGTCCGGCAATCGCCTCGTTTTTCCCGACCTTGCGCGGGGAAAGCGTCATGCTCGATCTTGGTGCCAATCTCGAATGCCGGCCGGAGCATCTGGTTCAGTTTGCGATCATGGGATCATTGTTCGCAAAGGTCGTGCTCGGCCTGCTCAATCCGACCGTCGGCCTGCTCAATGTCGGAGCGGAAGCGCTCAAGGGCAATGACATGGTCAAGGAGGCGGCCGCCCGAATGCGCGAAACCGAACTCCCCGGCACGTTTCACGGATTCGTGGAAGGCAACGACATTGCGGCCGGTGTGGTCGATGTCGTGGTGACCGACGGTTTCACCGGAAACGTGGCTTTGAAAACCGCCGAAGGGACCGCCAAGCTTTATGCCGAATGGCTGCGGCGGACCTTCAACTCCTCGGTCTTCGCGCGTCTCGGCTATCTGCTGGCCCGCAACGCTTTTCAAAAGCTGCGGCGGCGCACCGACCCGCGCCAGTACAACGGTGCCATGTTCCTGGGCCTGCGGGGGATTTGCGTGAAGAGCCATGGCGGGACCGATGCCAAGGGTTTTTGCAACGCCATTGGTGTCGCCGTCGACCTGGTCCGGCACGGGTTCAACGAAAAGGTGAAGTTGGAGTTCCAGCGGTTCGAGCAGTTCAAGCGGATGGAGCCGACACCGACGCCGGGGGCGGCAACCGCATGACGCTCCGGCGCGGACGCATTATCGGGTGCGGTTCTTATCTGCCGAGCCGGATCGTCACCAATCGGGAACTGACCGAACGGGTGGATACCACCGAGGACTGGATTGTTCAGCGGACCGGCATCCATCAGCGCCATGTCGCTGCGGACGATCAGAAATGTTCCGATCTCGCCATCGCCGCGGGAAAGGCGGCCCTGGCGCAAGCCGGTGTGGACCCTGCGGCTCTGGATCTGGTTCTGGTGGCAACGACCACGCCCGACCAGACCTTTCCCGCCACCGCCACTCGGGTCCAGGCCGGGCTGGGGATGACCAGGGGGATGGCGTTCGACGTCCAGTCCGTGTGTTCCGGGTTTCTCTTCGCGCTCGCCGTGGCCAACAACTTCGTGCGGCTGGGCCAGGTGGACAAGGCGTTGGTGATCGGCGCGGAGATGTACTCCCGCATTCTCGATTGGAACGACCGCAATACCTGCGTCCTGTTCGGCGATGGTGCCGGCGCCGTGGTGCTGAGCGCGATCCAGGGAGCCAACACCAGCCGCGACCCGGGCATCCTGTCAACCCATCTGCATTCCGATGGCCGGCATCATGATCTGCTTTATGTCGATGGCGGCGTGACCTCGACCGGCACCATCGGTCATGTCCGCATGGTCGGCCGCGAGGTCTTCAGGCACGCCGTGATCTGCCTGTCCGACGTCGCGCAAGAAGCCTTGCAGGCCAATGGACTGACGCCCAACGACATCGACTGGCTGGTGCCTCATCAGGCCAATCGCCGGATCATTGATGCCACGGCCCGAAAGCTGGGTCTGCCGCCCGAACGCGTGGTGGTGACCGTGGACCGGCATGCCAATACTTCGGCGGCCTCGGTGCCGCTCGCGCTGGATGAGGCGGTCGGCGACGGGCGCGTACGCCGGGGCGACCTCGTGCTGCTGGAGGCCATGGGTGGCGGTTTCTCGTGGGGCGCGGCCTTGATTCGCTGGTAGTTCAAGTCTTTGTAGAAGTTTTTGGCGGGGCCGCTTCATTCGCATGAGGGAAATCCGCCAACTCTTTGGAATTGACGGGTGATTCGGTCCGCGCTACGGTACTTCGGTGGTTCGTCCACGCAGGGGGTGCCGCATGGCCGATGGGACGGTGACGAGGGCGCAGCTCAGCGAGGTCGTCTATCAGGAGGTAGGCTTGTCGCGCAACGAGTCCGCCGAGCTGGTGGAGACGGTGCTCGAAGAGATTTCGAGCGCCCTGGAGCGCGGCGAGATGGTCAAGATTTCATCTTTTGGCAGTTTTTCGGTACGCGAGAAGGGCGAGCGGATCGGTCGCAATCCGAAAACCGGCGAAGAGGTTCCGATTCTGCCGCGGCGGGTCTTGGTGTTCAGAGCATCGCATGTGCTCAAGGATCGCATCAATCAGACCCTGGCCAATGGCGGCGAAGGGCACGGTTGATCATGGCAGGCATGGCGGATTCCAGTGCCAAGGCGCGAAGTGTCGGCAAATCGGCAACCGCCTATCGCACGATCAGCGAGGTATCCGACGAACTTGATGTACCGCAGCATGTTCTTCGGTTCTGGGAGACCAAGTTTTCTCAGGTAAGGCCGCTGAAGCGCGGCGGGGGTCGGCGCTACTACCGGCCGGAAGACGTCGGTCTGTTGCGCCGAATTCAGAAACTGCTTTATCAGGAAGGCTATACCATCAAGGGCGTGCAGCGCTTGTTGCGGGAAGGTAAGGCGGGCGCCGAAGGACGCGCTTCCGAGTTGGCCGCCGAGCGGGTCAGTTCCGAGGATCATTCCCCTTGGGCCGAGACAGGCGCCGACGACGAGCAGCCGCCGGGCGAGTTCGATGAACACGGGGCCGGTCTCGGCGCGGGCGGTGCGGCTCTGGAAACGGCCGCCGCGCCGGAGGCTGCCGAGGATGTCGGTTCGGCATTGCCGCCGCGGTTGCGGGGCGAACTGTCGGAACTGCTGTCCGAGCTGAAGCGCCTGCGCGAGATGCTGCGCGACCGCGACGACTGACCGACAACGGATCGGCGGCAGAAGAGTTTTGCGTTGACGTTGCCCGGATCGGGACCAGCTAGTATAGTCCGCCCGTCGCCCGCTGGGTGACGATCGGTGGTGTGTCGGAGCGTGGCGCAGCCTGGTAGCGCACTTGACTGGGGGTCAAGGGGTCGCTGGTTCAAATCCAGTCGCTCCGACCAAATTCACCGTTCACGTCATGGCGATCTGCAAGCATACGTATCGCCTTGCAGATCCCGAAGTCTTGCCGGATTTGAGCCGGCCGGCCCCGGTCACGGGCCCCAGTGCGGCCGGAACAGATCCGCCCTAACCTGATGCTCCGCCGGCTTGCGGTCGTCGGCCGGGCTGTCATAAACGATCAGCAGCATGTCCGACGCCTCTCCGGTCGAATACATGGTGATGCCTTCCGCATGGTCGACGCCGTTGCCATAGGGGACGGACAGAATGACCGGAAGCCGGTCCTTTCGGATCAACCCGTCCTGATCGCTGATCGCTCCATCCTGCCAGACATGCACCGAGACGGGGCCGTCCAGATCCATCGTTGGGCCGGCAAGGATGAGCAGATCCCGACCGCGGATCGCCAGTTCGCGAATGCCGAGCCCATCGAGTTCAAAGAACCGTTTGCGGTATCGCAAGCCGTTGGGGCCGGCCTTGCGGAGCTTCAGCGTTCCGGTCTCCTGCATGACCTCGAAATCGATGATCACCGCCCAGCCGCGCAGCACCGGACCGCGCAGGCCGAGAAACAGCCGGTTGCCATGGACCGCCAGACCCTCGATGTCGAAACCGTTCTCCTTGGCTGGAATCTCAAGAAATCTATGAAGTTGAGGGTCGTTCTTCAGGTCCTTTGTCAGGCGGTTGCCGCCGGATTTCATCTTCAGGCAGGCGGCCTGACGGTCGCCGTCGCGGCGCACCAGGGCCGGCCGGCCGCTGTCGTCGCGGGCGATCGGAATGCAGCCGAGAAGATAGCGGTTGGCGTCGCATTGAATATCGGCCAGCGCCGCCATGGCCTCTTCGTCGGTGTCCTTCTTTCTCGGCTTCGATCGTTTCAGGCTGTGCGAGCCGGTGATCCAGAGATAGTCGTCCGCGATCGCCATGCCCTCGATATCGATTTCGGCCTCGGCCGGGTCCTGCTCCGGCAGGTCGAAGATCTCCTTGAGATCGAAGGTGCAATGCTCACCGTAAACCCCGTCTTCGAGCCGGCGAAGGCGTTCGATCGTGGTCGTCTCGTCGGAGGCGACCCAGAGACAGTCGCCGTCATGGACGACAACCGAAAGATCATCGGTCGGCGGCTCTCTGGCGTCGTCGCGAAAATCCAGGACGATGCTGTTTCGGGGCTGGTCGAATGCCATCACGAGTCTCCGCTCGATGATCCATTTGCGTCCGGCGGGTCCGGCGGACCGAATGCGGCTGGTCCACTGCCAGCCTGCAAAGTCTAGCTCGCTTTGCTGACTCCTGTCAGTACGATCCTTCGATCGTATGTCAGTACGACCCTTCGATCGTGGCGCACGTCAGGTGCAGCGCTTGGCGGACGCCACAACCGTGTGGCCAAGAACGGCAGGGTGGGGTAACGTCGCCGATTGCGGCACCAAGGCACGTGTCCATAGGAACGGATGGCGAAGATGGAGCGAAACGGCGAACGCATGCGAGCGATGATCATCCGTGAGTTTGGCGGACCGGAGGTGTTCGAAGAGGCGGGCCTGCCGGTGCCCACTCCCGGCCCGACCGAGCTGCTGGTGCGGGTCCACGCGGCATCGGTCAACCCGGTGGACTACAAGATCCGGCGGGCCGGGTCGTGGGCCAATGTCGTCCCGCCCGCGGTGATCGGCTATGACGTGTCCGGCACGGTGGCGGCGGTCGGCGTCGCGGTGCAGGAATTTCGGGTCGGCGACGAGGTGTTCTACACG
>CAZTNV010000201.1:0-7648 GCA_964615535.1 uncultured Mycobacteriaceae bacterium | reverse complement strand
CATAGACCCGGTCGGGATGGCGCGCGGCCCATTCCAGCGCCTGCATGGCGCCCATCGAGCCGCCGATCACGCAGAAGAGCTGGTCGATCCCCAGCAGATCGATCAGCAGGCGCTGCGCCCGCACCATGTCGCCGATGGTGATCATCGGAAAATCGAGGCCATAGGGCCGGCCGGTCGCCGGATTGATCTCGCGCGGGCCGGTGGTCCCCATGCAGCCGCCCAGCACGTTGGCGCAGATCACGAAGTAGCGGTCGGTATCGATCGGCAGGCCGGGTCCGACCATCATGTCCCACCAGCCGGCCTTGCCCTTCACCGGATGCGGCTCGGCAACGAACTGGTCGCCGGTCAGGGCATGGCACAGCAGCACGGCATTGGATTTGGCGTCGTCGAGGCGGCCATAGGTCTGATACGCGACGCTGAACGGCCCGATCAACCCGCCGCTGTCGAGCGGCATCGGCCGATCCGCGGCCAGCACCACGTGATGGCCCGGCAGGCTGGCATGTTGACCGGTCGAAGGCGCGCCGCTGGACAATAGAACGCTCATCGTGCTCGTCAGGCGGTTCCGCCAATCTCCCGATTGGGCCATTTAGCTAGAAGGCAGGTCACTGTGCTGTCAAGCTCCGCATGCAGACGTTTTCTTTGATTTTGGCCAAAGGGGGGACTACATCTACCGGTCTGTCCGCCTACCCTGGGCTGTTCGAACTCCAGGCTCTCCATGTCGTTTCCAGAGGCCTCGCTCGACGCATTGCGTCACGATATCGATGAGATCGACTCCTCGATCCACGATCTGCTGATGCGCCGCTGCGAGGTGGTGGAGCGGATCGCGCAGGTCAAGGGGCAGGACCGCATCCCGATCCGCCCGGCGCGCGAAGCCGCGATCCTGCGCCGTCTGGCGGCGCGGCACGAGGGCCGATTCCCGCTCGCCGTGCTGGTCCGGATCTGGCGCGAGATGCTGGCCGGCTTCACCCAGGTCCAGGGGCCCTTCGCGGTCGCCGTTCATGTCCCCGAAGGCCAGCGCGGCTTGTGGGAGGTGGCGCGCGACTACTATGGCAGCACCACGCCGATGGTGGCCTACGGCGCCCCGATCGCCGCCCTGCGCGCGGTGATCGAAGGCACCGCGACGATCGCCGTGGTGCCCTGGCCGGACGATGGCGAAACCGATCCGTGGTGGCGTGCCATGATGTCGGCCGATGCCAAGACGCCCCGGGTGATCGCCCGGATTCCGTTCATCCAGCCGGCCCGCGGCGACGACCGCAGCGCACTCGCCGTGGCCCAGGCGGCGCAGGAGCCGACCGGCGACGACCACACCCTGATCGGCGTCGAGCTGGTCGAGCCGGTCAGCCGCAGCCGGCTGATGGAGGCGCTGGAGATCGTCGGGCTGCCGCCGGTCTCTTACTGGAGCACCGGCCCGGCCGGCGCCTCCGGCAGCCCGCTGCATCTGGTCGAGGTGACCGGCTTCATCGGGCTGCACGACCCGCGGGTGGAGCGGCTGGTCGAACGGCTCGGCACGGCCGCCCGGCAGGCCCAGCCGATCGGCGGCTTCGCAATGCCGATTGTGCCGCGCGATCCCGCCGCGTAGAACCTCGTGACCATGAACGGACCCATTCCCCTGCCCGGCATCCTCGGGATCAGCCCCTATGTCGGCGGCGAGGCCAGCGCCCCTGCCCGCCGGCTGATCAGGCTCGCCTCCAACGAGGGCTGTTTCGGCCCCAGCCCTCGGGCGATCAAGGCCTATGCCGCGCTCGCGCCCGAGCTGCATCGCTATCCCGACGGCCAATGCACGGCGTTGCGCGAGGCGCTCGGACGGCGCTACGGCCTCAATCCGGCGCGAATCGTCTGCGGTGCCGGGTCCGACGAGCTGATCGCGCTGCTGATCAAGAGCTATGCCGGGCCGGGCGACGAGGTGCTGCGCAGCGCCCACGGCTTCCTGATGTACGAAATCGGCACCCGCGCGGTCGGCGCCACCCCGGTGGCCGCACCGGAAACCGGGCTGCGCGCCGATATCGATGCGCTGCTGGCGCGGGTGACGCCGCGGACGCGGCTGGTGTTCCTGGCCAACCCCAACAACCCGACCGGCAGCCATCTGACCGCCGAAGAGGTCGAAAGGCTGCATGCCGGTCTGCCCGACCGGGTGCTGCTGGTGCTGGACGCGGCCTATGCCGAGTACATCCTGCGCAACGATTACAGCGCCGGCGCCGGGCTGGTCGATCGCGCCGCCAATGTCGTCATGCTGCGCACCTTCTCCAAGATTTTCGGCCTCAGTGCGCTGCGCCTGGGCTGGGCGTACTGCCCGGCCGGTGTGGCCGACGTGCTGAACCGGGTGCGCGGGCCGTTCAATGTCGGCAGCGCGGCGCAGGCCGCCGGCACCGCCGCGCTCGACGATGTCGCCTTCATCGACATGAGCCGGGTGCACACCGAAACCTGGCGCGATCGCACCGCGGCGGCGTTGCGCACGCTCGGACTGACCGTGCATCCATCGATCGCCAATTTCCTGCTGGTCGATTTCGCCGGACGGGACGGCGCCGATGCCGAGAGCGCCCGGCTGTTCCTGAAGGACCGCGGCATTCTGGTCCGCCAGATGGGCGCCTACGGTCTGCCGACCTGCCTTCGATTCGGCATCGGGACCGCGGAGGAAATGCCGGTGGTGATCGACGCCGTGGAAGAGTATCTGGGGGCGCGGCGATGACGGACACTCCGCAGTTTCGCCGGCTGGCGCTGATCGGGCTCGGGCTGATCGGGTCATCCGTGGCGCGTGCGGTGCGCAGTCGCGGGCTGGCCGGCGAGCTGGTCGGTCATGCCCGGTCCGCGGCGACCCGGGCCAAGGCGATGGAGCTGGACCTGCTCGATCGGGTCGAGGACGACCCGGCGGCGGCTGCGAGCGGCGCCGACTGCGTCATGCTGTGCTCGCCGCTCGGCACCTATGTCGGGCTGATGCAGGCGATCGCCCCGGTCCTGGAACCGGGCGCCGTGCTGACCGATGTCGGTTCGGTCAAGAGCTGCGTGATCCGCGATCTGGCGCCGCTGATCCCGCCGGGGGTGCATCTGGTACCCGGCCACCCGATCGCCGGCACCGAGCATTCCGGGCCGGAGGCGGGGTTCGCCGAGCTGTTCGCCGGCCGCTGGTGCATTCTCACGCCGCCGCCCGAAAGCGATCCGGCAGCGGTGGAGCGGGTCGCGGCATTGTGGCGCGCGATGGGCTCGACCGTGGACATCATGCCGGCCGAACATCACGACCGCGTGCTGGCGATCACCTCGCACCTGCCGCACCTGATCGCCTATACCATCGTCGGCACCGCCACCGATCTGGCCGAGGATTTGCGCTCCGAAGTGATCAAGTATTCCGCCAGCGGCTTTCGCGACTTCACCCGGATCGCCGCGTCCGATCCGGTCATGTGGCGCGACATCTTCCTGAGCAACAAGGAGGCCGCGCTGGAGATCCTTCAGCGTTTCTCGGAGGATCTCACGGCGCTGCAGCGCGCGATCCGGCACGGCCAGGGCGATATTCTGGAAGACCGGTTCCGCCGCACCCGGGCCATCCGCCGCGGCGTGATCGAGGCCAAGCAGGCCTGAGCGGCGGACGACCGCGGCGGACCACCGCGCGGTCAGGTCCCGTCGAAATAGGCGAACGGGTTGTCCAGGGCGCCCGACCGGTCGGGCGAATCGGTCGCCTCGGTCAAACGCTTGCCAATGGTCTGCGGGCTTTCCAGAAAGCGCAGGCCGGTCGCCCTGTCTCTCTGCCAGACCACCTCGGCCGGGAAATCGCCATAACGTTCGACGGTCACCGTCAGGATCGTCGCGACGTCGAGCGTCTCGGCCAGATCAACCCTCGCGCCCCCGACCGAAATGTCGAGCACGGTGCAGTTGTAGATTTTGCCTTTGCGATAGACCATGGCCGGCCACTGGACCTCGGCCCGCCGATGCCGCCGTGCCCCATTGTCGTCCGCCTGTCGCGATGCCCTGCCAAAGCTGATCAACATCGTTCCACCTGC
Source organism: uncultured Mycobacteriaceae bacterium (assembly GCA_964615535.1). Classification (GTDB taxonomy): domain Bacteria; phylum Pseudomonadota; class Alphaproteobacteria; order DSM-16000; family Inquilinaceae; genus CAZTNV01. The sequence goes on along the minus strand of CAZTNV010000201.1, from coordinate 3,659 downwards.
ACCGAAAATGCCAGGAGTCCTTACGACGGACATCCATTGATTGCATGGGCATTTATCGCATGGGAACGATTGCCAGCCGGTTAATCGCGGCGAAGATCTGCACTCTCAAAACGCGCCCAGTTCACTGCCCTGTTCGGAACTTTGTCCGAGAATCGCCGCGGGTACGGGCATGTCGCCGCCGCCCTGGGGCATGCCCAAGGGCCGGGTCGGGTCGAAATCGGTCTCGGGGTACGGCGTGCTGAGCCGCCGGGTGATATCGCGCGGGTTCTCCAGAAATCTGAGACCGACCAGACTGCCATACTGCCAAACCACCTGGGCCGGATAATCGCCATAGCGGAAGATCGTCAGAGTAACGAGCGCCGAGGTTGAGATCGGGCCGGGAATCGAGAGTTTGGCCCCACCCGCCGATATGTTGAGAATGGCGCAGTCGTGAATGACGCCTTCGCAGTAGAGCAGCGCCGACCACAGTACTGCGTCGCGCGGATGACGACGGGTGTGGTGAGCCGACCATGACGTCCGTGCGAGAGGATCGGTCTGCATGGCTTTGCGATCACCCCCTAAAAGGCCAATCTCAAAATGCTAGCATGCGAGAGTATAAATACAAAGGTTATTTATCGGTTAATGATTGTACATCAGGTCCCGCTCGCCCACACGATGCGCGGCATCGCGCCGAGCGGGAAGCCGGCCAGGGACACGATGCCATTGTCGATGGCAAGCGGCGCGCGCAGCGTGGCGATGCCGTCGGCACCCGGCGGACCGGCCATGACGTTCAATGCCAGGCCGATGAAGCCGGCCTGCGCGGACGTCACGGTTCCGGCCGCGGCGAGCGCCTGGAGCGCATCGGTAAAGCCGCGCACCTGGGCATCGAGCCGGCCCCGCGGCTGGAGCGCCTGATCGAGCGCCAGGGTGCCGGTCGCCTCGACCGCGAGCGGTCCCCACACCAGCGCCAGCCGCTCGACCCGCACGGTCCCGCCGGCGTCGCGCCAGGCGGTCAGCTCCGGCACCTGCGCCGCGCGCGGCACCGGACCGGTCAGCGCCAGCTCGATCAGGGCGCTGTCGATCGAGGGGCCGAGCCGGGGCAGCGGCATGGCGGCCGCGGTGACGGTCCGGGCCTGGGCGGTCACGCCCAGGCTGGCGCCCGCCGGCTGCGCGGCCGGCTGGATCGCCCGGATCTCGGCCGCCGCGGCGGTGATCCGGCCGGCCGGCGCACCCTCGATCGCGATGTCCGACAGGCCGAGTCTGGCGGTCCTCAGATCGCCGCCCAGAGAGAGGCCGAGATCGCCGTCGCCGCCCGCCGCGACCACCGTGACCGGGGCCGAACTCGCGCCGACCTGGACCGGGAGCACCAGATGGATGCCCCGGTCGAGCCGGACATCGATCTCGGTCGGCGCCCAGCTCGGCGCCCGCGCGGTCAGCGACGCCAGGCGCAGCACGGCGCCGTCGGGATGCAGCAGATCGACCTCGCGCGCATCGGTTTCGAATGCCAGGGGAAACCCGCCGACCGACAGGCCGGCGGTCCGGACCTCGCCGCCCCGGGCGCGCTGCTGCGCCATCCAGTCGTCGATGCCCCGGCGGACCATCTGGGACACCAGCACCCAATAGGCCGACCAGGCGACCAGTGCGACCACCAGAACGATCACCAGGGGGCGAAAACGATGCATCGACGGGAACTCCTCTCAGCCGCATTGGCCGCGGTTCGCGCGGAGTGGACCATCCGATTGCGGCGATTTCAAGCGCCGCCCCGCCGCCGGTCTGGCATGGCGCAAGCCATTCCGCTAGATCTTCACGTCATGAACAAATCCGCGCCCACGCCCGCCGAGCCCCTGCCCGCCCCGGTTCCCGTCGACCCGCCCTGGCGCACCGGTTTCGCGCTGCCGCCGGACAGGGATGTCTGGGTGTTCGGGTACGGCTCGCTGATGTGGAACCCCGGCTTCGACCATGTCGAGCGGCAGCCGGCGCTGGTTCGTGGCTGGCACCGCCGGTTCTGCATCTATTCCTTCCATTATCGCGGCACGCCGGAGCGGCCCGGGCTGGTGCTCGGCCTGGATCGCGGCGGATCGTGCCGCGGCATGGCGTTCCGGGTGCCGGCCGACCGCGCGGAGGCGAGCCTGAGCTATTTATGGGAGCGGGAGATGATCTCCGCGGTCTACCGCCCCATGATGGTCAAGGCCCGCCTGCCCACGGCCGTGGTGCAGGCCTGCACCTTCGTCTCCTGCCCCGGACACGACCAATACTGCGGCCGGGTCGATCCCGGCGAGATGGCCCGCCTGATCGCCCAGGGTCATGGCCGGATGGGACCCAACATCGACTATGTGGAGAACACCCTGCGCCACCTGCAGGAACTGGGCATCGCGGACCCCGCGATGGAAGAGGTCGCGCGCCGGGTCCGCAGCCTGCTCCCGCCCGGCGGCGCGGCTCCGGGGACCGGCGCCTGAACCGGCGCGGTCACGAAAACCCCGTCTGCGCCGCCGATCCGGCCCCGGCCGCTCCCTCGCCGCAAGGTCCCTATCGGCCCTTCGCCGGTCTCGTGAAATCTGCTGCATTGCGAAATGCGACGCGTCGTGCAAGGCGAGGCTTTGCGGCCTGCCTTGAAGGTTGCGGCGGCGGCCAGCAACGCTCTCTCCGCTGTCGATCGCGAGCCGCTGCCTTGGCACGCGGGTTGCTTCCCTGATGGGTAAAAGACAACCGAAAGGGGTTTAAACAAATGCCGATCAATTCGAACACGAATTCGGGCACCAACCTCGCGGTCGCGATCGCCCAGCGCATGGCGGCCGTCGCCGCCCGGCTGACGGACTCCTCCGAGTATATCGGCACGCTGGGGTCCAGCCGGAACCCGGCCTTGACCAAGGTCGCCGAAGGCGTCGCCGCGCTGGCCGGGCTGTACGAGCTGCAGCTCGCGGAGTTGGGCCGGCTGGCAACCCAACTCGAAGCTCTTGTCCCGGAGAGCTGACCGGTGCGCCGGACCGCTAGGACGACCCGCGAGCGGGCGCCTCGAACGATCCGGGGCGGAGCCGGCCCAGGGGCGGTTCAGGAGCGCGAGGCTCCCTCGCTCTCGTCCTCCTCCCGCCCGACCAGGGCGAGCGCGCGGGCGCGCAGGCCGTGCTGGCGGGCGACATGGACCAGGGCTTCTTCCCGGCCATGGGTGACCCAGATTTCCGGCGCGCCGACCTCCAGCATGGTCGCGGTCAGCTCGTCCCAGTCGGCGTGGTCGGAGATCACCAGCGGCAGTTCCACGCCGCGCTGCCGCGCGCGCTGGCGCACCCGCATCCAGCCCGAGGCATAGGCCACCACCGGATCGGGCAGCCGGCGCGACCAGCGATCCGCCATGGCCGAAGGCGGCGCCAGCACGATCTGGCCGCGCAGCTCGTCCTTCGGCACCCCGTTGGCCGGACGCAGTTCGCCCAGCGCGACGCCGTGGCGTTCGTACAGCTGGCACAGCCCGACCAGCGCGCCGTGCAGGAAGATCGGCCGGTCGTACCCCGCGGCGCGCAGCAGCGCGATCATCCGCTGGCACTTGCCCAGCGCATAGGCGCCGACGACATGCGCCCGTTCGGGAAACAGCGCGAGGGAATGGAGCAGCCGCGCGATCTCGCGCTCCGGCGGCGGGTGGCGGAACACCGGCAGGCCGAAGGTCGCCTCGGTCACGAACAGGTCGCAGG
>CAZTNV010000200.1:0-7691 GCA_964615535.1 uncultured Mycobacteriaceae bacterium | reverse complement strand
GAAAGTCCGCTCGAGCAGGGCCTTGGTCTTCTGGATGCCTTCGACCTCGCCGAGGGCGCTGCCCTCGTACTCGATCCCGACGTGGCCGGTGTAGCCCGAAGCCTTGACGATGTCCATCATCTTGAAAAAGTCGGTGTGGACCTCGTTGCCGAGGTGGTCGAACTCGTGGCTCTTGGCGCTGACGGCTTTGGCGAACGGCATCAGCTCGGTCACGCCGTCGTAGCGGTCGTACGCGGCGACGGCATCGCGGTACAGGAGCGCACCGTGACGCGGCAGGACGTGCTCCGGGCCGACGAGGTGTTCTCGACCGGCAATTTCGGCAAGCTGCTGCCCTTCACCCGGATCGAGGATCGCGCGATCGCCGCCGGCCCGGTCTATGCCCGCGCCCGCAAGCTCTACTGGGACTATGCGCATGCCGAGCGCGCCTGAGGGCGGGTCCGATCCGGCCGCGGCGGTGATGATCCGCGCGGCCGCGGATGGCGATGCCGGCGGCCTGATCGCCCTGATCGGCGGCTGCTTCGCCGAATATCCCGGCTGCGTGCTCGATGTCGATGGCGAGAGCCCGGAACTGCGCGCCATCGCGACCGCCTTCGCCGCCCGATCCGGCCGGTTCTGGGTGGCGGAGCGAGAGGGCGCGGTGATCGGCAGCGTCGGCGTCGTCCCGGCGGCCGCGGCGGGCCGGGTGGAACTGTGCAAGCTCTATGTCGATCGCGGCGCCCGCCGCTTCGGCCTGGGCGCCCGGCTGGCCGGGCTGGTCGAGGCGGAGGCGGCGCGGCGCGGCGCGGACTCGATCGAATTGTGGACCGATACCCGGTTCGCCGATGCCCACCGGCTCTACCGGCGGCTCGGCTATCTCCGCCAGCCCGGCACCCGAACGCTGCACGACCTTTCGCACACCGTCGAATTCCACTATTTAAAGTGGCTTGCGGCGGCGGCAGACGGATCGGGGCGATGAGCGAGGGCGCGGTGTCCAGGGATAAGGCCAACCTGATCCGGGTGCTGGCCTGCCACGGCATCGATCTGGTGCTGGATGTCGGTGCCAATACCGGCCAGTACGCGCAGAAGCTGCGCGCCGGCGGCTATGCCGGCCGGATCGTCTCGTTCGAGCCGCAATCGGCGGTGCATGCCGAGCTGAGCCGGGCGGCGGCCGGCGACCCGCTCTGGACCGTGGCGCCGCGGATTGCGCTGGGCGACAACGACCGGCCGGTGACGATCAACCTCTCGGGCGAAACCGACATGAGTTCGGTGCTCGATTTCACCGACGAGATGGCCGATCTGCTCGACGGCTCCGCCTATATCGGCACCGAGGTGGCGTCCCAGGCGCGGCTCGATGCGCTGTTCCCGAAGCATGCCGCGCCGGGCGACCGGGTGCTGCTGAAGATCGACACCCAGGGCTCCGAGCGCCGGGTGCTGGAGGGCGCGCGCGGCGCGCTGCATCGCATCCGGGCGGTCCAGATCGAGCTGTCGATCGTCCCGGTCTATCGCGGCGAGCCGTCCTGGTTCGACACCATACGCTACCTGGAGGATCTCGAGTTCAGGCCGGTGCTGTTCATCCCCGGCTATTTCAACCGCCGCACCGCGCGGCTGATCGGCATGGACGGGGTGTTCGTGCGCGACTGACGGCGCCGCGCCACAGCCTCCTCAGCCCGCCAAGCCATGCAGAATCCGCATATCAATCAAGGTAATCTCGAGATTTTTTAAGAAATGGTTGAAAGCGGCCGCCGGTATTGTCACGGTTCCGGTGGACTTTGTTGCCGCCGGAGTCGACCCCGGTCGCATGGGACATGGCCTCCTGTGGCGACCATCACAGCGGGACGCAGCCGGCAGTGTTAACCCTTTTCGGCGACAATGGCTGCCGGCAAGGGGTTGAGGGTGCTGGGCGGGTGGCACTGGCGAAACGGGCTGGAGGGGACGATGCGATCGATTCGGCTGATGGGGTGCGGTACGGCCGCCCTGGCCATGGCCATGGCCCTGGCGCTGCACGCGACCGCACTCGCCGGTCAGGAACCGGCGGCGACGCTGCCCCGCGGCCTGCACCCGGTCACGGTGGTGCCCGGACTCGCCGCTCCCCCCGGAACTCCTGCCGCCCCCGGGCGTCCTGCGGCCCTGGTCCCGGCGGCCGATCCTGATGCCGTCGATGGCGTGACGGTCGCGCCGGCGGCGCAGTCCGAACCGGGAGAACCGGGCGAACCGGTCGCCGCGGAACCCGTGCAGCACGAAGCAATCCCGGCCCTCCGGACTCCGGAGTCCGAAGTGCCGGCCCTGGCCGCCCCGGCGGCCGAGCCGCCGGTGGATCTGCCGCCCCATCCCGAACTCGCGCCCCTGACCGCGATGCTCGATCAGTTGCACGGCATTCGGCAGGCCGGCGGGTTCGTGCCGGTCCCGGCCGGGCGGACGCTGCGGCCAGGCGATCGCGATCCGGCGGTTGCGGCGCTGGCCCGGCGGCTGCACCAGAGCGGCGATCTGGCCGCCCTCCCGGCCGGCCCGGAAGCCTACGACGATGTCCTGGTCGCGGCGGTCCGGCGGTTCCAGGCGCGCCACGGGCTCGAGGCCGACGGCGTGGTCGGTCCGCGCAGTTTCGCCGCGCTCAACGAAACGGCGGAAAGTCTGATCGGCCGGCTGCGGGTCAATCTCGCGCGGCTGGAAACGGCGCGCCGGGTCGGCCCCGGCCGCCATGTCGTGGTCAATCTGCCCGCCTACACGCTGACCGCCTATCGCGACGGTGCGCCGGTTCTGCAGATGCCGGTGGTGGTTGGCCGGCCGCGCCGGGCCACCCCGACGATGAACGACACCATCACCCATCTGATCGTCAACCCGACCTGGACCGTGCCGGGCAGCATTCTCCGTCAGGATGTGGCACGGCACATGGCGACCGACCCGTGGTCCTATCTGGCGACCCACGATCTCCGCGTCGTCGAGGCCGACGGCTATGCCGGCATGCCGATCGGCCCGGACAGCTTCGACTGGCAGGCGGTCGCCGCCGGCGCGGTCAGACCGATCCTGCGCATGCCGCCCGGACCGGGCAACCCGCTCGGACGGCTGCGCTTCCATCTGACCAACGGTCAGGCGATCTACCTGCACGACACCAACGAGCGGTCCCTGTTCGCCCGCGCCGGGCGCGCCTTCAGTTCGGGCTGCGTCCGGGTCGGCGATCCGACCGCGCTGGCCGAGTTCGTCGCCGAAGGCAGCCCGCAGATCTGGCGCGGCTGGGCCGCCGATCCGGAGTGGCGGACCCGCTGGCTGGTCCTGGCGGAACCGGTGCCGGTCGATCTGGTCTACCGCACCGCCTGGGTCGATGAGGCCGGCACGCTCCAGATCCGCGCCGACATCTACGGCCGCGACGCCCGCGAACTCCGCCGCCTCCCCGCCCTGGTGGTCGCCACGGCGGAGTGACGGCGGCCCCAGGCCCGGCGGCGGCGATTCGGGCGGCCGCGATCCGACCCGGGGCGGATCGCGGCCGCCGCCGCGATGATCCTGCTGGTGGTACTGGGGGCGATTCCGTGGGTGGGCTTCTGGCTGATGCTGCTGGCGGTGCTGGTCGGCGTCGGCGCCTTCGGTCAGGCGCTGTTGGCCGGGCCGAGAACCGTGCCGACGGCCGCCGCATAGCCCAGGGGCGCCGGCCGGCGCTCGCCATCATGGGGCGGCGGGGGCGGGGGCGACCTCATGGGCCGGAACGTGCGGCTCGATGCGGATCAGGGCACCCAGCATCACCGCCGTTCGCTGGTCCGCCGAAAGCCGGAGCTGACCCTCCGGGGCTCGCGTCACGGTGTAATGCCAGCCGGCCAGATAGCCCAGCTCGTCGGCGGCAGCGGCCAGCCGGTCGATGTCGGTGACCGGCGGCGGACCGGCCGAAGGCAGGTCTTCGAACTCCTCTTCGGTCCATCCCATGACCAGATCGTCGCGCAGGGTTACGACGGTGAACAGCTTCATGATCGTTTTTCCGATTGACGCTCCGGCCGGGGGCATGGAGCACGATCTCGATCATCCGCCTGATTGCTTCCGCTGCGAAGGGGGTATCGACCTGCCGCGGCCGGGTTTCCGCCCCAACGGCATCGGCCCGCACCCCCGGCACGCTACAGCGGCTGGGCGAAGGGCACGGTCACCGACGACATCGGCGCATACGACACCAACTGATCGGCCGGCCGATCGGCCGGGGCGGGAGCCGGGCGCGGCGCCTCCGGCCGATCCGCAAAGGTCAGCGGGGCCGCCTCTTCGGTCAGGCCGTAATCGACCGGCTCGCGCAGGCTCAACCCGACCACCATGGCCAGCACCGCCAAACCCAGCACCGCGCCATCCAGCATCAGTTCGCGGGTCATTGCCGCCTCCTTCGTTCCACTGTCTCATCGCTCGGATCGATCCGTCCGAACCGGCCGCGGCGCCGATCCGATGCGCCCGCGCCCTCCGCTGCCCGTTTTCGACCGTCCGGGTCCGGCCCGTGCCGGTCCGGCGGTCTCCGTGTTTTACGGTTCCGAAGCCAGTATTCCGTCCGTCCCGGCCGCCCGCAGTGACTGCCATCACAAGACCATTTTTTCACCCTTTTCACCGGCCTGCGGGCGATCCTTGAACGGCGGCTTGACGGTCGAAGGCCGGTACCCCTATATCAGCGTTCACCGTCGAGCGGTCGCCGCCCGACGCTATTTTTTTGGTAGCTGCCGCCCGGTATGGCAATTGTGCATTCGGCGGTTGCGCATCATCGGGATTTGAAATCATGTCGCGACGCTGCCTGGTCACCGGTAAAGGCGTGATGTTCGGCAACAATGTCAGCCATGCCAACAACAAGACCCGCCGCCGGTTCAATCCGAATCTCCAGATGATCTCCCTCACTTCGGAAACGCTGGGCAACACGGTGCGGCTGCGGGTGACCACCCATGGCCTGCGCACGATCGAGCATCGCGGCGGGCTGGACGCCTATCTGCTCGGCACCAGCGACAGCGCCCTGCCCTCCGATCTGCGCCGGATCAAGCGCCGGATCGAGCAGGCCAAGGCCGCCGCAATGGCCGCGCCGGAGGCCTGAGTCCGGCCCTCCCGACTCCGGCTCTCCCGAGTCCGGCCCTCCCGACTCCGGCGTTGGCGATCAGCTTTCCGTCACCACCCGGACATCGCCCTCGCGATCGGTGACGGTCACGGACACGTCGCGATCGTGACGGCGGAGGGTCACGCTGACCCGCGCCTCGCAAAGCTCCAGCCGGGTCAGGTGCAACTCGTCCAGGAAATTGGGCAGCATCGGGCGGTTGAACCGGATCTGCCGCTGCTCGGGCCGGAACTCCAGCCCGGTGCAGGCCTGGATCAGCGCCAGCAGCGCCCCGCTGGCCCAGGCCTGCGGTATGCAGGCCACCGGATAGGCGGTCGGCCCGCGATCCGGCCGGCGCGGAAAGCCGCAGAACAGTTCGGGCAGGCGGCGCAGATCCATGGTGATCGCGGCCTCGGTCAGCCCCTCGAAGATGCGCAGCACCGGCAGCTTCAAGCCATACCGGGCCATGCCGAACGCGATCAGGGCGTTGTCGTGCGGCCAGACCGAACCGTTGTGATACGACATGGGGTTGTAGCGCGCTTCGGTGGTCGCGACGGTACGGATGCCCCATCCGGAAAACGCCGCCGGGCTCATCAGCATCGCCGCGATCTGGCGGGCGCGGTCCGGCGGGGCGATGCCGCTGAACAGCGTGTGCCCGGCGTTGGAGGTGCGCACCCGGCAGGGCCGCTTGTCGCCGTCGAGCGCCAGCGCGTAGGATTGCAGGTCGTCGCACCAGAATGCCTGGTCGAAGCGGTCGCGCAGGGCTTCCGCCTGCTCGTCCAGATGGCCCGCCAGCACCGGCCGGCCGAGCAGCCGGGCCAGCCGGGCCGCGGCGCGCTTGGCGGCGAACACATAGCCCTGAACCTCGCACAGCGCGATCGGTCCGGTGGCCAGCCGGCCATCGGCGTGGAACACCGCATCGTGGCTGTCCTTCCAGCCCTGATTGGCCAGCCCCTGCTCGGTCCGGCGGGCATAGTCCACGAAGCCGTCATTGTCGACGTCGCCATGGTGGTCGATCCAGGCCAGCGCCGCCTCCAGGTTTGGCCACAGCTCCTTGATCGTCGCCAGATCCCCGGTGCGCTCGTGATAGGCGCCGGCCAGCAGGACGAACAGCGGCGTTGAATCGACGCTGCCGTAATACTTGCGAAACGGCACTTCGCCCAGCAGCGCCATCTCGCCGCCGCGGGTCTCGTGCAGGATCTTGCCCGGCTCGGCATCGGCGGCCGGGTCGATCTCGGTCGCCTGGTGGGCGGCCAGAAAGCCGAGCACGCCGCGGGCGAGGCTGGGGTCGATCCACAACATTTCCAGCGCCGTGATGATGCCGTCCCGGCCGAAGGCGGTGCTGAACCAGGGAATGCCGGCATAGGGGTAGGGGCCGTACGGCGTGATGGTGGTCAGCATGCCGAGATCGGCGGTCGCCCGGCGGGTCGCTTCGTCGAGCAGCTCGTTGCTGCTGCCCACCCCCGCCCGGCGTTTCACCAGGTCATGCCGCATCCGGGATTGGCCGTGCAAGGAGAGAAAGAATCCCTGGCGCCTGCCGTCATGGGGCGGCTCGCAATCGCAGCACATGGTCACAAACAGCAAAACCCGGACGCCGGGCACCAGCCGCAGGGTGTACACGGCCTTGCCGGTATCCAGCCCGTTCGGCGGCGGATCGAAATGCAGGTCGCAGCGCCGCTCGATGCCGTCCAGCCCGGCATAGCGCAGGCAGACATGGCGGTCGGACAGGTGCTGACGGGTGCCGTGCCCGCGGCGGGCGCGGCGATGGCCGCGCACCTCGAACAGATCGGCGAAATCGGCATCGAACTGATAGCTCAGCGCGACGTCCTGCGGTGTGACGCCGAAATTGCGGATCGCCAGCCGCTCATAGCAGGCGCCGTTCCACAGGAACTTGGACCGTCCGATGTGGATGGTGTCGCGCGGCAGCGCCAGGCTGCCGTGCAGGTACAGATCCGGATTGGTCAGATCGCTGACCAGCACGGCGTTGTCGTCCTGCACCGTCGAACTCAGCAGCATCGGGCGATGATTGCTGATCCGCAGGCGCAGATTGGACAGATAGCGGGTGTCCCGGTGGAACAGGCCGTCGGGATTGTCGGGGCCGGCCGCGATGTCGCCATAGCGGTCGAACACGCCGAAGCTGTCGCCATGCTTGATCGTCCGCGGTTGTCGCTCGACCAGCGACGATTCGGCCGTGATGTAGTACTCCGCGGTGCTTTCGGGCAGGGACACGCCGTCGGAACTAGCCGAATGCAGGACCATCTCCCGTTCCCTTGAGTGGCGGCGCGATGGTAACCGTCTTGCGGCGCCGGTATGCCGCGCCGCGCATCGGACGCCGGGCCTGGCCGATCAGCTCGCGGTAGATCGCCAGATAATCCGTGGCCATGCGGCTCACCGAGAACCGCCGTTCGAAGACCTGCCTGATCTGCCGGCGATCCAGTTCGGGCAGACGGCCGACCGCCTCGACCGCCTCGTCCACCGTATCGACGATAAACCCGGTGACGCCGTCGTCAACCACCTCCGGCACCGCGCCGCGGCGAAAGGCGATCACCGGCGTGCCCGTCGCCATCGCCTCGATCATCACCAGGCCGAACGGTTCCGGCCAGTCGATCGGAAACAGCATCGCCCTGGCCCCGCCGAGGAAATCGCTTTTCTCGTAATCGCTGATCTCGCCGATGTATTC
>CAZTNV010000199.1:0-7730 GCA_964615535.1 uncultured Mycobacteriaceae bacterium | reverse complement strand
TGCCCTCGGCGGCGTCGCGCGCCAGCATGTTGATGGTCATCACCTCGCTGGCGTAATCGTAGGCCGCCTGGAGATCGAGTTCGGCCTGTCGATAGAAGGCCGCCTTGCCGGTCTTCAGGGTCAGCGGCGACTTGCCGGCGATCTGGCGAGCCAGGCCCTGGACCTCGTCGTCGAGCGCCGCGGTGGCGACGACCCGGTTGACCAGGCCGATCTCCCAGGCCCGTTGCGCCGGGATCAGATCGCCCAGCAGCAGCATTTCCATGGCGTGTTTGCGGCCGACCGCACGTGACAACGCGACCATGGGTGTCGAGCAGAACAGGCCGATATTGACGCCGGGGGTGGCGAACCGGGCATCGTCCGCCGCCACCGCCAGATCGCAGGTCGCGACGAGCTGACAGCCCGCGGCGGTGGCGATGCCGTGCACCCGCGCGATCACCGGCTGGGGCAGCCGGACGATCGCCAGCATCAGGGCCGAGCACTGGCGGAACAGCGCCTCATAGAAGTCCCGGCCGGGGGTGCGGCGCATCTCGCGCAGATCGTGGCCGGCGCAAAAGGCCGGGCCGGCCCCGGCCAGCACCACCACCTTCACCGACGGGTCCGCGGCGATGCGGTCGAGTTCGGCATGCAGCGCGGCCATAAGCCCGGTCGACAGGGCGTTGCGCGCGGCGGGGCGGTTGAGGGTGAGGGTGGCGATGCCCTCGGCATCCCGGCGCAGGACCGGCGGTTCGTTGTCCGGGACGGCGTTGTTGGCGGCGGCAGGGTTGACGGTCACGGGGCGTTCCTCCATCGCATCCGGTCGCGCGGATTCTCGTTCATTCATGACCGACAATGATAGCCCGACCAGGCGGCCGGCAAAACGGTGCGCATGCCACGAACGATCGGTTTCGCGGCACTGGACCGCATTACGCCGGAAAGGGCAACACGAAAACCGCGTAAATGGACGATCTTGTACCGCGTCACTCTGTGGAACCGGACCTGTCGCCGATCGACGCCTTTCGCCACGGCCATGGCATTCCGTCGTCCGGGGCTTCCCATCGCCGGGCTTTGGTGGCAGGGTCCGCCAGCCTCCGATTCAGACGAGCAGTCCGATCCGATGTCCGATGACCAGCCTGCCGGGCGACGGCCCGCCGTCACTCTGGCCGAAATGCGCGAGATCGTCCGCCGGCTGCCCGGTCCCGATCTGGAGGCCGGCACCGCCGTGCGGTTCCGTGAGCAGCATTTGGCCAAGCCGCCGGGCGCGCTCGGCCGGCTGGAGGATATCTCCTACTGGATGGCGTGCTGGCAGAGCCGCCATCCGCCGGAGCTGCGCCGGCCCCGGGTCGCGGTGTTCGCGGGCAATCACGGGGTCGCGGCGGCGCGGCCGGTCTCGGCCTTTCCGATCTCGGTAACCGCCCAGATGGTGCACAGTTTCAGCCATGGCGGCGGCGCGGTGAACCAGTTGGCGCGGCTGGCCGACAGCGATCTCCGGGTTTACGAACTCGACCTCGCCAACCCGACCGACGACTTCACCCTGGGTCCGGCGATGGACGAGGAGGCCTGCGCGCGGGCCATGGCCTATGGCATGATGGCGGTGGAGCCGGGGCTCGATCTGCTGTGCCTGGGCGAGATGGGCATCGGCAACACGACCTCCGCCGCCGCGATCTGCACCGCGCTGTTCGGCGGCGAGGCGGCGGACTGGGTGGGGCCGGGCACCGGGGTCGACGCGGTCGGGATCGGGCACAAGGTCAAGGCGGTCGAGGACGGCATCGCGGCCAATCGCGACGCCTTGACCGATCCGCTGGAGATCCTGCGCTGTCTGGGGGGGCTGGAACTGGCCGCCATCCTGGGCGCGGTGATCGCGGCGCGGCTGGCGCACACGCCGGTGCTGCTCGACGGCTACACCTGCACGGCCGCAGCTTCGGTGCTCTGGGCGCTCGATCCCAAGGCGCTCGACCATTGCCTGGTCGCCCATGTCTCGGCCGAGCCGGGCCACCGCAGGCTGCTCGACCGCATCGGCCGTGATGCGATCCTGGATCTCGGCCTGCGCCTGGGCGAGGCCTCGGGCGCGGCGCTGGCCATCCAGATCGTCCGCGCCGCGGTGGAATGCCACGCCGGCATGGCGACCTTCGAGCAGGCCGGGGTGAGCGGCAGGATGGCCCAGTGACGAGAGCTACGATCGCGCCCGCGCCGCTCCGGCCTTGGGCAGCGTGGCGCGGTGTTTGGCCAGCAACTGATCGATGTGCCGGCCCTGGAACAGCGAAATGCCGAGATCCTGGCCCAGCCGGATGGCATCCTGACTGTCGCAGCGGCAGATGATCATGCGGGCCTGACCGGCCGCGTGGACCTGGTCCTGCAGATCGTCGAGCATCGCCTGCCGCACCCCGCCGAACAGCTCCGCGCTCCAGTACAGCTTCAGAAAATCCAGGCCGAGCCGCTCGCGGTCGATGAACGGCAGGGTCAGATAGGTCAGCCCGTCCAGGCAGATGCGGTAGCCGCGCTCGCGCAGGAAGTCGCGGGCGAACATGTAGGCGCCCATGTCGTTGAAAATATCGACCTTCTGCAATTCGATCACCAGCCGGCCGCGCACGCCCATGGCGATGCCCTGATCGAATTTCAGGAATTCCGGAGACAGCACCGTACCGACATTGAGGTTGAGACTGAACGCCCGTGTCGTGTTGTAATGTTCGCGCAGGACCTGGCTCAGCATCCGCCGGTCCAGAAACGCCGTGAGATGCTGGAACAGCCAGGGATCGGCGGTCAGCGATACGTCGGGAGTCAGCGTCTCCTCCAGCGCGCCGATCGAGACGAACATCTCCTCCAGCACCGGCTCGGGCGGGTCCTGGCGGGTGATCGCACAGATCGGCTGGGTGCGTATCATGGCCGACAGATCCGCATTGGCCAGCACGTCCTCGACCTTGGCCAGCAGGCCCGGATTCAACGGCTCGCGCGTCGGCCGGGCGCGCCGGCTGATCTGCTCGCGCAGCCGCTGCGCGTCGGCGCGATGCGATTCGCTGAGCTGGTGATACCGGCGCGCCATGTTCAGAAACAGCTTGTAGTCGGAGTCGAGCATGTACCAGGTACAGAAGCCGGCGCCGGTGTGATCGTCGGCGAACCGCGTCACCTGATCCTCGCTGAACAGGTAGCGCAGGCGCACCACCGTGGCATCGAGATCCTCGATCTTGGCGTCCTTGCAGACGCAGACGATGTCCTGATTCATCAGATGGAACAGGGCGCCTTCGTACAGCTTCAGCAGGTCGTCGAACACGCCGATGGCGACCCGGATGTGGTGGTCGCGCCGATTGTGGGACTGCAGCCGCAACAGGTGGATATGGACCGCGATGCGGCCCTGGCAATGGCGCTGGATGCGCTCGGCATAATCCAGCAACGCCTGTTCCTGGCTGGACGGCTCACGGCGTTGCGCATCGGAGAGGGCGTCGCGCTCGGACACGGGCGGGTATCCCACCTGGCATTTGGATGGTTCGGGCCCGGACCTCCGGCCCGGACACGACGGAAAGCGGCCTCGGCCGCAACGGCAAGCTTCACCCGAAGCTGGATGACTCGAATATCCAGAACACAGGAAAATCCTTAACCGAAGGTGAATAATTGCCACGCCGTCCGCCCGTTTCCCGATTGCCGCCCGTTTCCCCTTTGCCGGTCCTTCCCCGAAGGTCCGGTCGATTGACCCTTGCGGGTCCGGGCGGTTCGGGGCACACCAGCGGCGCCGTGGCGACCGCTGCGCGGCACCTGGAAACGGCTTTGCGGGAGCGGTGATGATCGAACTGGCCGGGCTGATCGAGGCGATGGCGGCGGCGCGCGTGCTGTGCATCGGGGACGTGATGCTCGACCGGTTCGTCTACGGCGCGGTCGATCGCATCTCGCCCGAGGCGCCGATCCCGGTGCTGCGGGTGCGCGAACAGGTCGAGATGCCGGGCGGTGCCGGCAACGTCGCGGCCAATCTTGCGGCGCTGGGCGCCGGCACGGCGCTGGTCGCGGTGGCCGGCGACGATTCGGCCGGGCGGCAGCTCGCCCGGCTGCTGGAGGCGCGGACCGGGGAGCCGGCGGCGCTGGTGATCGAGCCGGGGCGGCCGACCACGATCAAGACCCGATACATTGCCGGCGGCCAGCAATTGCTGCGTGCCGACCACGAGACGGCGGCGCCGGTCGCCGCCACGACCGGCGCGCTGCTGGTCGATCGGGTGCGGGCGGCACTGCCCGGCTGCACCGCGTTGGTGCTGTCGGATTACGCCAAGGGGGCGCTGGCGCCGCCGGTGATCGAGGGCGCGATCGCCGCCGCGCGGGCGGCCGGCCGGCCGGTGGTGGTCGATCCCAAGGGCCGCGATTTCGCGCGTTATCGCGGCGCCGCGCTGCTGACCCCCAATCGCCGGGAGCTGACCGAGGCGACCGGCCTGCCCACCGGCACCGACGAGGAGGTCGAATCCGCCGCCCGCGCCGTGATCGACCGCGCCGGGGTCGGGGCCATGGTGGTGACGCGCAGCGAGCACGGCCTGAGCGTGATCCCGGCCGGCGGCCCGGCCAGCCATTTCCGGGCCGAGGCGCGCGAGGTGTTCGACGTGTCGGGCGCCGGCGACACCGTGATCGCGACGCTGGCCGCGGCGCTGGCCGCGGGCGGCGGGCTGGAGGACGCGGCGCGGCTGGCCAATCTGGCCGGCGGTATCGTGGTCGGCAAGCTCGGTACCGCTGTGATCCATGCTCATGAGCTGGCCGCCGCGGTGCGCCACCAGGACTGGGCGCGCGGCGAGGCCAAGGTGCTGGACGCCGCCGCAGCGGCCGAGCGGATTGCCCATTGGCGGCGCGAGGGCCGGCGGATCGGTTTCACCAATGGCTGCTTCGACCTGATCCATCCCGGCCATGTCGCGCTGCTGCGCCAGGCGCGGGCGGCCTGCGACCGGCTGGTGGTCGGGCTCAACGCCGACTCCTCGGTCCGCCGGCTGAAGGGCGAGACCCGGCCGGTGCAGACCGAGACGGCGCGCGCCGCGGTGCTGGCCTCGATGGCCGATGTCGATCTGGTGGTGCTGTTCGCCGAGGACACGCCGCGCCGGCTGATCGAGCTGTTCCGCCCCGACGTGCTGGTCAAGGGCGCGGATTACACGGTCGAGACGGTGGTGGGGGCCGATCTGGTGCAGGGCTATGGCGGCCGGGTGGTGCTGGCGGCGCTGATGCCGGGGCACAGCACCACCGCGACCATTTCGCGGCTGAACCGGTGAGCGACCCGAGCGCGCATCTGTGGTACGGCGCGGCATGGCTGGCATTCGGGGCGCTGCACAGCCTGCTGGCCGCGCTGCCGGTGAAGCGGCGGCTGGCGCCGTGGTTCGGGGCGTGGTACCGGCTGGCCTACAATCTGTTCGCGGCGGTGAGCTTCGCCGGAGTCTGGCTGCTCGGCCGGGCGCTGCTGGGCGGGCAGCCGGCCTTCGGCTGGACTGCGGGCGGCGAGTGGGCGCTGCTGGCGGTGCAGGGGCTGGGCGTGGCGATTCTGGCGGGGGGCCTGCGCGGCTACGATCTCGGCCGGTTCGGCGGGCTGCGGCAGATTCGCAACCACCATGCCGGGCGGTCGGAGCCGGAGGACGAGACGCTGCGGCTGGACGGGCTGCACCGCTATGTCCGCCATCCGCTCTATCTCGGGGCGCTGCTGTTCCTGTGGGGCGGAGCGACCGACCCGCTGGGCTTGGCCACGGCGGCCTGGGCGACGCTGTATCTGGGCATCGGCACGGTGTTCGAGGAGCGCAAGCTGCTGCAGATCTACGGCTCGGCCTATGCCGAATACCGCGTCCGGGTGCCCGCGTTGGTGCCCTGGCGCGGCCGGGCGCTGTGAGCGCCGGAGGCGGGGTCACGCCGCGAGCAGCTCGGCCAGCGGCGGCAGGGGCAGCCGCTCGATCTCGCGCGGCTCGAACTTGATCAGGCCGCCGGCATAGGTCCGGCCGCCCTCGCACCCCGAAGCGCGGTTGAGCCAGGCGGCGATCCGGTCGAGCGTGGCGGGGTCCAGGGGCTCGCGCGGATAGAGGCCGTGGGCAATGTTGACATGCCGCGCACCGGCCGGGTTGCGCACGAACACCGGCGGGCGGCGCGCCATGTAGCTGCACAGGATCGGCGCGGGCGGGTGCAGCCGAACCGCGTACCACGGCCGGCGATGGCGGGCGACATAGCCGAGCTCGGCGCCCTGCGCCCTGGCCCAGGCCAGAAAGGCGTCGATCGCGGCGCGCTCGTCCCCGGTGAAGGCGCCCGGATCGGGCGGCAGGTCGATCACCCGGCGCAGCGCCGCAAGCCCGGTCAGGGCCGGGCCGGCGGCGAACAGGTCGCGGGCGCGGGTGACCGAAGGGACCAGCACCGCGGGCGGCAGGGCGGCCTGCACGGCGTGGGGTCCGGCGATCCAGATCCGGTTGGCACCGGTCACCTGGCCACGGCTGACCCGGAACACATCGCCGATGGCGGCACCGTTGCCGGGGCGGCGAGGTGCCGGAGACGGCGGGCGGTCGAACAGAACCGACCATTTCGCGGCGGTTCGCAACGCCGCAACCGGGACCGGAGGGCCGCGGCCCAACTCGGTCAGATCCGCCGCGCCGGCCACGCTGCGCAGCGCGGCGGTCTCGACCGGCCGGCCGATTACGGTGGCGGTGATCGCGGCAGTGGCTAGGGTTCCGTCGAACACCGCCGCCGCCGCCGCGACCCGGTCGACCGAGACCAGGCCGAACGGTCCGGCCAGCAGCGTGCGCAGCGCCGCGCCATAGCCGACATCCAGCCATTCCGCCGCGGTGACGAAGCACAGCGCATCGCCGGGCCGCGCCAGATCCAGGCTCCGCAGGAAGAAATGCAGGTGCGACCCGGCCAGCCGCGAGGCGCGCACGCCGAACCGTGCGGCTATCGCGGCATACCGCGCCTTGGCCGCCGGGGCCAGCGCGTGGTGGCGCAGATAGGGCGGATTGCCCAGGAACAGCGTTCGCCCTGCCGCCGGCTCGACCGGCAGGGCGCAGTAGTCGCCGATGCGGAGCTCGATCCGGTCGGAAAGACCCGGCACCGCGGCCGCGGCGCGCAACAGGATCGCCATCATCGGATCGGCCTCGACCGCGACGATCCGTGCCTCTGGGAAGGCGCGCGCCGCGGCCAGGGCAAAGCGGCCGGTGCCGGCGCCCGGATCGACGATCCGTTCGGGGACGGGATCGAGCATGCGCGCCCAGCCGAGCATCGCTCCGATCACGCCGGGCGGCGTCAGGGTCTGTCCCTGCCCGCGGCGCTCCGCGGCGGTGCGCAGTCGCATGAGCGCCTCGCCTAGCGGATCGGCGCCGTCGTACATGCGCTCTGCCACGGCGGCGGCGAGCCCGGCGATACGGGCCTCCGGGCGGGCTCCGGTCGCCGTTGCCTGCTCGGCCGGCGAAAGCCGCGCCGGGTCGCCGATCAGCGCCAGCGCCACGGCCAGCAGCTCGTCGATCGACCCGATGTGTCGCGCCACGGGGGCGGGGGCGGGGGCGCTCACCGGCCCGGACCCGCGGACTCGGCGATCCCCGGATCTTCCAGCCGGTGCAGCCGGGCCGCGGCGGCCAGGGCGAAGCGGAGCAGGACGGCGCGGCGGCGGGCCGGGTTCAACCGGTGCTCCGGGGCGTCGCGCAGGATCGTGGCGTCGTAGGCATCGGCCACCATCAGGCCGCACTCCGCCGGGATCAGCTCCAGAGGGAAATCGTCGGCCACGGCGAAATAGAAGCGGTCGCAGAACTCGGCGTAATCGGGCCATTTGCGGTCGG
>CAZTNV010000198.1:0-7774 GCA_964615535.1 uncultured Mycobacteriaceae bacterium | reverse complement strand
CGCCAAGTCCCGCTATCACAAGATCATCATCATGACCGACGCGGATGTCGACGGCAGCCATATCCGCACGCTGCTGCTGACGTTCTTCTATCGTCAGATGCCGGAAATCATCGACAGCGGCTATCTCTACATCGCCCAGCCGCCGCTCTACGGCGTCCAGCGCGGCAAGTCGCGGACCTATCTGAAGGACGACAAGGCGCTGGAAGACTACCTGATCGATCAGGGCATCGACGAGCTGGTGTTCACCACCCATGACGGCGCCCAGGTGGCCGGCGCCGATCTGCGCGCGCAGGTCGAGCAGGCGCGCGAGGTCAAGCATCTGCTGGAGCCGCTGGCCCGCAAGGTGGGGAACTGGGCCGTGGCGGAACAGGCGGCGGTGGCCGGCGCGCTCGATCCCGAGCGTCTGGCCGATCCCGATCGGGCCCGGCCGATCGCGGAGGAGATCGCGCAGCGCCTGGACCTGCTGTCCCCGGCGATCGAGCGCGGCTGGCGGGGCCGGCCCTCGGGCGATGGCGGTCTGATCTTCGAGCGCACGCTACGCGGCGTGTCGGAGCAGCGGACCATTGACGCCGATCTGGTGCGCAGCGCCGAGGCGCGGCGGCTCCAGGCCCAGGCGGCGAACCTCCATGCCGTCTATACCCAGGCCGGCCGCCTGACGCTGAAGGCCCAGGACTGGCCGATCAACGGCCCGGTCTCGCTGGTCGACAAGGTGATGGAGCTGGGCCGCAAGGGCGTCGCCATCCAGCGCTACAAGGGTCTAGGCGAGATGAACCCCGACCAGCTCTGGGAAACCACCCTGGACCCCAATGCGCGCTCATTGCTGCAGGTCAAGGTCAGCCATGCCGACGAAGCCGCGGACATCTTCTCGACCCTGATGGGCGACGCCGTGGAACCGCGCCGCGACTTCATCCAGGAGAATGCCCTGAAGGTGGCGAACCTCGACGTGTGAGGACCGCCCTATCTGATCCCGTCGCCGGGCGGTGCCGCCGGTCCCGTGGTATCGGCCCGAGACCGCGGCGTCACGGCGGCAGCGGTGCTGCGCGGCGCCAGCACAACGCCGGGTGGGACATCGTCGGGCAGCCATCCCGGCGGTGCCTGGTGCCAGCGATAGCCGTTCCGGCCGAGTTCGTATCCGTAATCGAACAGCGCCTGCATATAGACCGGATCGAAATTCTCGCGGTGCTCAACCGTGAACTCCCGGCTGATATACGCCAGATTGAACTCGACCCCGTCCCTGTGGGCGATGGCGAAAATCTGATAAAGGTCGCCGATGCCCTGGGTCTGGATCAGCGAGGAAATCGCCCGCCCCGCGATGTCCAGTGCCCGCCGTTCAATGCTGGCCCAGTTCGGGTCCAGCCGGGCATTGCGGATGATGAACAGCCGGCGTTGGCGCGCGGCGCTGTCGTTCGCCTGCGCCATGCTGCGCAAATCCAGCCCCGGCGGATAGACGAAGACCTGGGCCATGGCGCCGCCATCGACATGCATTTCCTGAAAGGGCTGCCCGTCGACTTCGACGTCGAACATCATCGGCGGAAACACCCCCGGGATGGCGGCCGAGGCAACCAGGATGCGATGAAATATGTCGAGCGCGTCAGGATGCCCGCTCACCGCAAGCGCCCCGATATTCCAGATCACCGCCTGTCCGGCATCCAGATTGGTCGTGCCGATCAGCAGCAGGCGCCCCCGGCGGTACTCTTCGCCGATCCGGCGAAACATCTCTTCGTCGGCATAGTGGGCGACCAGCCGGTGCAGCGGCGTGGAATCGGTGAGCGCATCGTTGAACAGGACCGAGAAAATGTTCCTCTGCAGGAACACGTCTTCCGGCGAAATTGCGGTATAGACCTCGGTCAGTTCGTCGTCGTAGTCCGGGCCCAGGAAGGCGAAAGGCGCGGTCAGGGCGCCGGTGCTGATCCCGGTGACCAGCTTGAACTCGGGACGGGTGCCGGCAGCGGTCCACCCGACCAGCAAGCCGGCACCGAAGGCACCGTCGTCGCCGCCTCCGGAAATGGCCAGGAAATTGGCCGGCGGCAGCGGGCCGCGATGCCCCGAGGCCGCCAGAAAAGCCCGCTCTCGCGCCAGGGCCGCCATTCCCGCCGCCCTGATGCCTTCGACAGTATCATTAACGAAAAATCGCGCATCGGGAATGCCGGGAATCGTCGCCGCCCTGGTCTGTTCGTTCGGAACCGCGGCCAGCCGCGGCGGATGCGAACAGCCCTGAACCAGCAGGATGACGGCCGCGATGACCAGGGCGGGGATTGCGCGCGTGTTCATGGGCTGTCATCCGCCTGCGATCCGGAAATTGGACACCCACATTAAGCCAGTGCGGCCCCGGCGTTCCAATACAGAATGATCGTCGCTTTCATCCCTCTGGATGAAGATCCCAGAAAATTCGGGCGCCGTCGTCACATCTTTTTAGGTTTATACAGAGATTTTTCCTCTCTCTGCAATATAGGCTTTTTTGTCTTTTCGGCTGTGTCGTTATTGGCCGAATACAGATGAAACGATTACCCTGAATGGCCATAGCCTCAATACCATTTTTGCATTGAAGGAATGGCAGTCCAAGTGGAATACTGGATATTGGTAGGACCTTAATGATAGTGTTCTAACGACCACGCAGTCAGACTGCCTCTTCAGCAAGCAAAACAAGCAAGGAAAGCGGTCTGGGAGACTGTGCGTGTCGGTCACAGTCCAGCGCAGAAGCCGTCCGGCCAGGCAGGTCGCCTTTGCATCAGGTCGTCCGGCGTGATCGGGCCCCACCGATGGCTGTCGAAACCGCTCTAAGGAGGCCGCGATGACCCTGGGTCTGCTTGACATCTTCATCATTTTTCTGATCACGATCGGGCCGCTGAAGGGAATGATCGTCTATGGCGCCTTGACCGCCGAAGCCGATCAAGATTTCCGTCGGAAGGTAGCGATCAAGGCGGTGTCGACGGCGACGGTGATTTGCGTCCTGTTTGCGGTTGCCGGCGAGTTCCTGCTGCAGATCTTCCATGTCACGCTGCCGGCCCTCAAATTTTCGGGCGGCCTGATTCTCCTGATTTTCGCCATCGGCATGGTGCTGGGCAGCGGCGGGCACAGCGAGCCGGAGGCCGGGGCGGCACCCTCGACCGATATCGCGATTTCGCCGATCGCCGTGCCGATGCTCGCGACGCCGCACGGTATCGTCGCCATCGTCACCGTGAGCGCAGCCGCCACCAGCCTGGGGCAGCGGCTCGGCATCATCGCCATGGTGCTGGCGGTCGAGGCATTCAACCTGTTGGTCATGCTGAATGCGTTCAGAATCCTCAAGTATCTGAGTCCGGCGGGGCTCCAGGTGATCGGGCGAATCGTGGCGATCCTGCTGGCGGCTCTGGCCGTCCAGCTCATGATCTTCGCCTTCCGCGATCTCGGGTTGATCGCGCCCGTGGCCGTCGGCCACTGACCGGCATGCCGTCCCGTATCCAGGAGACCGCAGCATGACCCAGGACCGGTCCCGGACCATCGCCGCCTCCGCGGATACCGCCGCGGAGGCCCGGCGCGAGACGGCAGCGATCGAGGCGCGCGGACCAGCGCCCGCGGAACCGGCGCCGGACCGCGAGGCGGCACCGGTCCAGGCGGCACCGCCGGCCGCGCCGCGCAATCCGGTTCGGTCGCTGACCCTCGGCGTGCTGGTCGCACTCCTGATCCTGTTCGCCTACCACATCTTCGCCGATCGGATCACGCCGTACAGTTCGCTCGGTACGGTCGAAGCCTTTCTGGTGCAGATCGCGCCACGTGTTTCGGGCCAGGTCGTGGCGGTCGAGGTCGAGGACAACCAAAGGGTCGAGCACGGACAGACCTTGTTCCGCCTGGATCCCCAGCCGTTCCGCATCGCCGTGCAGGCGGCAGAGGCGGAACTGGCGGCCGCCGGTCAGGACGTCGGCGCCTCGACGGCCGAGGTCGAATCCGCCCAGGCACGGGTCGCCGAACAAGGCGCCGCCCTCGCCAATGTGAGGCTGCAGGCCGAACGTATCCTGGAATTGGTGCGGCGCGGCGTTTATCCCGAGGCGCGCGCCGATCAGGCGCGGTCCCAGACCGCCCAGGCCGAGGCGGTGCTCGGCAACGCCGAGGCCGAGCTGGAGCGGGCGCGGCAGAATCTCGGTCCCGAGGGCGCCGCCAACCCCCAGATCCGCGCGGCCATGGCGGCGCTCGAACAGGCCCGTCTCGATCTGATCTACGCCACGGTCATCGCGCCGACCGACGGCCTGATCACCAATCTCAGGCTGTCGACCGGTCAGTACGTTACGACCGGCCAGCCGGTGTTGACCTTCATCGACACGCGGGTGGTCTGGATCACCGTATTCATGCGCGAAAACCAGATCGGCTCCGTCGAACCGGGCGACCCGGTCGAGATCGCCCTCGACGTCCAGCCCGGACAGATCTTCCGCGGCCGGGTCGAGAGCATCGGCTGGGGCATCGCCACCGGCCAGGAAGTCCCGGCCGGGACCCTGCCCGAGGCCGAGCAGAGCCGCGGCTGGCTGCGCGATCCGCAACGCTTCCCCGTGCGCATTGAAATGGAGATCGACCGCGGCCAGGTCCGCGAGACGGGGATCCGCTTCGGGTCCCAGGCCAGCGTGATCGTCTACACCGAGCCGGACTGGGTCCTGAACCCGGTCGGCTGGCTGTGGCTCCGGCTGGTCGCAATCCTGTCCTATGTCTACTGATCGCAGGCGGTCCATGACCCCGACGGCGATGACCGCAGCGGCCGGACCGGACCCGGAGGAATGGCGGGCGCGGCGACACGCGGTGCTGCGCTTCGCGTTCGGGCTGACCGGCGCCTTTGTCCTGGCCGAGGCGCTGCAATGGCTGCCCAGCTTTCTGCCGCCGCTGCTG
The DNA here is from genome assembly GCA_964615535.1 of uncultured Mycobacteriaceae bacterium. GTDB lineage: Bacteria > Pseudomonadota > Alphaproteobacteria > DSM-16000 > Inquilinaceae > CAZTNV01. Next base: position 2,923 of record CAZTNV010000198.1, on the reverse strand, counting down.
GTTGCCACCCTGCTGGCCAATCTTCCGGGGGGCCCGCCGCTCCGGCTCGGCATCGGTCTGGTCGCGGCCATGGCGGTCGCGGCCATCGTCGTGCTCGCCGCGACGGCGGCGCTGATCGATTTTCCCGATCTGCTGGTCGGCGTAATCGGGCTGCTGCTGTTCTTTTGCCTTTACAGTATAGCGCAGGGGCGGAAGCGGCTGCCCGCCGTGCTGTTTCTTCTGTCCCTGATCATCCTGCCGGTGGTCGCCGTCGATTCGCTCGCCGCGGCGAGCCTGATGGCGTTCGCGCTGGTCCGGGCGATGGTCGTCGCGGTATTGACCGTCTGGCTGGTGCATCTGCTCTGGCCCGCGGTGATGCCGCCCCGGCGCGCGGCCGCCGTCCCGGCCGGGTCCGGGTCCGCCGCCGCCCGGCCGCCGCCGGCGCTGGTCGCCCTGGTCGGCACCCTGGTCCTGCTGCCGCTGATTCTGTTCTTCCTGATGTTCGACCTGTCCTCGGCGCTGCCGGTCCTGGCAGTGGCGCTGATGGTCGTCATCCAGCCCGACGAAGGGCACCGCCAGCAGGAGGTGTCGGTGCGCTTCGTCGGCACGCTGGCCGGGGGAATGGCGGCGCTGGCGCTCTACATGGTGGTGGCGATCCTGCCGTCGTTGACGGTGCTGGCCTTGGCAACCCTGCTGGCCGCCCTTTGGTTCGGCGGACAGGTTGCATCCGGCGGCGGGGCCGGCGCGATCGGACTGATGGCCTGCAACACCATGGTGATCCTGCTGAGTTCCGGGTTGCTGACCGGCGAGGGCACGGTGGATGCCTGGTGGCAGCGCCTGATCTTCACCCTGCTCGGCGCCGCCTTCGCGGTCGGCATGCTGAGCCTGTTTCGGCTGAGCCGGTCACCGGCACCGGCACGATCCTGAGCCCGCGCCGGAAGGAGGCCGCCGGGGCGGCGCTCAGGCCGTCGTGGTGGAACTCCACTCCTTCAGCAGGCTGTAGCCGATCGCCAGCAGGGTCGGGCCGACGAAAATGCCGATGAAGCCGAAGGCGAGCGCACCGCCCAGCACGCCCAGCAGCACCAGAATGAACGGCAGCGCGCCGCCCCGACAGATGAACAGCGGCTTGATGAAGTTGTCGACGGTGCCGACCACCAGCAGCCCCCAGAGCACGACAAAGGCGCCCCAACCGGTCTCGTCCCGGCTGAACAGCCACAGCGCCGCGGGCAGCCAGACCAGTATCGGCCCGAACGGCACCAGGGACAGGAAGAAGGTCAGGAGACCGAGGAACAGCGCGCCGGGCACCCCGGCCAGCCAGAAGCCGAAGCCGGCCAGGATGCCCTGCGCCAGGCAGCTCCCGAGGATGCCGTAGACCACGCCCTGGGTGGTGCCGCCGGCCACCGTCAACAGACCGGCGGCGCGGTCCCCGGCGATCCGGTGCAGGGCGGCCTCCAGCCGTCCGGCCATCGTCACGCCGTCGCGATACAGGAACAGGGCGATCAACAGGCTCAGGCTCAACTGCAGGACGGCCGTGACCAGGCTGAGCCCGCCGGTGAGCAGCCAGTCCCGAACGATCGGCAGCAGGCGGTGGACTTCCTCCGCCAGCGCCGCGCTGTCCGCGCTCAATTCCTGCCAGCGCACCGCTATGTTCTGGCCGAACAGCGGCAGGGTGCCGAGCCAGGGCGGCGCGGCGGGCAGGCCGTCGGCCATCACCGACCGGATCGTCTCCCTGAGACCGGCGATGTTGCCGGACAGGCTGTTGCCCAGGATGATCAACGGCACCACCAGGATGGCAGCCAGGCCGAGCACCATCGCGACCGCGGCCAGGGTCCGCCGGCCGCCCAGCCAGCCCTCGACCCTGCGAAACAGCGGCCAGGTCGAAAAGCACAGGATCACCGCCCACAGGATCGGCAGGAGGAACGGCCAGAGCACCAGAAAACACCCGGCCGCCAGAGCGAGCAGCGCCACGCGGGCGATGGTCTCGTCGAGCCGAACCGCCCGGTCTGCCGGCTCGGCGGACGGTTCGGCCAAGGTCGGCTGGTCCGGGGCGGGGGAGAGTGCCGAAACGGGTTCGCCGCCGTCTTGCGCCGGGCGTCGAAACCAGGTCCCGCTCGAACGTGCCATCGTGGTTCACTCCAATCCGCCGGCATTGCAACCGGCGGTGCGGCGCTACCGGCCGGGCGGCGCCCCGCCGTCGCGTCCCAAAGCCGCCAGGGTATGCCGGGCGATCATGCGCTCCTCGTCGGTCGGGATCACCCAGGCCGACACCCGGCTGTCCGCACGGGTAATGCGGGGGCCGCCCTGCCGGTTGGCCGCGTCGTCCAGCACGATCCCGAGCCATTCGGCATTGCGGCAGACCCGCTCGCGGATCTCCGGTGCATTCTCGCCGATCCCCGCGGTGAACACCAGCCCGTTCAGCCCGCCCAGGCTGGCCGCCAGCCGGCCCAGCTCCTGCCCGATCCGGTAGACGAAATAGTCGATCGCCAGCGCCGCGCGGGGGTCGTCGCTGGCTTGCAGATCGCGCATGTCGCTGCTGATCCCCGACAGGCCGCGCAGGCCGGAGCGGTGGTAGAGCAGATCGGAAACCTGCCCGGTGTCCATGCCCATGCGGTCGATCAGATGCAGCACCGCCCCGGGATCGAGCGCGCCCGAGCGCGTGCCCATCGGCAGGCCGTCCACCGCGGTGAAGCCCATGGTGCTGTCGATGCTCCGCCCGTCCCGAACCGCGCACATGCTGGCGCCGTTGCCGAGATGGGCGATCACCACCCGGCCCTCCGCCAAGTCCGGCGCGACCTCGGGCAGCGCCCGGCTGACATATTCGTAGGACAGGCCGTGAAACCCGTAGCGGCGGACCCCGGCCGCATAAATCTCCTCCGGCAGGGCGAAGCGGTCGGCCAGCGGCGGGTGGCTGCGGTGGCTGGCGGTATCGAAGCAGGCGACCTGC